>JBFYPZ010000037.1:0-17776 GCA_041303035.1 Flavobacteriaceae bacterium
TTGCGGCTATACATGCGTATGCCTTTTTTAATGTAAGGGATGAGACCAGTCTCATTCTTACCGGTTTTTCCGGGAAAATTTATTTCATAAACTCATTTTAATCCTGCAGATCAATCAGCACCCAAGTTTAAATGAACGCAGAAGACTTTAAAAACGGTCAAGTCATCCTCATTGATAAACCCCTGCACTGGACCTCCTTTCAGGTGGTGAACAAACTTCGGTTTGCGATAAAAAAGAAGTTCGGGCTCAAAGATCTCAAGGTAGGACATGCCGGAACTTTGGATCCGCTTGCCACGGGTTTACTGATCCTCTGCACAGGCAGGCTCACAAAAACCATCGACATGCTTCAGGCACAGGAAAAAGAATACACCGGCACCATTACCCTGGGTGGCAGCACCCCATCCTATGACCTGGAAACTTCAGTTGACCAGGTTTATCCCTATGCCCATCTCACTGAACCTGAGATCCATGCCGCCTCAAAAACATTCCTTGGAGAAACTGAGCAGTTACCCCCGATATTTTCAGCCATCAAAAAAGATGGTGTACGCATGTATGAGCTGGCCAGAAAAGGTCTGAGTGCGGAGATACAGCCCCGGAAAATTACCATCAGGGAATTTGAGATCACGAAAATTGAATTACCCGAAGTTGATTTCAGAATTGTTTGCAGCAAGGGTACCTATATCAGATCCATAGCCCATGATTTCGGCCAGGTTTTAAATACAGGTTCGCATCTGAGCCGCTTGCGGCGCACGAAGATCGGTGAGCATACTGTTGACAATGCGATGGATATGAATTCATTCATCGCACAATTTGATCTAGAATAAATGGCCTACCCAGCTTTCTTCAGCGGTCAGTTCCCAGTTATTTTCGAATTCAAATTTATTGTGAACGAAATTATTGAAGACTATAGATTTGGGCGAGACACTGTTGCTTTTAATCAGTTTTTTGAACTCCCGTATCTCTTTACATTGAACAAATTCACCCTGTTTAAAAAAGACCTTTACTTTATCGAGTAAAGAAATTTCCCATTTTTTCTCAAGCGCCAGAATTACCTCAATGAGGTCGTCATTCTCACTTAAACCCAGTGGAGTTGTTTCTGAAAAACACAGTATGATAAACCGGTTTAATAAAATCTGGTAGCCGCCCACATGCTTGGGATGGCTTTCAAAAAAACCTTCAATCTCAGTCTTGAGGACATCCATCTCCTCGGGGTACAGTTTTCTTTCGGCCGGAAAGATAAAAACGCGGGACGTATCATTCAATTTATCAAAGTCAACTATCATAATCTCTTTATATCAACTATTTAACTTATCCTTTATCATTGACTTTTGCAGTCAGTTACTACAACCAGAGGCATCAGCGCGCAACATAATGCAGGCCGTCGAGCATGGTCTTTACCATTTTATCCAGATCGAACTCATGGCTCCAGTTCCAGTCTTTTCGCGCCTCTGAATCGTCAATGCTTTTCGGCCAGCTATCTGCAATATGCTGACGCATATCTGCTTTATAGCTCATCCTGAAATCAGGTATGTAATTCTGAATCGCCGCAGCTATTTCCTTAGGAGAAAAACTGATGGCAGCCAGGTTATAGGCTGTATATTCATTAAACCTGTCTTTATCCATAAGCCTAATGGTAGCATTCAAAGCATCATCCATATACATCATGGGTAAAGTGGTGTTTTCACTTAAAAAACTCTCATAGGATTTGTTCTGAAGGGCGCCAAAAAATATCTCCACAGCATAATCTGTGGTTCCTCCACCCGGATTTGTTTTATAGCTTATTATGCCCGGATACCGGATGGTGCGAACATCCACGCCAAATTTGTTGAAATAATAAGCGCACCACTGCTCACCGGCAAGTTTACTGATGCCATAAACCGTTGAGGGATTCATTACCGTATTCTGTGGTGTTTTTATTTTGGGCGAGCCCGGCCCGAAAACTGCAATAGAGCTCGGCCAGAAAACTTTTGAAATATGCTTGTCCTTCGCTATATCCAGCACATTAAAAAGCGTTCTCATATTCAGATCCCATGCTTTTTGCGGGTTCTTTTCGGCGATAGCAGATAACATGGCCACAAGCAGGTAAACCTCCTTTATGCCGTGCTTCTGTATGACCTTCAGCAGCTCCTTTTTATCGGTAGCATCCACAATTTCAAAGGGTCCGCTTTCCATGACCTCATAATTTCCATTGCGAATATCAGAAGCGATTACCGAAGTATTTCCATAGATCTGTCTGAGTTTCAAAGTTAATTCCGTGCCTATTTGCCCGCTTGCACCAAGTATTAAGATCTTGTTTTCCATAAATGCTGTATTTACTACAAATATATTTTAAAACTTGCAGGATTCTAAGAAAAAAGGGGATTAAAAATCAAAAGAAACATTAATTTTGAAGTTCAATATTTATTCCTTATGTCATTCCGCAACTTTTTACTTACGATTATAATAGCCTGGTTCTCTTTTAGTTGTAATAAAGAATCCGCTCAGCCCAAAGATTTAAATGCTGTTGCAAAAACGGATCAGGCTGCGCCCGCACCCTCATTTGGTATCGGTGAAAGCTTAAGGCCTTCTGCTGATTCAATTGCACGTACCTGGGAAGCCTATATGAAGGTGTCAGAATTTCTTAGAACGAATGGTTCACTGAGCAATGAAGAATCGTTGTACAACTCCAAAGACCTGGTCAAACTGACAGAAGCTTTAAAGGATTCCATCCCTTTGGCCGACCTCAACAATCCGGCGGTTAAGATCAGGCTCAATGTACTGCATAATGAAGCCCTGAGGTTACAGGATATGGCGGATATCAAAGTAATTACCGACAAGGAAATCACTGAGGAACGGCAAAAGATTTACGATGCTTTTTCAGCGATCAATTACAAATTGAACAACATGAGCGATCAGGCCAAAATAAATGAACAGCTCAAAGATTTTATCGATTTAGAGGGTGTGGATACCACACGCAACTTGCTTCAAAAAGACTATTCCAAGGATATTACGGAATGATCTGTAGCCGGCAAGAAACTCCTTACATAAAAAAATCCGGAAAATAAATTATTTTCCGGATTCCTCCCACTAACTAAAACTAAAATCACTTAACTAATCCACATTATCATGCAAAAAAGAATTATTTGAACGCAATTGTATCTCTGAATTATCGTCAACACCTAATGTAAATCTCGATTTATTATTACCTTCTTCTGATGGCGTTGTATTCTTGATATCCACTCCCATACGTTTATACGCTGGCTGGGTCTCAAGCTCATCAATGTTTTTATTGATGCTGTTGCTAAATTTATAATTAAACATTTTCATCTTGTCTCTCCTGGAATCTGCCCTTTCTCTCAGTTCTGCAATGGTAAGATTCAGCGGAGACACCTCATCTTCCAGGTTTTCAACGATGATTCTCACCGGATTTGAAATGACTTCTTTTTTGACTTTTACCTCAAACTGCATATCTTCATCTTCCCGGATCTTGTTTTTTACTTCTTTTAATGCTTCTATTTCCGGGGCGAATTCTTCTTCCAGTTCCAGGGTATGTCTTATGGTGTCCTGAGGGACTTTTATTTCAGGAATAACATACTCCAGATCTACTATTTCGATATCATTTACTGACAATTTCTTTTCAGTCGGAACAGGCTTATTTTCAACCGGAAAATCGAAAGTAAAAGTAAACTGATTCTCGCTCTCCTGAGATTCGGTCTTGTCTGAATAGGTACCCGTAGTATCATGGATAATAAAATCTTCTTCCAGCTTAAATTCCACCTCCATTTTTTCTTCTAATTCAAAGGGCAGTTCCCTTTTGATCTCTTCGAAAGTAACTTTAAAATCATTCAGCAAAGTTTCTTCAGGCCTGGTAGCCGGTTCCGCCTTTTTATCAACCAATACCGGTTCGGATACTTTTGCGGTAGTTTCGGGGACAGATACAGCCGGTTTAGCAATTTTTTTATCATCACGGTCTTCCACCAATGTGTGTACGATCCTCTTTGAATCTGTATTTGAGATCTCTTTTTGCTGATCTGCATTAAAACCCGTTGCTATAACCGTAACTGAAATAGCTTCTCCAAGGGATTCATCCTCACCAACACCCATAATGATATCCACATTGGTCCTTGCTTCTGACTGAATATGATCGTTGATTTCACCAATTTCATCTATTGTAACCTCTGCCGTTCCTGAAACAATAAGCAGCAATACCCGCCTTGCTCCGGTAATCTTGTTGTCATTCAGCAAAGGAGAATCCAGCGCTTTGGTAATTGCATTTTGTGCCCTGTTGTTTCCGGAAGCGGTAGCAGAACCCATAATTGCCGTTCCGCTGCTCGACAGCACAGTTTTAGCATCCTTCAGGTCGATATTCTGTGTGTAATGATGGGTAATTACCTGGGCAATTCCTGTAGCAGCTGTTGACAGAACTTCATCCGCCTTGGAAAATCCGGCCTTGAACCCCAGATTTCCATACACTTCGCGCAATTTATTGTTGTTGATAATGACCAGTGAATCAACATGTTCGCGAAGCTTTTCAATTCCTTTTTCTGCTTGTTCGTTTCTCAGTTTACCTTCAAAAGCAAAGGGAGTAGTTACGATTCCAACGGTAAGAATGTCCAGTGCCTTCGCAACTTTGGCGATAACCGGAGCCGCACCGGTACCGGTTCCTCCACCCATTCCAACCGTGATAAAGACCATTTTTGAACGTTTATCCAGCATGGCTTTGATCTCATCCATACTTTCCATAGCAGCTTCCTCGCCGATAAGCGGATTTGCACCTGCACCCAAGCCTTCGGTCAGGGTAGCTCCAAGCTGAATCTTGGTCGGTACCGGACTGCTGTGCAGGGCCTGAGCATCCGTATTGCAAACTACAAAATCAATGCCCTCAATACCTTTGTTGAACATGTGGTTTATGGCATTGCTGCCTCCACCGCCAACACCAATGACTTTAATAACATTGGACTGGTTTTTTGGTAGATCAAACGAAATCTGGTCAAAATCTATATTACTCATAACTTTTTCAAGGTTTTACTGATTTATTTTTTTCTTTTATTCTGCGTTCTCTAAAAAATCTCTGAATTTCTCAATCCATTTTTCAAAGATTGACTTTCTGTTATCCGACTTTCCGGCTGCCTTTACTTTTTCCTCTTTGGTAATGGTTGCCGTTTCAGGCTTTTCTGCTTTCTTTTTTATTCTGTCCTTTTTCTCAAAATCTGCCAGGCCTTTCATAAGCAGTCCAACTGCTGTGGCATATGCAGGACTTGACAATTCCGTATCACTGTTACCGGCCAGGTGTTCATTGGGATAACCGATTCTGGTATCCATACCCGTAGTGTATTCTACCAGTTGTTTGATGTGCTTTAACTGTGCACCTCCACCGGTGAGCACGATGCCGGCGATCAGTTTCTTTTTATTCTCTTCGTGTCCGTAATTTTTGATTTCCAGAAATACCTGGTCAATAATTTCTATTACCCGGGCATGTATGATCTTGGAGAGGTTTTTCAAGGTAATTTCTTTCGGATCCCTGCCTCTTAAACCCGGTATCGATACAATTTCATTGTCCTTGCTCTCTCCCGGCCAGGCCGATCCAAATTTTGTTTTTAGCAATTCGGCTTGTTTTTCAATGATCGAACAGCCTTCTTTAATATCATCGGTAATCACATTGCCTCCGAAAGGTATTACCGCCGTATGCCTGATGATGCCGTCCTTGAATATCGCCAGGTCAGTTGTACCTCCTCCGATATCGATGAGTGCAACTCCCGCTTCCTTTTCTTCACTGCTGAGTACTGCATCTGCTGATGCCAGTGGTTCCAGCGTGATTCCGGATAATTCAAGTCCGGCACTCTTTATACACCTGCCCACATTCCGAATGGATGAGACCTGCCCTACAACCACATGAAAATTGGCTTCGAGTCTGCCGCCATACATACCGATGGGTGTTTTTATTTCTGCCTGACCGTCAACCTTATAATCCTGTGGGAGTACATGGATGATCTCTTCACCGGGAAGCATTACCAGTTTATACACCTGGTTGATCAGCCTTTCTATATCATCTTCATCGATAACCAGGTCGGGATTGGGTCGCGTGATGTAATCGCTGTGGTGCAGGCTTCTGATGTGCTGACCCGCAATACCCACCACCACTTTTTGTATCTTTTCTCCGGAAATGGCCTCAGCCTCCTCAACGGCCTGCTGAATGGACTGAATGGTCTGGGTGATGTTATTCACCACACCCCTGTGAACACCAAGGCTTTTGGCCCTGCCCATACCCAAAACTTCAATTTTATTGTAAGCATCTTTTCTACCCACCATGGCCACAATTTTCGTTGTGCCAATATCCATTCCTACTGCTATATTTTCCTTGTCCATATCCTATTTTTTAGAACAAACAATTTGATTTTTAAACTTCAGATTTATCGTGTCGTATACCTCGAGGGTATTGCTATTAATGGCATTCTGATAAAATGCCTTCAATTTTTTCTTTTTTTCGTCGAAATTCTGAACTGTTCCAAATTCAATCGTTTGATTCCCTACCCGCGTATATAATTCAAATTGTTTAACTTCACCCTGATCCTGTTTTACTGCAATGACCTGCTTCTGTAAAAAGGGATCATCTTTTATCTTTCTCGCCAGTTGCGTCAGGTCAGGGCTTACTTCTTCTTCATAGAAATCAGATATGATTGGTACTCTGGAAGAATAATTACCTGAGAGAGGCATTTTTTTTCCATGTTCATCCAAATAAAAAGATTCTAATCCATTGACTACCCTTAAAACCGGCGTCCTTTGTGTGACGAGAGCCCCCAAATTTCCCTCGATGGTATAAAAAACCTCTGCTTCCTGAACCATAGGATTTGACTCCACGGCTTGTTCAAGATTCTTCAAAAGTAAACTTTCTACAGATTGATTTTTATGGATTTTTAAATTTTGTATCAACATGTTATTAACCATTTCATGGGTGACAAACAAGTTTTCACCGTTTGTAAAAACGACTTCGACTTTATCGCTTTTTTTATGGGCATTGCGTTTGGCAGCAAAACCGTATAAAAAAACTACCAAAAGGATGAGCAGGAAACTTATCACTATACCGGTATATTTTTTCATTCTGATTTCTCTTTAATTTTTTAAAAAACTATGGCAATTGATTTTAGAAAATAAATTCCATTACCTTATAAATAATTGCCATAGTCACCAAAGTATTTAGCACATTAACTTATTCTATCAATCGCATTACCTCATCTACAATATCCTTTGTAGCATCGGGCAGAGCCAATGATTTTATATTTTTCATAAATTTTTTCTGTAATTCCGTATCGTTCTTCAGGTTCATCACAACCTGAACCAGTTGATCCAGTTCCGTTTCCCTCAATAAAATAGCAGCCTCTTTTTTTACTACCGCCATCGCGTTCCTGGTCTGATGATCCTCAGCAACATTCGGCGACGGAATAAAAATGACCGGTTTGCCCACCAGACACAATTCGGAAATGGTACCTGCTCCGGCACGGCTTATGATAAAATCTGCCGCCGCATATAAAAGATCCATCCGCTGAACGAAATCGAGTATCTGTACCGTCGGTTTCTTTTCCAAAGGGGCATATTTTCTGTAATAGTATTTACCGGTCTGCCAGATAAGCTGCAGGTCTGATCCGAGTAAAGCTGACAGATCCAGTTCAATAGCCTCATTAATGCGCCCTGAGCCCAAACTACCGCCTAAAATGACCAGTGTTTTCTTATTCTTGTCTAGCCCATAGAATGCTATGGCTTCGTCCCGTTTACTGTCAATTTCCAATAAATCCTGCCGTACCGGATTACCCGTTTTCACTATTTTTTCTTTCGGAAAGAACTGCTCCAGGCCGTCATAGGCAACACATATTTTAGCAGCTTTCTTTGCCAGGAGTTTATTGGTGATACCGGGATAAGAGTTTTGCTCCTGAATAACCGAAGGTATGTGGCTTTGCGCAGCAACATACAGGGTTGGTCCGGATGCAAATCCACCGGTTCCGATAACTATATCAGGTTTAAACTCTTTTACTATGCTTTTAGCGGCACGGATGCTTCTGAACAACTTCAAGGGAAAAAGCAGATTATCTTTTGAAAAACTTCTTTTAATTCCCGTGATATCCAGACCTACAATCTCGAAACCTGCTTTGGGTACCCGCTCCATTTCCATTCTGTCCTTTGCACCGACGAACAAAATTTTTGCATCCGGAATACGCAGTTTTATCTCATTGGCAATCGAAATTGCCGGGAAGATATGTCCCCCCGTTCCTCCACCGCTCAACAATATGTTAACTGACCGTTTCATGCAAAATATCTAATGGATCTTCCAATTCTATAGCCTGACCTTTACTTTCTTCACTTACTTTTTCATAAGAGGCACTCACACTCAGGATCATACCTATGGCAAAACAGGTTATCCAGATGGAGGTACCTCCGGTACTGATCAGGGGCAGGGGTTGTCCCGTTACAGGCAGGAGCCCTACCGCCACAGCAATATTTATAAAAGCCTGGAGGATAATGGGAATTCCCACTCCAACTGTTAATAATGCGCCAAAAATGGTATTGGTTTTTGTGGCTATGATCACAATCCTGACCAACAAGCCCAAATAGAGAAAAATAATAACAATACCTCCGATCAGACCAAATTCTTCAACAATAATGGCATAGATAAAATCTGAGGAGGATTGTGGTAAAAAGTTCTTTTGAACGCTCTTGCCGGGGCCTTTGCCGTTTACTTCTCCAGAGGCGATCGCAATTTTTGCTTTTTCTGACTGGTAATTGTCTTCACTGTCGCCTGAAATGAAATTTTCGATCCTGTTATTCCATGTCTCTACACGGGTATTTTCCATGAGATCGGGCAAGGCCTTTGCCAACAGAATAAACAATGAAAATACGAGCAGGGCTGCACCCAGGATGTACAGTATAAATTTAATCGGATATCCGCCAATAAATGTGAGCAACAATATGGTTGCAAATGCGATGGCGGCTGTGGAAAAATTCGCCGGTAAAATAAGCATCAGAACGATTCCCACCGGCAGCCACAAATACAAAAAACTCTCTTTAAAGGTAATGGGTTTGTCTTTGTGTCTGGACAAATATCTCGCAACAAACATCATGAGTACGAGTACGGCCATGGTTGAAGATTGAAATCCCACACCAATAAAGGGTATATAAATCCATCTGCTCGCATTCGCACCTTCAATCACGGTTCCCTGTGCCAAAGTAAAGGCCAGCAAAACAATAACCAGGGGCATCAGCAGCACAGATAAACCGCTGAAATAGCGGTAGGGCACCTTGTGTATCACAAAAATAATCATGATGCCAAGTCCAAGCAGGATACCATGTTTGATCAGGTATCCAAATGTTGTTCCCTTGCCAATAACATATACCAGGTTGGTGCTCGAACTGTAGACAGGCAAAAATGAAAAGATAGCCAATGCGGCCACTATGGCCCAAATGGTTTTATCTCCCTTTAAGTTCTCTGCTATCCGATTCACCGCTAACTGATTATAAATTTCTTACCATTGACTTAAACTGACTGCCTAATTCGCTAAAATCTTTAAAATACTTGGACTTGTCTGTTGAAGGAGAAAGCAATATGGCCTCTCCGGCATCAGCGATCTTATAGGCCAGATGAACTGCTTCATCCAGGGTTTGTACTTCCAGTATATGGTCTATAACATTTCCAAAGCTTTTTGCAATCGCTTCACTTTCATCACCCAAACAAATGATGGCCTTTACCTTTTCTCTGACAAGTGGCAATAACACATGGTAGTCTACGGGGAACTGAGTCCCGGTAACCAGCCATATAACCGGCATTTCCAAACATTCCAGAGAATAAAAAGTCGCATTTACAGAGATCGCTTTCGCATCATTGATATACTGTGCCCCATTGATTTTAAGCACTTCTTCCATCCTGTGCTCCTCATAATTGCTGACCTCGAAGGAGGCGCGTATGGTTTCTTTGCGAACCCGCAGCAATTCTGATTGCATGTGCGAAGCCATGGCATTTTTTACATTGAAATTTTGTTGAAGCGCAAAGGATGAGATGCTCATTGGTCTGTTTGTTTAATTATCTTATTTTCAGTGTTAATATGGAGATCACGGCTAAAAAGATGCCTACGATCCAAAATCTGGTCACGATCTTGCTTTCATGGTAACCTCTTTTTTGGTAATGATGGTGTAAGGGTGACATCAGAAATATTCTTTTCCCTTCACCAAACCGTTTTTTTGTGTATTTGAAATAGCTTACCTGCATAACGACCGACAGGTTTTCTGCGAGGAAGATTCCTGCTATGATGGGTAACAAAAGCTCTTTTCTAACAGCCAGAGCCAAAACAGCAATGATACCGCCTATGGTTAAACTACCCGTATCTCCCATAAAAACCTGAGCCGGAAAGGCATTGTACCATAAAAATCCGACCAGGGCGCCTACAAAGGCACTGATAAAAACGGTCATTTCTCCGGAATTCGGTATATACATGACGTTTAAATAATCAGCGAAGATGATGTTACCCGAAACCCAGGCAAAAATGGCCAGGGTTGCGACCATGACTGCCGAAGTTCCTGCTGCCAGTCCGTCAATACCATCTGTTAAATTCGCTCCGTTTGATACGGCAGTGACAATGAAAATAACTACAACAATAAATCCCAGCCAAACATAGTCTTCAGCATCTTCTCCCATAAACCACAACAAACTTTTATAGTCGAATTCATTGTTTTTTACAAAAGGTATGGTCGTTTTAGTAGATTTTTTTTCTTCACTGAAATGGTTGGAGGGAATGCTCATCGGCGTGGCATTTACTATCTGATCCTTGGGCAATTTCTCTTTTACGGTCACATCCGGATGAAAATACAGTACAAATCCCACAAAGAAACCCAGGGTTACCTGTCCGGCAATTTTGAACCTGCCTTTTAATCCTTCTTTATCCTTTTTAAAAACTTTTATATAGTCATCAATAAATCCGATCATTCCCATCCACAAAGTGGTTACGATCAATAAACCGATATATACCCCATCCAGTTTGGCAAACAGGAAGACCGGAATCAGGGTGGCCATGATAATAATGATACCTCCCATGGTTGGAGTACCCGCCTTTTTTGACTGGCCTTCGAGTCCGAGGTCCCGGATGGATTCTCCAACCTGAAGTTTTCTTAAATAGTCGATTATTTTTTTACCGAAAATTGTTGAGATCAGCAAAGAGATTGCAAAGGCCATAGCTGAACGGAAAGTGATGAACTGGAATAATCCTGCCCCGGGAATCTGGAAGGTTTTGTCTAAATAATCGAATAGATAATACAGCATAAATTACTGTTGGTTTAAGATTTGGTCAACAATTTTATAATCATCAAAATCCAGTTTTGTTTTTCCTATGATCTGATAGTTTTCATGCCCTTTGCCCGCAATAAGGATGATATCATTTTTTCCTGCCATGGCTCCGGCGGTTTTAATTGCCTGGAATCTGTCTGTAATGGTCAGGTATTTTTTAAAATTCTCCGGACTTACACCTGCTTCCATATCCCTGAGTATTGCTTCAGGGTCTTCCGAGCGCGGGTTATCAGAGGTAAAGATCACTTTGTTGCTCAACTGGGTGGCGATATCAGCCATTTTGGGCCGTTTACTTTTATCCCTGTCACCACCGCAACCTACTACAGTGATTACCTGTTCGTTGTGACTGCGTATGGCATTGATCGTTTCGAGTACATTTTTTAAAGCATCCGGTGTATGGGCGTAATCTACTATAGCGATCACACCTTCTCTGGAGATCAGGTACTGGAACCTTCCGTCAACATTTTTCAGGTCGCTGAGAAGGCGAAGCACTTCCAGTTTCTCCATGCCCAATAAACAGGAAGCGGCGTATATTGCCAGCAGGTTATAGGCGTTAAAAGCTCCTATCAAATTGGAATAGACCTCTTTGTTATCAATGTTCAGCAATAAACCGGAAAATTGATTTTCAAGAATCCTGCCTTTAAAATCAGCTGTTGTTTTTAGGGCATAGGTATATTTTCGGGCTACTGTGTTCTGCATCATCACCATCCCGTTTTTGTCATCCGCATTTACAAGTGCAAAGGAGGCTTTTGGCAAATGGTCAAAGAAACTTTTCTTTACGTCGCGGTAAGCCGCAAAAGATTCGTGGTAATCCAGATGGTCATGGGTAAGATTCGTGAATATACCTCCCTCAAAATGCAAACCTGCCGTTCGTCCCTGGTGAATGCCGTGAGAGCTCACCTCCATAAAACAATGTGTTCCCCCGGCCTTTACAAGTTCGTGCAAACACCTGTTGATCATGATTGAATCAGGAGTGGTATGTGTTGTTGGCAGAACCTTATCCCCTATCATGATCCTGATGGTGGACAGCAGGCCACAGGTGTAGCCGGCATTGGTAAATAGGGTATACAGCTGGGTGGCGATGGTAGTTTTGCCATTGGTACCCGTAACCCCAACAAGTTTCAGTTTTTCTGAAGGATTGTCATAAAAGTTGGAAGCGAGGACAGCCAGGGCGATGCTGCTGTTCAGAACCTGAACATAGGTAACACCATCAGACAGGGTGCCGGGCATGACTTCACAAACTATAGCCTTTGCCCCGTCTTCAACCGCCTTTTCAATAAATGCATGCCCGTCGAAGTTAAGACCTTTCTGGGCAACAAATAAAGTATCTTTCCCTACAAGCCGGGAATCAAAACATATTGATTCAACTGCAATATGGGTCGAACCCTTGATCGCTTCAACATCAACTTTAAACAATATGTCTTTTAATACCTTCAAATGAACTACGATAATTTTAATTGAATAATTTTTCCCTTTTCTATTAGACCGCCGGGTTTAACCGATTGTTCTTTTACTTTTCCCGTGCCTGTGGACTGTACTTTAAATCCGAGATTTTCAAGTAACGGAATTGCGTCCATGCCGGCCATATTTACCACATTGGGCACTAAATTTTGCTTCCTGTTGTACTGCTTGTAATACTCATCAAATTTCTTATCGATGGCAGGCACATTGTTTGCAAGGATCAACTCCTGTTCAGAGGGCGTTTGGGCATAAATTTTATGCGCTATTTTTTTAAATACGGGAGCAGACACGGCATTTCCGTAATAACCAATCGATTTATTTGGTTTGTGGATGATCACGATGCAGGAGTACATGGGATTTTCTATGGGAAAATATCCTACGAAAGTGGCAATGTACTTGACGCCATCTCCTTTCCAGTAATCTGTCTGACAGGTACCCGTTTTCCCTGCCATAGAAAAATTTTCATCGTAAATATTGGTGGCCGTACCTCTAATAACCACGTTTTCCATCATTTTCTTTACTTTATCAATGGTTTCCTGTGAACAGATTTTTGGATCGATCACTTCCTTGGAAAAAGTTGAAACTGAATTGGTTTGTGTTCTGATTTCTTTCACAAATTTTGGCCTTACCATTTCTCCGTTGTTCGCAATGGCATTATAAAATGTTAATGTTTGAAGCGGAGTAAGAGAAACGCCATAACCATAAGCCATCCAGGGCAACGACAGGGCATTCCAGCTCTTGTCACCGGGTTTTGGAACTATTGGCTCACCTTCACCTTTTATGGGTAACCCGATTTTCTCACCCACATGCAGTTTCTTTAAACCGTCAACGAATTTTTGAGGATCGTCTCTGTAATATTTATCGATGATCTTTACGATACCCACGTTCGAAGAAACTTCAAAGGCCCTGGAAGCTGATATGGTACCATAGCCTCCCTTATTGGAATCCCTGACTTTTCTTCCTCTGAACGAGATTTCCCCGCCCTGGGTATCGACCATATAACCGGTATCGATCACCTTGTCTTCAAGAGCCACAACCATGCCCATTAGCTTAAAAGTAGAACCCGGTTCATGCGATTCATACACCGCATAATTTCTGTCTTCAAAATAAGTTCCCTTCGAGGTCCTGCCGAGGTTGGCCATGGCTTTGATCTCGCCGGATTTGGTTTCCATGACAACAACAGTTCCGTGTTCGGCTTCGAATAATTCAAGCTGCTCCAGCAATGCGTGGTGGGCTATATCCTGAATATTCAGATCTATGGTCGTTACCACATCCCTGCCGTCAACAGGCTCTATTTCATTACCATCGCTGATAGGCTTCCATTGCCCCTTGGATATTTTCTGCTTTAAACGCTTGCCATTTTTACCGCGCAGGTACTCATAAAAACTACCCTCTATGCCTACCCTTCCACGGTAGTCGTCGTAACCAACAGCCCGTTTCGCCATTTCACCGATGGGATACTCCCTAACAGTTCTCTGCTCAACGATCAGGCCTCCTTTGTATGGGCCAAGCTTAAAAATGGGAAACTTTTTGATTCTCTGATATTCGTTATAATCGAGGTTTCGGGTTATAAAAACGTACCTGTTCTTCGTTGCCCTGCCCTTTTTGATCAGGGTTTCGTAGTGCCCCGGTGTTTTGCCCAGCATTTTCGACAACTCACGGCTCAAATCCCGAATACCTGACTGAAAATCAGATTCCTTAACCGAAATGGGATCCATTCGGATATCATACTTTGAAACAGAGGTAGCCAGAAGGCTCCCATCCGCTGTATACACATTTCCGCGATTGGCGAAGATCTCAAAGGACTTAACTGTACTTTCTTCAGCCATGCTGATGTATTCCTGACCCTTTACAAACTGAATTTCAAACAGCTTATAAATAATGGCACCGGCAAACAAGACCAGGAAACCCGCTACGAGATAGGCCCTGTACAGTATCTGTTTTTTCTCTATTGCCATGCTACTTTACAATTTTTACTTTTATTTTATGGGGTGGATTCACATAACTGTAAAAACCTTTTTTTTCCAATTCCTCCAGTACAGTTGACTCCATTTTTAATTTCATCAGCAGTGACCTCGTTGCCACAAACTCCGACCGCAATTCCTTATTGTTGTGATTGAGCTCTGCAATTTTCAGCACTTTCTGATCAGCGCTGTGAGAACTGGCGATCATCAAAAGAGCCAAAAAGGCCAGAAAGATCAAAAACACCCAGGTTTTTCTGGCGTTCTCGTCAATTAAAAACTTGCCTTTTAATATATTGTATAAGGTTTGTTTTGTTGTTGACATTTATTTATTCTCTTTTGAATCTTCCTTTACTCTTTCAGCTATCCGAAGCTTAGCACTCCTTGCCCTGCTGTTTTTTCTGATCTCTTCCGGCCCGGGTACAATCAATTTGTCTATAATTCTGAGCGGGATATAAAAGTTTCCATAAAAATCCTTTTCCGGCTCCCCTTCAATCCTTCCGGATTTCATGAATCTTTTTACCATTTTGTCCTCAAGCGAATGATATGAAATAATAACCAGCCTCCCCTTTTCATTGAGCAATTCCGGAGTTTGTATTAAAAAATCTTCCAAAACCTTCATCTCCTGATTCACCTCTATTCTAATTGCCTGAAAAATCTGCGCTGAGATCTTGTGTTCCAGACCCTTGGGCAACAAGGTTTCTACAGCTTTTATCAGATCAAAACTCGAGCTGAGCTCTTTTTTTTGCCGGGCTTCAATGATCTTTTTCGCAATCTGTTTGGCGTTCCGAAGCTCACCATAATTAAAAAAGATGTTTTCAAGCTCCTTTTCTCCGTATTCATTGACCACTGTTCTGGCATTCAGCAGACTATTCCGGTCCATCCGCATATCCAATTCTGCATCAAACCGGGTTGAAAAACCACGTTCTGCCTCGTTGAACTGATGTGAGGAAACGCCCAGATCTGCCAGAATTCCATCCACTTTCTTTACCCCATGGGTCCGCAAAAAGCGTTTTATATGACAGAAATTTTCAGGGATCAAAGTAAAACGCGGATCCTTTAAGTCGTTCTGCAAGGCGTCTTTATCCTGATCGAAAGCAAAAAGCTGTCCTTTTTGTCCCAGTTTTTTTAAAATTTCCCCGGAATGGCCGCCACCTCCGAAAGTGACATCCACATAGATCCCATCCTTTTTAATCGCAAGTCCGTCAACACTTTCAAAGAGCAAAACCGGATTATGATACTCCATTTTCATCCTCGTTTTGGCCACCACCCATAACTTCTTCTGCAAGATCTGCAAAGTCAACAGCCGCATCATCAATAGCCCTTTCATACTTATCCTTATCCCAGATCTCAATAATATTCACGGAAGTAGATAAAACTATTTCGTTATCTATTCCGGCAAACGAATGCAGATCCCGCGGGATCAAAATCCTTCCGGATGCATCCATTTCGACAATTTTCACACCGGCAGTGAACCTCCTGATAAAATCATTGTTCTTTTTTACAAAACGGTTTAGTTTATTGACCTTTCCCATCACCGCATTCCACTCGTACATAGGGTACAATTCCAGGCAGGGCTGAAAGACAGAACGCTTTAAAACAAAACCATCAGACAGGATGGTGCTCAGTTGTTTTTTAAGCACAGCAGGAAGCATCAGCCTCCCTTTGGCATCAGCTTTGCATTCATATGTACCGATCAGGTTTACCACCAGACTATGATTTTAATGACAAATATAACGAAATTTACCACTTTTTACCATTTTTTACCACTTTGTTGATAACTTTTTCCATTTCTATTAAATTACTGAATGTGAGTTAATTAAGGAATGTGGTTTTTTTTAAGAAAAAATTGATCGGATAAGCAGAAAATTATTACTTTGACATAAAATATATATCTTTGCAAAACATTTGAAAACTAAACAATCGTTTGATGAAAAACGACCTGCGAAAAGAGGGTAAATACAGTTATTTAGAATCGGGAGAAGGAGTGCCAATCATTATATTACACGGACTGCTGGGTGATCTGAGTAATTTTGACAGTACCATTGATCATTTTTCTGATCTGGGCTATCAGGTATTAATGCCTGAACTTCCCATTTATACTTTGCCTCTTTTAAAGACCAATGTGAAGAACTTGTCGACCTTTGTCAGAAAATTCGCTCTGTATAAAGGACTGGAAAAATATGTTTTACTGGGCAATTCCCTGGGCGGACATGTGGCCTTATACCATACCAAATTATATCCGGACCATGTTGCCGGACTTGTTCTGACCGGCAGTTCGGGTTTGTATGAAAATTCTATGGGTGAGAGTTATCCCAAAAGAGGTGATTTCGAATACATTAAAAAGAAGGCTCAGGAAGTGTTTTACGATCCTGAAACAGCCACCCCTGAAATAATCGCAGATGTTTATGAAACACTGAACAACAGAATCAAGCTTATCAAAACCATCGCCATCGCCAAGAGCGCCATCAGACACAATATGGCTCCGGACCTGCCCAATATGACCATGCCGTCCTGTTTGATCTGGGGGAAAAATGATATTGTTACTCCGCCGGTAGTGGCAGAGGAGTTCCATTCTCTCCTTCCAAATTCAGAATTGTACTGGATAGACAAATGCGGTCATGCGCCCATGATGGAACATCCTGCTGAATTCAACAAAATCCTGGAAAACTGGATTGTCAAATATTTTCCGCAAAAGCAAAAGCAAAAATTGCTTTGAGCAAATTACCTCGTCATGAAAATTAACCTGGCTGAGTTCGTTATCAGCAATACGGATGTGAGTAAATGTCCGCAAGACAGGTTACCCGAATATGCCTTTATCGGGAGGTCCAATGTTGGGAAATCCTCTCTGATCAATGCCCTCACAGACCAGAAGGATCTGGCAAAAACCTCCGCGAAGCCCGGAAAAACACAACTCATCAATCATTTTCTGATCAATAAAAACTGGTTTCTGGTAGACTTGCCGGGCTATGGCTATGCAAAAGTATCCAGGGAAAAACGGGATACCTTCCAAAAATTCATAACAGATTATTTTTTAAAGAGAGAACAACTG
>JBFYPZ010000038.1:0-17669 GCA_041303035.1 Flavobacteriaceae bacterium
CGACGCTCTTCCGATCTCTTCGGGCATTTTTGAATAAGAAATGGTTGAGTTTTCCAATTCTCGCCGGTTGTATCCTTTTTATTGTTGTATTTTATAACCTGCTTAAAAAAGAGACTGCTCCATATGACGACCGGAGTTATATTGGTTTAAGTATTACTGCACCTGAGGGATCATCTTACGATTATATGGATGCATTCATGAACGAGATCACCAACCTGATAAACGATTCGATCCCGGAAAAGAAAGTGAGTCTCATCATCACTTCTCCCGGTTTTGGTTCGGCTTCTGTGAACAGCGGTCGTGCCAGGATCGCCCTTGTGGAACCCGGTGAAAGGAAGCGCACCCAAAAGGAAATTGCTGCCAATCTTACCAAATGGACAAAGCTATATCCCAATGCCCGCACCAATGTATCCGAATCTCCCACCATCGCAGTAAACCGGCGGGGGGGCTTGCCTATTCAATATATAATTCAGGCTCCAAATTTTCAGCAACTACAGGAAAAAATCCCCGAGTTTATGGAAGAAGCATCAAAAGATCCTACTTTTTCTATTACCGATGTAAACCTGAAATTCAACAAGCCTGAAATTTATGTTACTATAGACCGGGAAAAAGCCCAGAGTCTTGGGGTCTCCGTTCTCGATGTAGCACAAACCCTTCAGCTTTCTTTAAGCGGACAAAGATTTGGATATTTTCTAATGAATGGCAAACAATATCAGGTGATTGGTCAGTTCGATAAAAAAGATCGGGCTGCCCCTATGGATCTAACTTCCATGTTCGTCAGAAATAAAGAAGGCCTTCTCATTCAACTCGATAATTTGGTTACAACCGAGGAACAAAGCAGTCCCCCGCAGCTATACCACAACAACCGTTATATGAGTGCAACAGTATCTGCAGGTCTTGCTCCCGGTAAGACCATAAGCGATGGGATTGATGCGATGGAACGCATTAGGGAGAAAGTACTGGGCGAGAATTTTACAACTGACCTAGGAGGAGAATCCAGAGATTTTGTTGAGAGCAGTTCCAATACGATGTTCGCATTCGGATTGGCATTACTTCTCATTTTCCTTGTACTTGCCGCCCAGTTTGAGAGTTTTATTGATCCGTTCATCATCATTCTGACCGTTCCAATGGCCGTTGCCGGAGCCTTATTTTCGCTCTGGCTCTTTGGTCAAACCTGGAATATTTTCAGCCAGATAGGTACCGTAATGCTCATTGGACTCGTGACCAAGAACGGGATTCTGATCGTAGAATTTGCCAATCAGCTCCGCGAAGAGGGCATTCCAAAAGCACAAGCTATCTTACAGGCCGCCGAGAGCAGGTTGCGCCCGATTCTGATGACCAGCCTAACCATTGCCCTGGGGGCCCTGCCCATAGCTATTGCGCTTGGAGCTGCCTCAACAAGCCGAATCGGTATGGGCGTTGTGATTATCGGGGGCACCATGTTCTCCCTTATTTTAACTTTATATATTATTCCTGCATTGTACCTGATGTGGTCCAGGGAGAAGAAACACCGTCCTGAATTTGACGATCAGGAGCTGCAGTTAAAAATGGAAAGCAAATTCAATGAACAAGCTACTTAAATTCTTAGTTCTTTTTTTCTTCGCTTCGCCATTGGCGATGGCTCAGGAATTGCTGACGGTAGAGGAAGCAGTGAAAATTGCTCTTGAAAACAATTACCAGATCCGGATCGCTTCCAATATGCTGGAAATAGACAAAACCGGAGTGAATATTGGAAATGCAGGCATGCTACCTGTTGTCGGGGCAACGCTGAACAGCAACAACAGCATTCAAAACAGTTCTCAAACGCGTGCCGACGGGAATTTGGTTGAACTGGATAACGCGAAGAATAACAGTCTCAACTATGGGGTCGGCCTGGATTGGACCATTTTTGACGGATTCAGGATGTTTGCGCGCTATGACCAGTTGAAGGAACTGGAAAAACTGGGAGAAGCTCAGTTAAAACAAGCGGTATTGACCAGGGTTAGTGATGTGATGATCGGATATTATGACCTCGTACAGCAGTATCAGCAGCTTGTAGCCTTAGACAGTACCATTATTATTTCGGAACAAAGGCTAAAACTTGCCAATAACCGGTTTACGATTGGTAAAGCCTCTAAACTAGAGGTGTTGAATGCACAGGTCGACCTGAATACAGACCTCACTTTAATGTTACGGCAAAAGGAAATGATAGTCAACAGCAAGATCCGGCTGAATGAGATCCTTGCCCGGGATACTAAGATAGATTTTAACGTGATAGAAGAAATATCTTTGGATGAGCCGCTTTCCCTACCTCAGCTCGAATCACTCGCCGAAAAGCAGAATCCCGTTTTACAGGCAGCGATAATCAATAAAAATATTGCCCGGCTTGATTTGAAACAGATCAAAGCAGAACGCTATCCAAGCATAATTGTCAGCACAGGCTATGTCTTTAACGAATCAGAATCGAGCCTTGGCTTTACGACCAGTGCTGAGTCTCAGGGGTGGAACTACGGTTTAAGCGCCAGACTTAAGATTTTCGAAGGTTTCACGCAAAATCAGAATGAAAAAATAGCCAGGATCAGGCTTGATAATTCAGCTCTTGTTATTGAGGAACAGAAGCAAACTTTAAAATCACAGCTCGGCACTGCTTATCAGAGCTATCTGACCAATATCAGCCTTATTGAGCTTGAAAAAAGCAATGAGGCCATTGCAAAGGATAACCTGGACATCACCATCGAAAAATTCAAGATCGGAACCATCCCCACCATAGAATTCCGCACGGCGCAACTCAATTATATCAGGGCGATCGTTCGTTACAGCGATGCAAAATTCCAGGCAAAACTTTCTGAGATCAGCTTAAAGGAATTTGCAGGAATCCTGTTGCTCTGAAATTCTATGTTCACCCGGGCAAGCCAACATTCATATTACCGGGCTCAATTATCCCTGATGTGACCAGAAAAGATTTGCGATCCTGCTATAAATACAACAATCCCAAATATCCTGACTGTAATATTCCCAACCTTTGATATGAACGGTATTTCTGACTTTTATTTGAAGCCGAAAACCAAAGGGAAAATGAAAACAACTACCAGTACCCAGAGTATATAAACAGGCATGTAAAGAACAACAGCACTACCAACATCATTTAGTGTTCCTTTTTTAGTGAGGGTCTTAAACAGTTTGGCTGTTACAAAAAGAAGGTGTCCCAGCATTAAAACATTGCTGCCAAGTACCGCCAGCCTGTTTGGGGTAAGTCCCCATTCCGAAATCCGGAATACTATGGCTGACAGGGCTATGCTGTTTACTGCTATTGTCACCACAGATAAAAGCAGGAGAATCCAGGTGGTTGAAGAAAGCTCTTTTTTGTGAGCACTTTCAGCCACGGAAAAGAAGATCAGTGCCATTACCCCGATGAGGAGGGCGTTAAAGATCAACAGAAATTCACGGTCGTTGTAAGGATCTTTACCTGCAATAATGATCGCCCCCAGATAAATAACCAGCATGACCAGCACAACCGGACTAAAGAGTCTCGCAATTACGGGTGATACCTTGCTGACCAGCTGCGGATTGGTATGTGTGAGATGGGTTGCAATTACAGGCACTGCTGCCAGACCAAAAACAATCACATAATCGCCATAAAATTTTTGAATTTCAACCCCGATCAGTTCAAAGAGACCCAGTGTAATCCCTGTCATGAGTCCGCCCGCTGCAACCAGGAGTGCCGACATAACGAACTGGTCGCCATTAAAGCGCAGGAATTCCAGACGTTTTGAACATTTATTTAGTTCATTGCCGGAAAATGCGATGCTGAACAGTGCCCAGAGCAGAAATGGCAGATGGATACAGACCAAAATCAGGGTATCGCTGTTGGTATTGTCCGGAAGCACATTGATGTAGATCATGCAGATCGCAATAATTCCGCTGAGGAAGGCAATTATACCAAGCGGTATTTTATTCTTCCTGACAAAATAGGCAATTAAGAAAGGAAATACGATAAAGCTTATATTTCTAGGGAAATAATAATCTTCACTGATCGAAAAGATTGCCGGTATCTTTGCCAAAAGTCCTGCCAATAAAGAAGCCAAAGCCACGAAGAGCAAGTCGTTTCTGCTGCCCCAGGAAATGGTGTCGGCATCGTAATCCAGTCTTTCCTGCCAGAAACCGGCAAGGGGATTACTTTTTAGCTGTGGGTAAACAAGGCTGAATTCCTGTTTAAATGCCACTTTATTTTGGCGATACAGTTTTTCCATTTTTTCAGGATTGTTGAAATTAGCGAGCATTTCATCCTGCAGGGTTTCTGAATCATTTTTTTTTCTGGTATCCATTTCTTTATTTGTTTTTAATGTACTTTGTTTTTCAAAGTGAATTGATAAATTTTTTTATAATTTGTTTTCTTTGACCAATTTTTCAAGATATCCCAGATGTGACCGGAAGGCTATTTTACCTGCCTCAGTGGCAGCATAGTTGGTCTGTGGTTTTCTGCCTGCAAAGGATTTTTCGATAAAGATATAGGCTGCATTTTCAAGATGCCTCAGATGGGAAGCCAGATTTCCATCCGTTACCCCGAGGAGCGTTTTGAAAGAATTGAAATCATACCGCTCATTGACCATAAGTACGGACATGATCCTGAGTCGTATAATATTTTCAAAAGCCTTATCGTACATTACTTTCACTTTAACGGTCGTATTTAAGGTACATCAAAGTCCCGTAGATGATATGAAGAAATCCAAATCCAAATGCCCACAGAAGAAGCCCATAGTGCGGAAAAAAGGCTGCGAAAAGTCCCGGTATCAACTGACCGAAACCCAGGTACCTGATGTCGCTCATCGTGAAATGTGAGGCATTCAGCAAACCCAATCCATAAAATATTAAGGTTGCCGGTGCAACGAGCGCAAATTGTCCCTGTACAGTCAGAGCCAGGCAAAATGCTGCCCCGGCGACCACCGGTATAAACAGCGCCAGTACAAAACGCCTGCCTGCCGGAGTCCAATATTGCTGTGCTTTCTGTTCGCTTTTTCTGCGGCTTAAAAACCAGGCTGTACCGACTGCAAGGCATAAGACCAACAAGGCCGTGCTGACCAACTTGTTCAGGATCTGTTCCTCCTGTATTAAGGAGATCCGATTGCCAAAAGGTACTCCGGGATAATAGATCCAGAGATAGGCCTGCCCAGCGGCCAGCAGTGCATAAATTCCTGCCAGTATTCCTGCCAGTCCGCTTAAGGATAAGAAGCGGGTACTGCGCTCCATCATGGATTTAATTTCAGCCAATTCTTGTTCGGGTTTTTTCATATTTAAAAGTACTTTGTATTGCAAAGTTAATTTAATTATTCAAAAACAAACTCAGTGGTAAAATTTTTTAATTGTATTTGCATTTAAATTTGAAGTTTGATTGGCTGTTTATATTTAATTTATATTGAGGCTAAATGATAAGTTGCCTGTATAACTGATAATCCATTAGTTGCTAAACGCTGGCTTGATCTCTTCAGGGATTTTATTATCTTTACTGAACACCCTAAAAAAGAGCAGAGATGAATCAAAAAAATCACCCAACCGAAATGAAGCGTCGCGAGTTTTTACAAACCGGCGCTAAGTTTGCGGCTTCAACTGTTTTGCTGTCTTTCGGAGCCCAGCATATAATTGCCGGGAATCGTCAGGCACTTGCACCTTCCATTCCGGAAATAGTACTCAACAACGGTATAAAAATGCCGGTGCTTGGTTTTGGAACACATTCATTATCTGGAGCTTCATGTATACGCGCTGTTTCTGAAGCAATTTCAGTAGGGTTTCGCCTGATCGATACAGCCACGATTTACGGAAATGAAGCATCTGTTGGACAGGGTATAGCGCAAAGTGGTATTAAAAGAGAATCCTTATTTATTACCTCCAAATTATGGGTGGACGATTCCGGCTATGAAAAAACAATAAAAGCATTTGAAACCTCCTTAGAAAAACTGGGTCTGGAGTATCTGGACCTGTATCTCATCCACCGGCCACGCGGCGATGTAAAAGGCTCCTGGCAGGCCATGGAAGCACTTTACAAGAAAGGCAAGATCAGGGCCATAGGCCTGAGTAATTTTGAACCGGAACAAATTGAAGAATTGTTGGCAGGGGCCAGCATCAACCCGGCAGTGAACCAAATTGAAACCCATGTTTTTTTTCAACAGGAGCATTCCCGTGAATATTTGGAGAAAAAAGAAATTCAAATGGAAGCCTGGTCACCTTTTGCTGCAGGCCGAAACGGTATTTTTAACAACCAGACTCTGACGGAAATCGGCAAAAAGCATCAGAAAAGCAACGCACAAATCTGTTTAAGGTGGCACTATCAAAGAGGGATTATCGCCATCCCGAGATCATCCCAAAAGGCACACATGATCGAAAACTTAAGCATTTTTGATTTTAAACTCGATCAGGACGATATGAAAAAAATTGCCACCCTCGATCTGAAGACCACTCAATTTCCGGAGTGGAGTTGAATTTTACTTTTGCCCAGCCTCCGGTTTACATGCCTTAGGCGTGCAGTATACTTTTTCTCAGAATTCTCACATCTCAAATCATATCTCAATACTTTATCCTTTGTCCTTTATCCTTTATCCTTTGTCCTTTATCCTTGCCAGGCAAGGACTAAAACCTCTTTTCCCCTTTCAATCTGACAACAAAGGCGTCCGTATAACCTTTGTTTTTCATTTTTACCAAATGTTTTTTGGCTTCTGCAGAAGATGTAAAAATGCCGGAATAATATCTGTTAAAGCCATCCTTATAATTATAATTAAACAAATCTGTTACATGGATAAATTCTTCTGTTTTGGCCTTTACCTGAAATGCTCCGATTTGAACAGTGTATACCTGAAGATCGCTGTTAAAATCATAAGGAAACTGTACCTCAGACTTGCTGCTCACCTCAACCGGAGCGGCCTGAACAGGATTTATTTCTCTGGATAAAGTTTCCGAAGCCTTGCTTTCAGGAAGTTCAGCAACCAGATCCGTTTCCAGACCCTGGTTTGCCTTCAAATTCACTACAACCACTAATGGATTTACATCAAGATCATTTATAGTTTTAATCTTCAGCTCTCCGGTTGAATATCCTTCACGATAGGCTCGCAAAGTATAGTTGCTGTTACAGGATTGCTCGAAACTGAAAGAAGCATCTTTTTCACCGGAATTGAAGGATCCTAAATTCTTGTCATCCTGATCGAAGAGCTCAATTTTTACATTGGGCAGCAATTCCCGGGTATCGGCATTCATAACGACACCGGTAATTTTTTGCTGGCAATCAAAATACTTCTTTACCGGAATTGCAGCTACAATTTCATACATTTCACCTGCTCCTTTTCCGGTTTTTTTTATGGAGGACAAATCATCTTTATCGGCGAATGCAGAAGTTTTTAATTTATACGGCGTTGCTATGCTATTATCGAAAATCTTGGTTGCAAAAACATCCATTTCTTTTTTTGGATTTGCCGCGTCCGATGCAAAATACAGTACATTCTCAGCGTCTATAAACGGAAATATTTCACGTTCTGAGGAATTGATCTTTGGTCCTAAATTCACTGGTATGCCATAGGTTCCGTCTTTGTACAGATCCACTGAAAAAATATCTGTCCTGCCCAGAGACTTCGGATTGTCGGATACAAAATAGAGTTTGGTGTCATCCTGATTTAAAGTGGGTTGTCCTGTTGAAAACTGGCTGCTGTTAAAGGGCAGCATTTCCAGATTCACCCAAGCGCCCTGTTCATTTACAGTTGCCTTAAACAAATTAAGATTGACGGCGTTTTTCAGGTCCTCTTTGTTTCCGCTTGTTTCATTTTTTCCTTTTATTTTCCGGTTTACGCTGAAGAAAACTATTTTCTTATCTTTGGTAAAAGTGTACATCCCCTCATAAATATTTGCACTACCTTCTTCAAGCAAATCATTCTTTATGAGCCGCAATTCGCCTTCGGTAATTTCAAATTTTTCTGAATTCAATTTGGTCTGGCTGTTTTTAACATCCGGCCAATTACTGAATCCCACCTGAGGTGAAGCATATGCGATATCATTTTCTCCTGCCGAATTCTGGGCCAGGATAACGTAAGAAATAAATAGCGCGAGTAGAAACAGGAATCTTTTCATCGTTCTGGGTTTTTGAAATTATTGGTAAAAAATTATTGAGAGGGGAATCAGATGGTGCAAAATAACAATTTATTTAGAAGTAATCTAAATGCAAGTGATTAGTTATCAAGATATTTATTAACCAAATTCTTAATTGAAAAATGAGTGCTGTCTCTAAAACAAAAAAATCTTCCCGTTTGGAAAAATTTTTCATACTTAGGTGGGATTCAAATGAATTTTTAAGGACATCCAATCGCATCCAATAACCTCTGATGAACTACCTCTCTTTGTGTGGGAGAAAAGGTCGTTGCGGAAGCGTCTCCTCTCATGATTGAATTTTCCCATTCCCGCCAATAACCCTTTGAAACATACCTGGCCCCTTCAAACCAATTGTTTGGATTATACGTCAATACATTTAGTTTTGGTTCCTGGGGCAGATACCAGGGCTCGTAATTTTCTATGGCACAAGCCGTTACTGCACTTTCATATTCATCATCCAGATTTCCAAAAGAATGCCCGAATTCATGCCTGATCAAATACCTGAACGCATCTCCGCTGTCATTTTTTGAAACGATTATATTGGAAACTTTGGGATTGATGATGGTATTGTGTTCTGTAACACCCGGAAACTCGGCACCACCGTAGTAGTCTGTTGTATTCGCAATAATGATCGTATACACATAATCTCCCGTTGCATAATTGCCATATAAATCTTCCAGGGCATCCCTTTTCAATGGATCCATACCCACATAATGTTTAATACCCACCCGATTGCCAAAAACAGACCAGGCAGTTTGTGAGGAAGTAGTCATTCCAGTTGTTCCATTACAAACACTTGTATATTGTTGGGTACTTATACCCGATGTAATAGATGTCGAATTTACCCTATAAAAATTCAAGCTATTGGCAGCAGAAGTAAAAGGCTCCATATCGAGTATTGCTTGTTTTGCAATATCACATAATGTCATAAATTCAGTCATTTCTGAATCTGTAAAGCCTTCCGCCAAGAATATGATATTCACCACACATCCCTTGTTTTCTTGTCCTATGATAACCGGGCAGGGGATAGTGGAATCTATGCAGACTTCTTTATCCGGATCATCGTCATTATTGCAACTAAAAATTGTAAAAGACATAAGGACGAAGAAGATAAATTTTTTCATATACAAATGGTTTTACAGGTTGCCTTCCTTTCAGTTCATACCGGAAGAGCCTGGCATGATCGCATGCGCATGAAAAATAGCGCTTATCAATTATTGCTCTTATTTTTTGGTGTTCAACGGGTGTGAATATCCTCATTTTTTTTAATTTATAGCTGACTTTCAGCACAAAATATAAATAAGAAAACTTGGGAGATCAAAATATGAAAGATAAGAAAAATCGTTGCTAATTTGGATCTTAACTGATGACCTAATTTGGCTTTGTTTGGTTCGCATGGATGTGGTTGGAAGGGGTGATTTGACATCGTAAGGTTAAAGCCTAACATTTGGCATGTATGTGCGGTAAGGGATTGCGGAGCAGTTTCCTGTCAGGTTAAACAAACCCCGATAGCTATTGGGAGAAGCGAGCTACAACGCTTAAATACCCACTGAAACCCTTATGTCATTTACACTTTGTTGTGCGTTCGTACATTTTTTTCTATTTTCTTTATTACCAAAGTTGTACCGATTACTATATTTTCAAGAACATCATTTTCAATTTCTTGCTTTCTAATATAATCTAAAAATAGATTTTTTTTATTCGGATACTTTTCAATTAACTCTTGGCATCTCTCTTTTAAATTATCAAAAATGTAATCGTCAGAATCTACAATGTCGTCCCTATTCATAATGTCATTTTCAACAAGTTCCATTCCTGCTTTTTCTATCTGCTGCAATATATCGGATTTCTTATACATTAAGGGATGACTGAAAACACTATTGTCATCTATGTAAGCATCATCAATAATAAAAAATCCATTTTCATTTATACACTTTGTCAAGGTTGACAGAGTTGAAAAATAATCACCAAATATAGGTCCGATTGCACCAAGTATTACTACATCGTAACCCGACAAATCTTTCACTTTTTCTCTAATATCTCCTGTTTCAAATATACATAAATGATTTACTTTATATTCTGTAGCCTTTTGTTGGGCAAATTCAACAAACTCAGGAATTGCATCAATTCCATAGCAGGTACATCCAAGTGTTTTCGATACTGTAACCGAAACAGCTCCTTTACCACAACCCAAATCAAGAACTTTTAATTCAGTATAATTGTTGCCATTTTTTTTTATCAGTTTAATTATTGCATTTGGGTCTGCTCCGATTTCCCAAATATCTTGCAATATATAAGGTAAAAATGGAAAAAGCTCTTTATCTGAACCGTCCATTGCAATTACAACGCATTCTTCTATTGATTTCATTAGGCTATCTTTCTGCAATTACTATCATTTCAAAATCATTCGTTGTTAATTTATCTTATCGGGAAAAAAACCCAAGTTTTGCTCCAAAAATCTCAATTTTTGTGAATCCAAGCGTTATAAATAAGCATTTAATCTCTGAATGTCATTAAATCAAAGGTGTTTTTGTAATATGCCACATTTCCGTCGTCGGTATTTAATGCACAAAATTCTTCGATTGAACTAAATATTGGAAATAGGTCCTTGAGGGTAGTAAATAAAAATTATGCATTTTCCTGCAACGAATTTGAAACATTTTTAAGAATCTCGAAATTAATTTCGTTCGGCCACCAGTCGATAAAGGAGTTTCGGGTATCTGTATTTGCTCCATACATAAAAAGGCACTTGCCTTTTTTGAATTGGGTTCCATATTTATCATTCATTTTTTACGGTTGGGACAATAAAACCCATTACCAATGTGCCTGTCATTCCCATAAGCAAAACAATAAGTATTAAGTGTACTGTCTCAAGAAAAAAAACAGCGGAAATGATTATCATAATCCACATGATGAGGATTGAAAAGAGTTTTGAATTCAGCGTCATCCCATTTTTGATACTGTATTTTTGAATGTACGGTCCTATAAATTTGTTCGAAATCAGTTTTGCATACAGTCTGTCAGAACTCCTGAGATATAAACTAGCTGCTAATAAAACAAAAGGCGTAGTGGGTAAACCGGGAATAACGATGCCCATAATCCCGATAATCAAAGATAATGAGCCAAGTATAATTAAAAAAATCTTAAAAAAATACATTGCGATTTATTGTTTTATTGTATCCTGGTTACAGGTCGGCTTTCCTGCATGACGCACAACTTGTTTTATCCAAACAAATATATCTATAAATCCAAAAATATTCCGGGCTATAGTTTTTTCTTTTTCATTCTTATTACAAATTGGGAATAAACTTATGCCTAAACATCCGATTTAAGGGAGTATACCTGCGTTTTTTGAACGTAAATAGTTTTTTAATACCATGTTTTCTTGCTAAATGGGCGATTAGGAGAGGTAGTAAATATTGATCATGCTCGGGTCGCATGGCTACAGTTGGGAGTGGTGATTTTACATCGTGACGCTATAGTTATAAAACAAAAAAACCTTCCCGTATGGAAAAGTTTTTCATCAGTTAACTTCCTAAACCGTAAAGATTTACGTTAACAACACAACTATTTTTACTCTAAAAGAAGCGGTCTGGACGGGACTCGAACCCGCGACCCCATGCGTGACAGGCATGTATTCTAACCAGCTGAACTACCAAACCATCGCTTAAAGCGGTTGCAAATATAACTTTGATTTTTAACTTTCCAAAATGTTTTATGCTATTCTTATAAAAATTGTTGCCTTTTAATCAAATAGGTCGACAGCACCTGGTCAAAACCGCGGTGAATATCCACCGGCACATAGTCGATCTTGTACTGCATACATTTCATTTTTAAGTGATTAAAGAATTCCTGCACCAGTTTTCGGTACTGTTCTTTGTAGTTCTGCGTAAACAGATCGATTTTTTCTCCGGTCTCGATATCAACAAACCTTCTGTGTGCTTCGCCAAAATCAAAACTGTACTCGTATTTTTCAGAAAAAGTATGAAACAAGACCACCTCGTGTTTGTTGTATTTTAAATGTCTCAGTGCAGCATAGAGTTCTTCCTCCTGCCTGTCCGCCTGCAGCATGTCTGTAAAGAGAAAGATCAGCGACCTGCGGTGGATCTTTTCTGCAATTTGATGCAAGACCGAAAAAGTGTCGGTTTTCTTCTGGCTGTCCTGAACCAGCAACCGCTCCAGTTGATCGAGCAGCATTCTTCTGTGCCTCTCGCTGCCTTTTGAGGGTGCAAAATAGTCAAGCTGGTCTGAATATAAGGCCAGGCCATAGGCATCGCGCTGCCTTTTCAGGATCTCCAGCAAAGCTGCTGTGGCCACCACAGAAAAACCAATTTTATTGAGGTCGGAAGTATGCTTGTTTTCACGCTCCGGATAGTACATGGAAGCCGAATTGTCAATGATCAGCTGGCAGCGCAGGTTGGTCTCCTCCTCATACCTTTTTACAAACAGCTTGTCTGTTTTGGCAAATAATTTCCAGTCTATATCACGGGTACTTTCACCTTTGTTGTAGAGCCTGTGTTCAGCAAACTCCACAGAAAAACCATGGAAGGGGCTTTTGTGCATACCTGTTATAAACCCCTCAACCACCTGCCTTGCCAGCAGTTCCAGATTATGTATTCCGGCTATGTTATCTGTATGGTCTATCTGCATCTCTCAAAAATAGCCTTTTTCAGGCACAAGCATAAAAAAAGCCTGAACAAAAATTCAGGCTTATCTTTCGTATTATAAATACTTACAGTAAGGCGTTCAGTTTGGTTAAATAAACACTTTTAGGCGCCACACCAACCTGTTTATCAACGATTTCTCCTCCTTTGAACAACAAAACGGTAGGAATATTTCTGACACCGTATTTTGCTGCATACTCCTGATTATTGTCTACATCCACCTTGGCAAAAACAACTTTATCACCGAGTTCAGCGTTCAGCTCATCTACTATAGGGTGCAACATACGACAAGGGCCACACCAGGCTGCCCAAAAATCTACGAGTACAGGTTTATCTGATTTTAAAACTGTTTGATCGAACATTGCATCCGTAACTTCTATTGCCATAATCTTTTAATTTAGATTTATACTTTTTTGTGTATGCAAAATTATAAAGAAATCCGCTGTCATTTACATTTAAAGATCTCTTTTTCTTATTGCTTTATTAAAATTATTTATGTCTTAAAATATCTTTTCAGCGATGGCTTTGATATTGTCTGATTTGCCCATAGAATAAAAATGAACAACAGGCACACCTGCTTCGATCAGTTCTTTTGATTGCTGAACAGCCCACTCTATACCCACTTGTCTCGCTTCAGCATTGTTTTTGCATTTCTCTATTTCCTTTACCAGAATATCAGGCAGTTCCACCCTAAAAATCTGAGGCAGCACATTCAGGTGCCTGCTGATTGCAATGGGCTTTATCCCCGGTATGATGGGTACATTGATTCCGAGCATTCTTGCCGCTGCCACAAAGTCAAAGAATTTTCTGTTGTCGAAGAACATTTGGGTAACCACATAGTCGGCTCCGGCATCTACTTTTTCTTTCAGTCTTCTCAGATCGGCTTCCATACTCGGTGCTTCGAAGTGCTTTTCAGGGTAACCGGCTACTCCAACACAAAAATTCGTTTTGTTGGCAGTCTCCTCAAGCTCATGTAAATATTGCCCGCGGTTGAGCGACACGATCTGTTTTACCAGATCTACGGCATAAGGGTTTCCGTTAACGGCAGGCGTAAAAAAAGCTTCATGCTTCATGGCATCACCGCGCAGTGCCATCACATTTTCAAGTCCCAGATAATAACAATCTACCAGCACATATTCTGTTTCTTCCCTGGTAAACCCGCCACAAAGTATATGGGGAACCGTATCTACCCCGTATTTATGCATGATAGAGGCACATATTCCAACCGTTCCCGGACGCATACGGGTAATCTTTCTGTCGAGCAGTCCGTCGGATTTTTTGATAAAAATGTATTCCTCCCTGGATGTGGTCACATCAATAAAAGGTGGTCTGAACTCCATGAGCGGATCGATATGATCGTACAATTGCTGTATGCTCTGACCTTTCTGGGGTGGGATCACCTCAAAGGAGAACAGGGTTTTACCCTGATTATTTTTTATGTGCTCAGTAATTTTCATAATCTGTTTATTCGTGTAAATTGGGCTGCAGCCACTGTGCTGCTTCCTCCAGAGTCATGTCTTTTCTCTGCGCAAAGTCTGCCACCTGCTCCATGGTGATCTTTCCCACGCCAAAATATTTTGCCTTGTCACTGGCAAAATAATATCCGGAAACGGAAGCAGCCGGCCACATGGCCAGGCTTTCGGTCAGTTTAACCCCTATATTTTCTTCTACTTTCAAAAGTTCCCAAATGGTTTTTTTCTCGGTATGATCAGGGCATGCAGGATAACCGGGTGCCGGACGAATACCTATATATTTTTCTTTGATGAGATCGTTCGTGCTGAGCTGTTCGCTGCTGGCATAACCCCAAAAAATCCGTCTTACCTCCATGTGCAGGTACTCTGCCAGGGCTTCTGCCAGCCTGTCGGCAATGGCTTTGATCAGTATGGAATTGTAATCATCATGGTCTGCTAAAAATTTCTGCGAAAGCGCATCAGTGCCAAAACCGGCGGACACACAAAAACAGCCAACAAAGTCTTCCCTGCCTGACTCTTTGGGTGCTATAAAATCTGAAAGCGCCAGGTTTGGTACCTGTTCATTCTTTTTTGCCTGTTGGCGAAGGGTAACGAATTTGGCTTTTAAATTTTTTTGTTCCCTGTTTTCGTATAGTTCTATGTCATCTCCCGAGGTGTTCGCCGGAAAAATACCAAATATGGCTTTGCCTTGCAGGAGATTTTTCGAGAGTACTTCCCGCAGCATTTTCTTCCCGTCCTCAAACAATTTACTCGCTTCAGCACCCACCAGATCATCCTTTAAAATCTCAGGGTATTTGCCGTGCAGTTCCCAGGTTCTGAAAAAAGGCGACCAGTCGATATAGGGCAGCACCTTGTTCAGATCGATGCTTTCAAATTGCTTTATTCCTAAAAACCTGGGTACCGGAATCTTTTCCTTCGACCAGTCAATTTTCAGTTTATTTTGCCTTGCTTCTGCCAGACTCAGGAATTCTTTTTTTTCTGCCCTTTCAAAGAAGCCCTTTCGCACCTTTTCATAATCGGTTTTGATGGCTGCCTTATAAGCCACCACCGTGTTTTCCTGCAGCAGGTTACCCACTACGGTTACTGCTTTGGAAGCATCCAGCACGTGCACGACCGCATGTTTGTACTGCGGATCTATTTTCACTGCGGTATGCGCCTTGGAAGTAGTAGCCCCGCCGATGAGTAGCGGAACGTGAAAGTTCTGCCGCTCCATTTCCTTGGCCAGAAAGACCATCTCATCAAGAGAAGGGGTGATCAGGCCGCTGAGGCCGATTACATCAACTTTCTCCTGTATCGCCGTTTCCAGGATCTTTTGGGGAGGTACCATTACGCCCAGGTCGATGATCTCATAATTGTTACAGGCCAGCACGACGCCTACAATATTCTTGCCAATGTCGTGAACATCACCTTTCACGGTAGCGAGCAGGATCTTGCCTGCGCCTTTGTTAACTTTGCCCGGATTCTTTAATTTTTCTTCTTCAATAAACGGGATGAGATAAGCAACGGCTTTTTTCATAACCCTGGCAGATTTAACTACCTGAGGTAAAAACATCTTTCCGGAACCGAACAGATCACCCACCACGTTCATGCCATTCATCAGGTGGTTCTCTATGACTTCAATAGGGGCCTTAACGCTCAGGCGCGCTTCCTCCATGTCCTCGGTCACAAAAGTTTCAATACCTTTAACAAGGGCATGTGTAATGCGCTCCTGCAAGCCCTGTTCTCTCCAGGCCTGGTCCACCTTGTGTTCTTTTCGCTCTCCCTTTACCGTTTCTGCAAATTCGACCAGCCTTTCTGTTGCGTCATCTCTCCGGTTGAGAATTACATCTTCAACACGCTCGAGCAGGTCCTTGGGAATTTCATCATACACTTCCAGCATGGTCGGGTTGACGATGCCTATATTCATGCCTGCCTGTATGGCGTGGTACAGAAATACAGAATGCATGGCTTCCCTTACGGGATCATTGCCCCGGAAAGAAAAAGAAACATTGCTCACCCCTCCGCTCACACTTACTCCGGGCAGGTTTTCCCTTACCCATTTGGTAGCTCTGATAAAATCGAGTGCATTGTTCCTGTGCTCATCCATACCGGTTGCCACCGGAAAGATATTTAAGTCGAAAATAATATCCTCCGGGTTAAAGTGTACCTGATTAACCAGTATATCATAGGATCTCTTAGCGATCTCAATACGGCGTTCATAACTGTCGGCCTGACCGACCTCATCAAAGGCCATAACAATAAGTGCTGCACCATATCTTTTGATCAGGCCTGCATGCTTTACAAACTCTGCTTCGCCTTCTTTCAGGCTGATGCTGTTGACGACGCTCTTTCCCTGTACGACCTGTAAACCCGCCTCGATGATCTCCCATTTCGAGCTGTCTATCATGATCGGAACCCTGGCTATATCGGGTTCAGCCGCGATCAGATTCAAAAAAGTCACCATGGCCTCTTTGCCATCGATCAGGCCGTCATCCATGTTCACGTCGATGATCTGAGCCCCTCCTTCCACCTGATCTCTTGCAATATCCAGTGCCTGATCAAATTTTCCCTCTTTGATAAGACGAAGGAAAAGCCTGGAGCCGGCCACATTGGTGCGCTCACCCACGTTAATAAAGTTGCTTTCGGGCGTGATGTATAAGGGTTCTAGTCCTGCTAATTGCATGTTTGGCTTTTTTGGGTATACAAATTAAATGACGGCTTCTTGCTTTCTTACACGGGGCTTGTACTCCGCTGCAATTGCCGCAATAGCCCTGATATGATCGGGTGTAGTGCCGCAACAACCGCCTATGATATTCACCAGATTTTTATCCAGGTATTCTTTGATCTGTTGTGCCATGTCTTCCGGTGATTCATCGTATTCGCCAAAAGCATTGGGCAGACCCGCGTTGGGATGTGCCGAAATACCTACGCTGGCCTTGTCGGACAGGATCTGCAGATAGGGTGTTAATTGTTTTGCGCCCAGGGCACAATTCAGTCCTACAGTCAGGAGAGGCAGGTGCGATACAGAGATCAGAAATGCCTCGGCTGTCTGGCCTGACAGGGTTCTTCCGCTGGCATCGGTAATTGTGCCACTCACCATAACCGGAACCTTCAGGTTTCTTTCCTGTTTTACTTCTTCGATGGCAAAAAGCGCTGCCTTGGCATTCAGTGTGTCGAATACAGTCTCGACCAGTAAGATGTCTGCCCCGCCATCCAGCAATGCTTCTGCCTGCTGTTTATAAGCGATCTTCAGATCCTCAAAAGTGATGGCCCTGAAACCCGGATCATTTACTTTTGGGGACATGCTGGCCGTTTTGTTAGTCGGACCGATAGATCCGGCAACAAAACGAGGCTTTTTTGGGTTTTTGGCTGTGTACTCCATAGCCACCTCTTTTGCCAGTCTTGCCGATTCAAAATTCAGTTCGTACACCAGGTGCTCCATCTGGTAATC
>JBFYPZ010000039.1:0-17451 GCA_041303035.1 Flavobacteriaceae bacterium
GTACTTCCCAAAAACCATTGCTTGGGTGATTTGATATCGATGGGTATTTGAGAACCCTCAAAATCATCTACATATGAAGTGGCCTCTCCATTCAGGTCAATACCATCAGCAGAGCCCGGCAACAAGTAAGCGATTTCGGCCCTGGCCGAAAGCACCGATTCAACATCGGTATCGATATTGGGCAATTTATTTGCCAGCCTTGTCAGAAACGGCACCTTGGCCGTATAGTTTAGATTGACTCCAAAAATTGTGTTATCGATAGGCTCAAAATTGTACTGCGCCTTTTGGGTAAGCGGCCTTTCATTGATATTGATTACAGATCCGCCCACGGCCAGATTTTCATTAAAAACATGCAGCACATCCAGTCCCCAATACCTGGTTTGCTGCTGCGTAAAGCCCATGTTGTTCTCCACAGAAACCTCAATCGGCGCATTCGAATCGAGCAGGGCAGGATTGATGATCTGTACATTTCCAATATTGTAATCAACAACATAGTCTACCCCCTCCAGCAATTCCCTGCCGCCACTGGTTACCCGTACAGAACCCCTCGGTACGTTAAAGGCTCCCAAAGGAATTCCGTTTTTGCCGTCTGACTTGAAATAGCCTTTAAACAAATATTTGTCCTTGTTCTGAAATTGAGTCTGGGCTTCCATCTGTGTTCTGTCATACAGCTCATTGAAGACAAAGATATCGTCGTCCGGATCAAGGATATTATCCAGATAACTGCCAAAGGGTTCAACAGTTGGAAAGATCATATATCCCTGCTGAGAATTCATGGTGATGTTTTCTATATAATCAAAAAAACCATCTCCTTTTTCCAGCACATTATCATTCTGGTCCAATCGGTCCAGTCTTAAGACGTTCAGTAAGGTTTTGTTCTGGACAGAAGGCGTTTTGGCATTTTGTAAAATATTCACCGGTACACCGGTTGCGTCATCATTGTACATCACTTCAAGCCTGAAATTCGGTTCCTGCAACTGAAATGCTCCCGGAATTTCGTAAACATTTTTCATCATCAGATCCCAAAGTGGAATACCGGTGGTGATGATCTCTGCCTGTAATAATTTGACGACCAGGTTATCGGGTGCAACAATACCATCACCCGACAGTTCACCAACCTGATATACATTTTGTCCGTCCGTATATTCATAAGCCACTGCCAGAACATCACTGTCGACCAGCCTGCGGTTCAGGGTAATAAAACCCAGCTGGGCATTAAATGTAAAATCCACACCCTGAACCAATTTTCTTGCGTTCTCAAGTATGGTATAATCCCTTCCCTGTTGGAGCCCATAAGGAGCTAAGGCCGCACTCACATTCTGGATTTGTCTTATCGGCGAATTCAGGGTTAAGAGATTGTTGATATTGTTTGCCTCATTTGATGGATCTTTTGCACCGGGATTTGGAATAACAGCCGGAGATCCAATGTAAGCTGAATTGTTCTCACCCAAATCGGCCAGGGCAACAATATTCCTTGTATTCTGTGTGGTTGCATTCCTGTTGGTTACCCATAATTCCAATCGCGTAATGTTATTTGAAGAATTGATCAGCGGAAAATTCACCAGGGCATTTTCATAGGTATTCCTGAAAAAATGCGCCAGGAAATAGTGCCTGTTCATGTCGTAGTTGCTCGCTTTGAACTCAAATTCATTGATCAGTGAACCTCCCTGGGCTGATACCATTTTTGATTGTGAGCGTTGTTGTGAGAAAATACCTGTAACTGTGGTTTTGCCAAACTGCAATTCGGTTTTTGCCCCAAAAAGGTTTTGGACTCCTGTAACCAGCGAATTTCTTGATGGCATGCTCACATTACCCACCTCAATTTTGCGGATGATATCATCTTCTGTTGGGGTGTATTCGATCTTGATCAGGTTTTGAAAATTAAAGGTGGATTGGGTGTCAAAATTGGCATTTACCCGCAACCTGTTCCCAATTTGGGCGTTTAAACTCGCATTGATTTCCTGATCAAAATCAAAAGTTAAACTCTCACGGTTATTTTCAGATAGCTGTGGATTTTCGACATATTGATAAATTAAGCCCATTCTTAACAATACGGAACCCTGTGGGTTTATGTCGATTTCATTTCCTCCGAAAACATTTTCAAAGAATTTTGAATTCACATAATAAATGGGCAGCAGATCCCTTTGTTCGGCGGCAGTCTCCGTGTTTTTTCCCTCTATGGCACTGATCTTGGTTTTTGAATATTCCAGCATGTCCCGGTTCAGGCGGTACGACTCATACTCTTCGCGGGTCATGTAGGAAGGATGTTTTATCAGGTAATCTCCGATTTTTTGATAAAAGATGTATTTCCCGCTCTCAGGGTCATAAATGACTTCAAATTTTGTGGGGTCTGTCAAATAGAACCGCCCTTTTTGCTCATTTTTGAAATTGTATTGCAAGGCAGGAACTGTATCCCCGGCTTTAACTGTTTGACCGGAATCTTCTTCGTTCTCCTGAGAATTTTGGCCGAGTAAGGTAAAGGGAAACAAAAATAAGGATAAGACAATAAGACTCCGATATGTAAATTGTTTGAGGGTAAGCAATTTTACAATTTTTTAAGTGCCTGTTTTATTAACTCTTCCAAGGAAATATCAGGGTTTTCTTTCAGAAGGGTCAAAACCGTTTTTTCTGAAATTTTTCGTGAAAAGCCCAATACCTCTAAAGCAATTAACGTCTCGTTCTTAATTGTATTGTCAGTTGTTAATAAGTCATTGGAAATGTTGAAAGTTTTTTGAATTTTATCCCTCAGATCTACGATTACTCTTTGTGCTGTTTTTTCTCCTATTCCCTTCACGGATTTAATCAGGGCTACATCCTGTGAGGCAATGGCGTGCTGTATTTGTTCAGTTGTCATCGAAGAAAGCATGGTGATGGCTATACTTGGGCCAACACCGGATACCGATATCAATAATTTGAACAGCTCTCTTTCCAGTTTGCTGTAAAAACCGTAAAGAATATGTGCATCTTCCCGTATCACCAGGTGTGTCTGCAGCAGTATGTTTTCCCGGTCGGGAATCTGAGAATAAGTCTGCAGTGAGATATAAACAAAATAACCAATGCCGTTACATTCAATAACAACATTGGTTGGGTTTTTTTCTGTCAGCTTGCCGTTGAGGTGGGTGATCATTTATTTCTTTTAAAACTTGCCAAATGTATGCATAATTAATATGAATACGCAAGAACCTCAGGTATTCACAGCATGCATAAGAATACGGTATTATGTATTACTTTTTATTTGCTTTTGATTTGGCCAGTTTTTCTTTTTCCTGGGCATCCACAACGGCGACGCTCACTATATTCACAATCTCATCAACAGAGGCGCGTAACTGGATCAGGTGGACAGGTTTTTTAAGGCCCATGATGATCGGTCCGACAGATTCTGTTTTATTGAGTTCCTTGATGAGCTTATAACTGATATTCGCCGATTCCAGGTTTGGAAAAATAAGACCGTTTACCTTTTTTCCTTCAATTTTGGTGAAGGGGAATTTGGAAGACCTCAACACTTCATTTAAGGCAAAATCAGCCTGAAGTCCACCGTCGATGCTGATGTGCGGGTATCTTTCGTGCAGGATTTTTACAGCCTGCTGAACTTTTTTAACCGAATCAATTTTGGAGGCGGAAAAATTCGAATAGGACAACATGGCTATATTGGGTTCCACACCGAATAATTTCATCATTTTATAAGTGAGGTGTGCAATTTCTACCAGTTCTTCTGCGGTGGGATTGATGAGCATGGCAGTATCTGATAAAAAGAGCGGCCCACGTTCAGTAAGCATGATGTTCGTTGCAGATACCCTTTGAACATCATCCTGTTTTCCGATCAGTTCGATCATCGGTTTTGCAACAGTTGGGTAAGTACTGGTATAACCGGTTACCAGCACATCGGCCATGTTGTTGTTTACCATCATGGCGGCAAAATAGTTTCGTTCCCGCATTTGTTTTTGTGCAGCGAGCAAGGTCAAACCCTTTCTCTGCCGCTGTTTCCAGTATTGGTCTGCAAAAACATTTCTCCTGTGTTCTTCATCTTTTGATTTGGGGTCGATGATCTCAATGTCTTCATCAAAACTCAACTCCTTCATCAGGGCGTGGATCGTTTTTTTATCACCCAGAAGAACCACCTCTGCTATCCCTTCTTCATATACAATTTGAGCTGCTTTTAGCACATCGAGTTCATCTGCCTCTGCAAAAAGTACTTTTTTGGGTTTCGCTTTTGCACGACTCGTGATCATGCGCATGAGTTTGTTTCCTGTACCCAGTCTGTCTTCGAGGGATTCAATATATTTATCCCAATCCGTGATGGGCTGTCTGGCAACTCCGCTTTCCATGGCTGCTCTCGCAACAGCGGGCGGGATTTGTGTGATCAGCCTGTGATCAAAGGGTTTGGGAATGATATAATCCTTGCCAAAATGCAGCTTTTTTTCTTTGTAGGCTATGTTTACCTGTTCAGGAACGGGTTCTTTTGCCAGATCTGCCAGTGCATGAACAGCCGCCATCTTCATCTCTTCATTGATCTTTGACGCCCTTACGTCGAGTGCCCCTCTGAAAATAAAGGGAAACCCGAGGACATTGTTCACCTGATTGGGATGATCGGAACGGCCTGTTGCCATGATGATATCCTTTCTGCTCTTGATCGCCAGGTTATAGGATATTTCCGGATCCGGATTGGCCATTGCAAATACGATCGGATCCTTTGCCATGGATTGAACCATTTCCGTACTCACCACATCGCCTTTGGACAAACCGATAAACACATCTGAGCCTACCATGGCTTCCTCCAATGTGCTTAGCTTTCGGCTGGTTGCAAATTCTATTTTTTCCTTGGTCAGATCTTTTCTGCTCGTGGTTATTACACCTTTGCTGTCACACATAACTATATTTTCGGGTTTCACACCCAGCTTTTTGTAGAGTTTTGTGCAAGAAATGGCTGCAGCACCGGCCCCATTGATCACGACCTTCACGTCTTTTGCCTTTTTTCCTGTTATTTCCAGCGCATTTTTTAAGGCAGCTGCAGAAATAATGGCTGTTCCGTGCTGGTCATCATGCATAACAGGAATATCCAATTCTTCAACAAGACGGCGTTCAATTTCAAATGCTTCCGGAGCTTTGATGTCTTCCAGGTTAATTCCCCCGAAAGTCGGGGCAATATTTTTTACTGTCAGTATAAATTCTTCTATGTTTTTGGTGTCAACTTCAATATCAAAGACGTCAATATCGGCGAATATTTTAAAAAGCAGGCCTTTTCCTTCCATTACAGGTTTTGATGCAAGGGGTCCGATATCACCTAATCCCAGTACGGCTGTTCCATTGGAAATTACAGCTACAAGATTGCTTTTTGAAGTGTATTTGTAAACTTTATCCTGATTCTCGGCAATCTCTAAACACGGGTAGGCAACTCCCGGTGAATAGGCCAGAGAAAGATCGCGCTGACTCGCGTGCTTTTTGGTTGGAATTATGGCGATTTTACCGGGTTGCGGAAACTCATGGTACAATAAAGCGTCTTTTTTATTAATCTTTGAACACATAAGGATTACATTTTATACAACAAATGTATGCAATCTAGTTATGGGTTTCCGAAGAATTTTCGGGTTTTTGTAAGAAACTTATGTTACGCTTGAGCCCCAAAAATTTGGTTCGTTTTACCGCTGATTTGGAAAAAATATTATTGAAAGTAACCTCAGTCAGTTGATCCCAGTCCTCCTTTTTCAGGGAGAGCAGATCGCCGGAAGGCGTAAAGGCAGGTTCCTGATGCGGAACGGAAAATCTGTTCCACGGACAAACATCCTGGCAAATATCGCAGCCAAAGATCCAGTCTTCAAATTTTCCCTTCACGAATGCAGGGATCTCTTCCCGTAGCTCGATCGTAAAATAGGAAATACACTTGGAGGCATCTATCGTTTTCCCCGGCAGGATTGCCTCGGTCGGACAGGCATCAATACATTTCGTACAGGTTCCGCAATGATCTGTTTTTAAAGAATTATCATAGGAAAGTTCAATGTCCAGTATGATCTCGGCCAGAAAGAAATAGGAGCCCTGCTGCTTATTGATGAGCAAGGCATGCTTGCCGATCCAGCCCAATCCGGCCTTTTCTGCCCAAACCCGCTCCATCACAGGTGCCGAATCAACAAAACTTCTTATATTGATATTTCCGGAGAAGTCCTTAATATATTGAACAAGCTGCGTCAACTTTCTTTTAACCACCTGGTGGTAATCTTCCCCATAGGCGTATTTGGAAATTTTATAGGTATCACCCACCTGAAGTTCAGCGGGAAAGTAATTGTAAAGCAAAGAGATCACTGTTTTTGCGCCTTCAACAAGTTTATCCGGATTGAGCCTGAGCTCAAAATGGTTTTCCATGTACTGCATTTTGCCGTGATACCCGTTCTTCAACCAGCTTTCGAGCAATGGGGCCTGTGATTCCAAATATTGGGAACGGGCAAAACCGCAAGCGTGAAAACCGAGACGTTGGGCTTCGTTCTTTATTTGCTCGGTGAGCTGCTGTTTGTTGGAATGGTACTGCAAAACAATGCTTTAAAGTTCGGGCGAACTAAAACAGACCACCCTGCTTGTAATTACCTGTTTTTCCGAGGTGTTTATACGCCAGCTCCGTGACTTCGCGTCCCCGTGGCGTTCTCATGATAAAACCTTCCTGTATTAAAAATGGTTCATAAACCTCCTCTATGGTTTCTGCATTTTCACCTACGGCGGTTGCCAGGGTACTGATTCCAACAGGCCCTCCCTTAAACTTATCTATAATGGTCAGCAGGATCTTATTGTCCATTTCATCCAGGCCATGGATATCCACATGAAGTGCATTTAAAGCAAAACGTGCGATTTTGATCTCAATCCTGCCATCGCTTTTAATCTGTGCAAAATCCCTGACCCTTCTGAGCAGGGCATTGGCAATTCTTGGAGTACCCCTGCTCCGGCCTGCAATTTCTATGGCCGCTTCCATGGTAATGGGAACATTCAAAATGAGTGCGCTGCGCTGAACGATGTTTGTCAGTATTTCTGTGCTGTAATACTGCAGCCGGCTGATAATACCAAACCGGGCCCTCATGGGTGCCGTCAGTAATCCGGATCGGGTGGTGGCACCAATCAGCGTAAAGGGTTCCAGATTGATTTGTATGGTTCTGGCATTGGGTCCGGATTCGATCATGATATCGATCTTATAATCTTCCATGGCCGAATAAAGGTATTCTTCAACGATGGGACTGAGCCGGTGTATTTCATCAATAAACAATACGTCCCTTTCCTTCAGGTTGGTCAGCAAACCCGCCAGATCCCCGGGTTTATCCAACACAGGGCCCGAAGTGATCCTGATATTGGTATGAAGCTCATTGGCCAAAACATGGGCCAGGGTTGTTTTACCCAGCCCGGGAGGGCCATGAAATAAGGTATGATCAAGTGCTTCGCCTCTTAAATTCGCTGCCCTGACAAAGACCCTCAAATTTTCTATGGCATGTTCCTGTCCTGTAAAATCATCAAAAGTGATCGGCCTGAGTTTTTTCTCAATGTCCAGGTCCTCCCCGGAGAATTGTCTGTTTGTTGCATCGAGATTTTCATTCATAGGATACGTATAAAAAGTAAAAACCCGGTCAGAGCCAGCCCGGTGGAGCGTTTAATTTTCGGCAATGTCGATATCAGTTGCAATCACTATGGCGCCGGGAAAATCAATTTTAAACTGAACAATATCGTGATCTGCCTGTAATTTTGTGTAATAATTTCCGGCCTGAATTTTCCAGTCAGGCGTATTAAATGTCAGTTTGGCGGGAATTTCGGGATACAATTTATTGAATTTGTCTTTTATTCCATAAGCGCCCTGTTCACTGCCGTAATACAATTGTATCTTATATCCCCTGATTGTTTTCAGAGATTTGTTGTAGGCTATCTTTTGTGCCACAACTTTATCGATCGACGCATTCGCCTGAATTGTCAGTTCGCCTGAAGTTTGGGCATGTACCGAAAAATAAAAAAGACTCAGAAAGACAAAAAACAGGACCTTTTTACGCATGATGAAATTTTCTTGCAAAGCTAAAATATTGTTTTAAGATTAATTAAAAAAATTATTATTTAGAATTAGTATAAATTATTGCCATCTACAAATTTAACTTTGCCTGTTAAACAGAAAATGTATTTTTGCAGATGCATAATTAATTCTGTGAAATTATGATAAAATTATCTTAGTTTTGAAAATTTTCACAGTTTTACAAAGCCATTATCCGACAATAGTTAAATAACTTAAATAAAAGTTGTAATGCAAAGGAGCATATTCAAAAGATTTTATATAGGTTTTTCCTTTATATTTTTAGTTTCCCTTGGTTTATCTGCTCAAGAAGCGAATCCTGAAAATGGTAAAAAGCTCTTTAATGCGAATTGCGCGGCCTGTCATAAACTGGATAAAAAATTAATTGGACCCCCATTAAAAGGGGTAAGCGAAAGGCGAAGCCCGGAATGGCTGAAAGCCTGGATCAAGGATAATGCTGCTCTTAGGGCCAGCGGAGATAAGGATGCCATCGCCATTTTTAACGAATACAACGGAATGGCAATGACCGCTTATCCGCAACTGACAGATCAGGATATCATTGACATCGTTGCATACACCGACGATAAACCTGCTGCTTCCGAAGCTACAGTAGCAGCCGTTGCTGCAGATCCCAAAGTGGCACTCGGTAAAAAATTATTTCAGGCCAATTGTGCGGCCTGCCATAAACTGGATAAAAAATTGATCGGACCCGCATTGGGCGGTGTAGCCGACAGACGCTCAGTAGAGTGGTTGAAGTTGTGGATCAAAGATAACGCAGCTTTAAGGGCCAGCGGTGATAAGGATGCAATCGCTATATTTAATGAGTACAACGGTATGCCTATGACCGCGTACCCTCAATTGACAGATGCTGATCTCGATGCAATAATTGCATATACTACGGCGGGAGATGCAAAACCGGCAGATGCCGCAGAAGCAACAACCGTTTTGGCTACACCCAGGTCCTCAGGCAAATGGATAACCTATCTGGTCTCGTTTGTCTTGCTGGCATTTGTTGTCTGGGTTTTTGTGAGCAGCAATAACGGATTTTTGAAAATCGTATCCACTATTTTCGTTCTCCTGGTTTTTGCCTATCTGCTGTTCGGCAGTTTATTTACAGTAGGTGTTGACCAGGGTTACAAACCCATCCAGCCTATCGCGTTTTCTCATAAGATACACGCCGGAGACAATAAGATCGATTGTCAGTATTGTCACTCTTCCGCAAAACACAGCAAACATTCCGGAATACCATCAGTGAATGTGTGTATGAACTGCCACAAAAGCATTGCAGAGTACAAGGGCAAGGTATCCTCCGAATCTGAAAAAGCTTTTTATGACGCAGAAATTCAAAAGATCTATGAGTCAAACGGCTGGGATGCAGAAAAATTGGCCTATAAGGAAAATTATGAGGAGAAGCCCATAGTGTGGACTAAAGTTCACAACCTGCCTGATTTTGTATATTTTAACCACTCACAACACGTTACAGTAGGCGGAATTGCCTGTCAGACCTGTCACGGTCCGGTTGAGACCATGGAAGAGATGTACCAGTTCTCACCACTCACCATGGGATGGTGTATCGATTGTCATAAGACCACCAATGTGGACATAAAGAACAATGATTATTACAAGAAAATTCACGAAGAACTGGCTAAAAAGTACAATGTTGCCAGTGTAACAGTAGCGGATTTGGGAGGCAAGGAATGCGGAAAATGTCATTACTGATGCACCTCCGGGATAAAGATCAAATAAAGCATAATACAAATAACGATAAGAATTAAATATGGCATCAAACAAGAAATACTGGCAAAGTGTTGAAGAGCTGAACGAAAGCAGCTCTATTGTTGAAAAGCTAAAACAAAATGAGTTTGCTGAAGAAATTCCGACAGATCAGTTTTTAGGAGATAAAAGTACTTTGAGTTCTTCTTCCACCAGTAGAAGAGATTTTCTTAAATATGTAGGCTTTTCCACTGCTGTTGCTTCCCTGGCTGCTTGTGAGGGTCCTGTTACCAAATCGATCCCTTACGTTGTAAAACCTGACAATATTATTCCGGGAGTTGCTGATTATTTTGCAACTACCATGGCTGATGGCTTTGATTTTGCAAATATCCTTGTTAAAGTGCGGGAAGGTCGTCCGATAAAAATAGATCCTAACAAAGATGCAAAAAACCGGGAAACAAATGCCAGGGTTCAGGCCTCGGTTCTTTCCTTATACGACAACAACAGGTTAAAAGGACCCAAATCAAAGGGCCTTGCAAGTACCTGGACTAAAGTCGATTCTGAGATATCAGCCATGCTGAATACCCTGAAAACAAATAATGAAAAAATTGTTTTTTTGACAGGTACCATGGTAAGTCCGTCCACGGCTTTATTGATCAATAATTTTAAGGCAGCTTACCCGACAGCAGAACACGTTATGTATGATGCAGTTTCTGAAAATGGAATTTTAGATGCCATGGAGGAAATGTACGGTACCAGAGCCTTGCCGAACTACGACCTTTCAAAGGCTGAGCTCATCGTTTCGATCGGAGCCGACTTTCTGGGCGACTGGCAGGGTGGTGGATTTTCCGCCGGCTACGCAAAGGGCAGGGTGCCAAAGAACGGCAAAATGTCTTATCATGTTCAGGTAGAATCCAATATGACACTTACCGGAGGGAATGCAGATAAAAGAGTGATCGTAAAGCCATCTGAGCAAATTACAGCACTTTCAAAATTATACCAGGCCGTTGTTACCGGGGTAACCACCACAGAGATGTCTCCATTGAATTCAGCCATAGGGCAGATTGCAAAGAAGGTCAAAGAGGCTGGTTCCAAAGCGGTTGTTGTAACCGGCATCAACGATAAAAATGCCCAGTTGCTCGCCCTGGCAATTAACAATGCCATTCAAAGCGAGGCACTGGATGTAAATAATGTCCGTTTTGTGCGTCAGGGAGACGATAAAAAGGTGAACCAGCTGATACAGGAAATGAACCAGGGTACTGTAGGTGCCTTGATGATGGTGGAAACCAACCCACTGTACACCCTGCCAAATGCAAAGAGCTTTGCGGAAGGCCTGAAAAAGGTAAAATTGACTGTTGCATTTTCCATGAGAGAGCATGAGACTACTGCCGCATCACAATATGTACTGGCTACACCCCATTTTTTAGAATCCTGGGGAGATGCCCTGATAGAACGAGGCCAGTATAGTCTGATTCAACCTACCATACATCCCTTGTTTGACACACGTCAGTTTCAGGATTCCCTCCTGAAATGGATGGGAAGTGAAGATAATTACTACAGTTTTATCAAAAAGAACTGGGCTGCCTCTATTTTAAAAGGTGGATCATTTAACAAAGTTTTACAGAGCGGCCATTTTTCAATAACAGAAGAATTGATCCCTGCAACACCCAAAGAGCTTGATTTCAATGCGATTGGAGCAGGACTTGGACAGTATAAACCCGGAGATCTCGAACTGACCGTTTACACAAAGGCGGGAATCGGTGACGGCCAGCAGGCCAATAACCCCTGGCTGCAGGAGTTACCCGATCCGATCACAAGAACCTCATGGGACAACTACCTGCTCATCTCAAGGATAGATGCAGAGAAATTTGGTCTGACCAACAGAACCCAGGACAACGGAGCCCTCAACGGAGATCTGGTAAATATTGTAGCCGAAGGATTTACCCTCAGCAATGTACCTGCCTATATTCAGCCCGGTCAGGCACCCGGTTCAGTGGCAATAGCCCTGGGTTATGGCGCCGGACATTTACAAAAAGAAATGAGCGTTGGGCTGAATGCCTATCCGTTAAGTGGCGGTTTATTCAAAAATATAAAAATAGAAAAAACTACAGGTGAGCATGAATTTGCCTGTGTTCAGCTTCAGCACACCATCATGGGCAGGGAAGTGGATATAACCAAAGAAACTACTTTGGCTGATTTCACAACCAAACCAAAAAAAGAATGGAACAGCGCCCCTGTTTTTTCATTGGATCACAAGCCGGTAACACAAGACAAAGTTGACCTGTGGGAGCCTTTTGATGATAGCATTGGTACAAAATTCAATATGTCTATCGATCTCTCAACCTGTACCGGTTGTGCAGCCTGCGTTATCGCCTGTCATACAGAAAATAATGTGCCGGTGGTAGGCAAACATGAGATCAGGGTGAGCCGTGATATGCACTGGATGCGTATTGACCGCTATTATTCAAGTGACATGACCATCAAAAAAGGAAAAGAAGACGGTTCCTTTGGATCGGGCGATTTCTTTAATGCCATGACCCATCCTTCCGATGCGCCTGAAGTATCCTTCCAGCCGGTTATGTGCCAGCACTGTAACCATGCACCCTGTGAAACGGTTTGTCCGGTTGCGGCTACCTCACACGGACAACAGGGCCAGAATCAAATGGCTTACAACCGTTGCGTGGGTACCCGTTATTGCGCGAATAACTGTCCGTATAAAGTAAGGAGGTTCAACTGGTTCAAGTACTTTGACAACGACCAGTTCGATTACAACATGAATAACGGTATCGGTAAAATGGTATTGAATCCGGATGTAACGGTTCGTTCACGTGGTGTTATGGAAAAATGCTCCCTGTGTATACAAATGACCCAGGCTACCATTCTGGCTGCTAAAAAAGAGGGCAGGGCTGTGGCTGACGGTGAATTTCAAACGGCCTGTGCCAATGCATGTCCAACCGGAGCCATCGTTTTTGGGGACATCAACAACAAAGAGAGTCAGGTGGCAAAGAAAGCGGAAGACGACAGAAGTTTTAAACTGTTGGATTTTGTGGGAACCAAACCGAATGTCTTTTATCAGTTAAAAGTAAAGAACAAACAAGAAGCCTAAAATAGCGGTCCTTGTATTTAAAAATATCAATTATAAATTTTAGTTAAGATTATGGCTCATTACGAAGCACCGATCAGAGAACCTTTAATTTTAGGGGATAAGACTTACCACGATATATCCAATGACATTGCTGCGCCTGTTGAAGGAAAAGCAAACAAATGGTGGTGGGGCGTATTTACTTTGGCACTCATATGTTTCTTATGGGGCGTGGGAGCAATTATTTATACCATCGGTACCGGAATTGGGGTCTGGGGTTTAAACAACAAGATCAACTGGGCCTGGGATATCACAAACTTCGTCTGGTGGGTGGGTATCGGTCATGCCGGAACCCTGATTTCTGCTGTTTTGTTGCTCTTTCGCCAGAAATGGAGAATGGGAATCAACCGATCTGCCGAAGCAATGACCATCTTTGCCGTGGTACAGGCCGGATTATTTCCCTTGATACACATGGGTAGAATCTGGAACGGTTATTGGGTAATGCCAATTCCAAACCAGTTCGGTACACTCTGGACAAATTTTAACTCCCCCTTGTTGTGGGACGTATTTGCGATCTCTACCTATTTGTCAGTTTCACTGGTCTTCTGGTACACAGGATTGCTGCCCGATTTTGCGATGATCCGCGACAGGGCTACCAAGCCATTTCAAAAGAAGATTTATAGTTTATTGAGTTTTGGCTGGACAGGCAGGGCCAAGGACTGGCAGCGTTTCGAAGAAGTATCTTTGGTTCTGGCCGGATTGGCAACACCGCTGGTACTATCGGTTCACACCATCGTATCCTTTGACTTTGCTACCTCGGTAATACCCGGATGGCACAGTACCGTTTATCCGCCCTACTTTGTTGCGGGAGCTGTTTTCTCTGGATTTGCCATGGTACAAACCTTGTTGATCGTCATGAGAAAGGTTTCAAATCTGGAGGCCTATATCACACGCCTGCACATAGAAAACATGAACAAGGTAATTCTGGTTACCGGAGGTATCGTTATGGTGGCTTATTTGTCAGAGTTCTTTATTGGATGGTATTCAGGAAGTTTGTATGAAGATTTTACCTATTTATCTGTAGGTGCTGCAACAGGACCTTACTGGTGGGCGTTTTGGGCTTTGATCCTGTGCAACGGTGTATTCCCCCAATTGCTGTGGTTCAAAAAACTGAGAACGAACTTTACAGTATCCTTTATCATGTCCATCATCATCAACATAGGTATGTGGTTTGAACGATTCGATATTATCGTGATCAACCTGAGCCGGGGACATTTGCCTTCTTCCTGGACGCAGTTTGAACCCACTTTTGTGGACATAGGCATTTATGTGGGAACGATCGGATTCTTTTTTGTGTTGTTCCTGTTATATGCCAGAACCTTCCCTGTAGTGGCACAGGCCGAAGTAAAATCGATATTAAAATCATCAGGTGAATATTATAAAAAAGAGCATCATTAACAAGGATGAATTGTGTATTCAATTTAAATTATAAGAAATGAGCAACAAAGTATTACAGGCAATGTACGATGATGACGAGGTGCTGATCAAAGCAGTGAAAAAAACCAGAGAGGCACACCATCATATAGAAGAAGTTTTTACTCCGTTTCCGGTGCACGGATTAGACAAAGCAATGGGTCTGGAAAAAACACGTATTGCCATCACCGCATTTATTTATGGAGTTACCGGTTTGATTGTTTCTGTCTGGATGCTGAACTATATGATGATCCAGGACTGGCCTCAGAATATAGGCGGTAAACCGAGCTTCAGCTACGCTGAAAATATGCCGGCTTTTGTGCCCATCATGTTCGAAATGACAGTTTTCTTTGCGGCACACCTGATGGTGATCACTTTTTATATGAGAAGTAAAATATGGCCTTTTCAAACTGCTTCAAATCCGGATCCAAGGACTACCGATGATAAGTTTGTTATGGAAGTGGCTGTTGACGGTAATCTGGAAGCACTGACTTCTTTTTTAAAAGAGACCGGAGCGATAGAAATTAAAATTGCCGAAAAGAAGGATTAATATTTGTAAAGAAATTATCTCAAGATAGTATAAAATGAAAATAGTTTTTAGAGCAACTTATCTTTTTCTTGTCGTACTGCTTATCGCGTCCTGTAACGACTCGAAAACCACAAGAAAAGTGCAGTATATGGCTGATACCGATATGTACAATTCAGTTCCATACAACGCATATACAGAAAACCCAAATTTTAAAAATGGGCAAACATCACAAATTCCTGTTGATGGAACCATATCCAGGTCAACCTTTGTTTACGATATCCCAAATACCGAGGAGGGTTACCTCTATGCCAAGGATTCACTGAAATCTCCATTGGAGATTAATGAAAAGCACCTTGAAAAAGGAAAAAGTTTATATATCATATATTGTGCTGTTTGCCATGGCGATGCCGGCGACGGACAGGGAGTATTGGTGAAAAATGAAAAGTTCCTGGGAGTACCCAATTACAAGGACAGAGAAATTACCCAGGGAAGTATTTACCATGTGATCATGCATGGCAGGAACCTCATGGGATCGCATTCCTCTCAACTCACAGACCTGGAAAGGTGGCAGGTTACACAGTATGTTGAGAAACTAAGAGCGGATCTGATCGTAAAATAAAAAATTAACAAGAAATAACGAAGTAAAATGTATACATTTTCCAGCAAATTAAAAACGTTTTCTATTGTTCTGATGGTGTTGGGTATTTTGGGGATGGCCTATGGTTTTCTCAGTGCTCCCAAAACAACCGAAGAAGTAAAAGCGATGATGCACCATGAAGAAGGACATGGTTCAACGGTCGGCCATGCCAATGAGGTCGCCGGAGATCACAGCGCTGACCCCGCAAGCGCTGCAGCCGAAGAAGAGGCTCATGCAGAACATTTGCTGCATCAGGCCCAGAACAGACCCTGGACCGCCTTTTTTATTTCTGCTTTCTTCTTTTTGATGATCGCTGTTACCGTACTCGTATTTTATGCCATTCAATGGGCCGCCCAGGCAGGCTGGTCTATCGTGCTCTTCAGAGTGATGGAGGCCATTACCGCCTATATTTTACCGGGCTCGATCCTTTTGTTTTTATTTCTTCTTGCAAGTGGCATGCACTTAAATCATATGTATGTATGGATGGGTCCCGAAGCAGCTACCGACGCTATTATTCAGGGCAAGAAATGGTGGCTTAATGTTCCGGGTTGGCTTATAAGAAGCGCGATCTACCTGACAGTTTACAATGTATTCAGATATTTGTTGAGAAAGAATTCGCTGGCTTTGGATAATACGGGGGATATCAGGATCTATAAAAAGAATTTCAATCTGGCAGTCGCCTTTATCGTTACCTTCGGTATCCTTGAACTCTTTATGTCCTTTGACTGGTTGATGTCTCTGGATCCGCACTGGTACAGCCAGTTGTATTCCTTCTATGTGTTTGCAAGTATGCTGGTATCCGGAATTACGGTTATCGCACTTGTCACAATTTATATGAGGGCCAAAGGATTTTTGCCCTTTGTAAATGACAGCCATTTACACGATCTGGCCAAGTATATGTTCGGATTCAGTATCTTCTGGACCTATTTCTTCTTCTCTCAGTTTATGCTGCAGTGGTATGCCAACCTGCCGGAAGAAGGTGCCTATTTCTACCCAAGACTGATCGGTTCTTATCAGTTGCTGTTTATCGGTATGATCGTACTCAACTTTGTTTTCCCAATTTTGATCCTGATGAACAGTGATTTTAAAAGGGTACCCTGGTTTATCATATTTACCGGACTTATCATATTAACAGGGCACTTCATTGATATTTTTCAGCTGATCTCACCGGCTACAGTGGGTGATTCCTGGTTTTTTGGCATCCCTGAATTCGGATCTCTTGCTTTTTTCATGGGATTATTTATATTTGTGGTTTTTAGGGCCATGGCCAAGGTGCCTTTGCTCGCAAAGGAGAATCCTTTTATGAAAGAGAGCAAAATCTATCACTATTAGTCTCAGACTTTAATATAAAAACCCTATTTTTTAAATGAAAGCACTGTTTTTTATTTTAATTTTTGTCGTAATTGCCACTGCAACCTGGCAGTTCTTCAAATTATTGGGATTGATGAAGAAGGACCAAACAGCCTCGCATGAGGAGAATAACATCAACGGCTGGTTGATGCTGGGTTTGGGCGGTTTTATCTACGGACTCATGGTGTATTCCATGTATCAGGGTAAAACGGTTTTGCTGCCAAGACTTTCAGCATCAGCGGAAGGTGAGCACATCGACAATCTTTTTGTGATGACCATGGCTTTGATCATTGGTGTTCAGTTCATCACCCAGTTTTTGATTTACTTTTTTACTTTTAAATACCGGGGTCAAAAAGATTCCAAAGCAAAGTTTTTTGCAGACAGCCACAAACTGGAAATGTGGTGGACAGTTACACCTGCGGTAGTTTTAACGGGATTAATCATATACGGACTTTGGACCTGGAATAATGTAATGGATACATCCAATGCTGAAAATCCATTGGTTATTGAAGTATATGCCAAGCAATTTCAGTGGGAGGCAAGGTATAGCGGAGCCGATAATGCATTGGGTATGGCCAATGTGCGAAACATTGCCGGAATAAACACCATGGGCGTGGATATGAGCGATAAGAATGCTCAGGACG
>JBFYPZ010000040.1:0-17304 GCA_041303035.1 Flavobacteriaceae bacterium
TGATAAATCTGAATTGTTCGACGGATTCTTTTCTCCAAGATTGTCTTTGGCTTATACCGCCGGCGCAATGAAGGAGCATAATATCAGGGCTTCAGTACAAACCGGATTCAGAAACCCGACCACGCAGGATCTTTTTATTGGTCTTGATGCAGGTCGTGCTGTTTTGGTTGGCTCTGCTGAAGATAACCTTGACAGGGATGTGAGAACCTATAATGTGAGCCAGAATGCGCAAAATGCAGGCATTCCGGCAACAGCCCAGGTTGTGGGCAGGGCTGCATACGAAAATGCATTTTCCATTAGTTCTGTTCAAAGCGGAGCACCTGCAGCAGCGGATATTGATATCGTAAAACCGGAAGAAGTAACTTCTTATGAGATAGGGTATAGAGGAAAAGCCGGTAATTTCATTATTGATCTGCTTGGCTACCATAACAAATACAAGGATTTTATATCAGGAGAAAACGTACTGGTGCCCTTCTACGGAGTAGTTGGAGACAATTCACTTTCGCTTTTTGCACTTCAAAACGGGGATTACAAAGCGTATTCTACCTATACAAATTCGGATGCTGATGTAAAGTCTTACGGAGCTTCCATAGGTGTATCAACCCGCGTATTTGGAAACTATGATCTTCAGGCGAACTATACCTACGCAAAAGAAGATTTCGACAAAGAAAATAACCCTGATTTCAGAACGAATTTCAATACACCGGAACACAGGCTTAAAGCTACTTTTGGAAATCCCAATGTGTATGAGAATTTCGGATTTAACGTAGCCTGGAGATGGAGTGACGATTTCTTTTGGGAAGCAACCTTTGGCGATGGTCCTGTAGAATCCTACCATACTTTTGATGCACAGGTGAGCTACAAAATGGAAAATTTTCTCAATTCCATGGTAAAAGTGGGTGCCGCAAATCTGTTTGCAGATGAATATACAACTGCCTTCGGTACCGGTTATGTGGGAGCACAGTATTATGTTTCTTGGGTAATAAATAATTTTTAATTTATAAATAATACGTATTATGTCTTTTAAACTAAAATATACCTGGCTGCTACTTTTTCTTTTCGTTTTTGCAGCATGTAGCGATGATGACGATAACAATCCGGATGAGACAAAGGTTGCTTTAGACCCCGGAACAGCTGATTTTACCAAATATGTGGCTGTCGGTAACTCACTGACTTCAGGTTTGACCGACGGGGCCTTATTTAAACTGGCACAAGAGAATTCTTTTCCCAATATCCTCGCTTCCAAATTTGCCCTGGTTGGCGGAGGTGCTTTTACCCAGCCATTGACAAATGATAATATTGGCGGATTATTATTGGGAGGAAATGTAATTCAACCTCCCCGACTTTATTTTGATGGCAAGGGGCCGGTTGTATTACCGGCCACCCCAACGACCGAAGTTTCGGCTATTAAAGCAGGACCCTATAACAACATGGGAGTTCCGGGAGCCCTGAGTTTTCATTTTCTGGCCAAAGGATATGGGAATATTGCCGGCTTGCAAACAGGCCAGGCAAATCCTTATTACGTTCGAATGGCTTCCAGCCCGACTGCCAGTATATTAGAAGATGCGATGGCTCAGAATCCAACCTTTTTTACGCTTTGGGCAGGGTTTAATGACGTACTGGGTTACGCTGTGACCGGAGGAGACGGATCAATTAAAATTACAGATCAGCAAACATTTAATTTTGCAATTACAACACTGGTAAGTACCTTAACTTCAAAAGGAGCGAAGGGATTGGTGGTGAACATTACCGATGTCGCAAAAGCAGCGCATTTCAGAACAGTACCCTATAACGCATTGAATCCGGCTACAAATCCTGCTTTTGCAGCGCAAGTACCTACCCTTAACGCGACTTTTGCTCAGTTAAATCAGGCTTTTGCCTTTTTAGGTGTTCCGGAAAGGTCTGTTGTTTATTCTGCGACAGCTCCAAGTCCGGTATTGATACATGACGAATCCTTAGCGAATATTACACCCCAGTTAACTCAGGTTTTGATCGGCGGAGGCTTACCGGCACAAACAGCAGCTTTGCTGGGCAGTCAGTTCGGTCAGTCGCGTCAGGCCAAATCTACTGATCTTTTTGTTCTGCCTTCTTCAAGTGTGATCGGCACATTGAATAATGCATATTTCCAACAACTGGTTTCACTGGGTGTATCACAGGCTCAGGCCGGTCAGCTCGCTGTAAATGGAATCACTTATCCACTGCAGGACAAATGGGTATTGCTTCCGGGAGAGCAGGAGCAAATTGCTACTGCAACAGGAATATTCAATTCAATCATTAAGGCAGAGACTGATAAAGCTGGTCTGGCTTTCCTTGATGCTAATGCACTGATGAACCAATTGACCACAACCGGAATTAGCAGCGGCAATTTTGTGCTGAACGCAAAACTCGTTACCGGTGGTGCCTTTTCCCTGGATGGTCTTCATTTGACCTCACGAGGCAGTGCCATGATAGCCAATGAAATGATGAAGGCCATAGACAAAACCTATGGTTCAAATTTCGAAGAAGCTGATGAACTCGTTGATATAGGTGATTACCCTACGAATTACAACCCCGCTTTGAGATAAGGAGCTAATAGATCAACAAAAAAACACCTGTTCAAGGTGTTTTTTTGTTTAAGTACTATTGGAATAAAAAAGAATTTGCTGTGATCTTCCTTTATCCGCTTTCAGTGACCTTGCATAAGTATTCAAATTTAACTTGCCACTATAGTCGTGTAAGAATGCCTGATGGCCCGTTTTATGCCGGAGAGTGTCAGCCTGCGATGGCATAAGCTCTAAGAAGAATACAAGACATTTTAAAGGCATACAGCTATAAAAAATAAACAAAATTGTTTTCCTTTTTGTATTAAAACAGTATCTTTGCACCGCGAAAAACAGCTTTGATTTTTAATCAAAATTGGCGCAGTTATTTTAAAAATTTAATTTTTCTCAGTATGGCAAAAACATCAGGTAAAATAGCGCAAATCATAGGCCCCGTTATTGACGTGTCTTTTTCCGCAGGTTCTGAATTACCCAGAATTTACGATTCCCTTGAAATTACAAGAAAAGACGGTTCAATTCTGGTTTTGGAAGTTCAGCAACACGTGGGTGAGGATATAGTTCGTTGTATAGCAATGGATTCCTCAGACGGTTTGAGCAGAGGACATGAAGTAAGGTCAACCGGAAATGCCATTAAAGTACCTGTTGGCCAGGAGATCTTCGGACGCTTGTTCAATGTAACCGGCGACCCGATCGATGGACTGAAGGCCTTGCCAAAGGATGGAGATAATGGATTGCCAATACACCGTCCGGCACCGAGATTTGAGGATCTTTCCACAGCTTCGGAAGTGCTTTTTACCGGGATCAAGGTTATCGATCTTATCGAACCTTATGCCAAAGGAGGAAAGATTGGATTGTTCGGTGGAGCGGGTGTTGGAAAAACAGTTTTGATTCAGGAGCTGATCAACAATATAGCAAAAGGACATGGTGGTTTATCCGTATTCGCCGGTGTTGGGGAACGTACCCGTGAGGGAAATGACCTGATGCGGGAAATGCTTGAGTCCGGTATTATCCAGTATGGAGAGGAGTTCATGCATTCCATGGAAGAAGGAGGATGGGACCTCACGAAAGTGGACCAGTCTAAATTGAAGGAATCAAAACTTACCTTCGTATTCGGGCAGATGAATGAACCTCCCGGAGCGCGCGCGCGGGTAGCCTTATCCGGTTTGACGATCGCTGAGTATTTCAGGGACGGAGCAGGTGATGGTCAGGGAAAGGATGTATTGTTCTTTATCGATAATATATTCAGGTTTACACAAGCGGGCTCTGAAGTGTCTGCACTTTTGGGAAGGATGCCCTCAGCCGTTGGCTACCAGCCAACACTGGCAACAGAAATGGGTACCATGCAGGAGCGCATTACTTCTACCAAAAAAGGATCGATTACCTCAGTACAGGCCGTATATGTGCCTGCCGATGACTTGACAGACCCTGCGCCAGCAACAACTTTTGCCCACCTGGATGCGACCACAGTATTATCACGTAAAATTGCGGAGCTGGGTATCTATCCGGCTGTAGATCCATTGGATTCTACATCCAGGATCCTGAACAGGGACGTACTTGGGGATGAACACTACAATACAGCTCAGAGAGTAAAAGAGACTTTACAGAAATATAAGGAATTACAGGATATCATTGCGATCCTGGGTATGGAAGAACTGAGTGAGGATGATAAACTGATCGTTCACAGGGCACGCCGTGTACAGAGATTTCTGTCACAGCCCTTCCATGTTGCCGAACAGTTTACCGGGATTCCGGGTTCACTGGTTGACATAAAAGACACCATCAAAGGATTTAACATGATCATGGACGGAGAGCTTGACAAATATCCTGAAGCTGCATTCAACCTGAGAGGAACCATTGAAGAAGCCATTGAGGCCGGGGAAAAAATGATCGCTGAAGCTTAATTGACAACCTATGTTCTTAGAGATCGTAACCCCAGAAGCCAGTATTTATAGAGGAGAAGTTGAATCAGTAACGGTTCCAGGAGTAATGGGAGAATTCCAGATGCTGAAGAACCATGCCCCCATAGTATCTTTATTGCAAAAGGGGAAAGTAAAAGTAAAAGGTGGTGTAAATACAGTTGAAGGTTATGAAACCAGGTTTTCAAAAGGAGAGGGTAACAGTATCATCCTGCCGATCGAAAGTGGTACCATAGAACTGAACGACAATAAAATTATAATTCTTGTAGATTAAGAAGTAATTATAAAAACAAAAAACTCCGCCCTTGCAGCGGAGTTTTTTTTGCCTTTATTTCAAGGAATAATGTCATTAAAGGAACTTAGAACTTACCGGTAAGCCATTTGTAAATGTCATTGCCGTTGGCGAGCAGCAGCAGTCCCATCAGAATTACAAATCCTGTAATTTGCGCGTACTCCAGAAATTTATCACTGGGTTTGTGGCCGGTGATCATCTCATATAAAGTAAAAACTACATGCCCACCATCCAGTGCCGGTATAGGCAGCAGGTTCATAAAGGCCAGCATGATGGAGAGAAAAGCGGTGATATTCCAGAAAATCTGCCAATCCCAGGTAGAGGGAAAGATATTGCCAATGGTAATAAATCCTCCCAGACTGGTAGCCCCTTTTTTGGTAAATACATATTTGAACTGCGACATATAATCTTTCAGAGTCCAATAACCTTCTTTTATTCCGGCAGGAATGCTTTCTCCCAGAGCGTAATCTTTGTGATCAACAACCAGTACTTCGTCGCTATATCCTTTCGGATATACTCCAATTTTTCCATCCTCACCGGGACTGATGCGAAAAATTTCTTCCGCATTATTTCGGCTCAGTTTAATCTCAAGGTCTGCTTTGGCTGTATTCCCTTTGATGATATCGGTGAATTCATTCCAATAGGCAATTTTTTGACCATTGATCTCAGTGATCCTGTCCCCGGAGATTAAACCTCCTTTTTCTGCCTGAGAACCCGGTAATACACTGTCGATAATTGCATCTATACGCGGTGTAAATGGTTCCATGACCCCGGAAGCCCACATTTGAAGTCCGATTTCTTCAGGTATGTTTATGTTACTGTTCGCTCCATCTTCATGTTTCACCTCAATGCTGCTGATATCCCTGAGGAACAGATGTTTATTTATATCAAGGGCATTAAAGGGCGCGGCTCCGTTAACTTTTATAATCTGATCGCCATCTTTAAAACCGAGTTCTTTAAATAGCTTATCCACTGCAAATCCTTTTTTAACATTTTCAGGAGCTACATAGTCTTTACCCCACACATTGAGGATCATGATATAGATAAAAATACCCAGAAGGAAGTTTACGGTTACACCTCCCAGCATGATGATCAGGCGCTGCCAGGCCGGTTTTGATCTGAATTCCCATGGTTTTGGCGGCTGGGCCATTTGTTCCTTGTCCATGCTTTCATCTATCATTCCGGCTATTTTTACATAACCGCCCAGAGGGATCCAACCGATTCCATAAACGGTATCTCCGATTTTCTTTTTCAAAAGGGAGAATTTGTAATCGAAAAACAAATAAAATTTTTCAACCCGCGTCTTGAAAATTTTTGCTGGTATAAAATGCCCTAATTCGTGCAGTACGATCAGGAGTGAAAGGCTTAAAAGAAATTGAGCGATCTTAATATATGTATCCATTAATCTTTTTTAATTTTTTAAAAATCGCACAAATGTAAGGGTTTAAGATGAAATTACTCTAAAAACAAATTGAAAACTCTGTTAAAATAATACAGACAGAATCAGGTCTTGATGATCGTTTTGTAAAAATTGCCCAGTGAAGTCTCAACCCGGATCAAATGGACTCCCGGCGGCAGGGCCTGCAAGTCGATTTTAGAAGAATCGATTTTCATTTTTAGCAATTCTTTGCCCAAAATATTAAAGATGGTAATTTGATTCAGGATGGCTGCACTGTTATTTTTGATATACAGCTTATCGTCAACCGGATTCGGATAGATGGAGACCTGGGCATTCAACTGGAACGAATCCAAACCCAATACGGCTCCGTTATTTCTTGAAATGATGTGTTTTTCCGGATCGATCTCAATGTTTGTCACCTTGAATGGTGCTACTACAGTAAAAGACTGGTTGTTTTGTGTAATTTCCAACCTCAGGATCTCCTTTTGACCATTTGCTCCGGTAATCTGAATGGGTAAGGGCATTTCGAAAAAATCTACTGATGAGTGGGATTGCGTTTGATTGATAGTTACTGTCAGGCTGTTCTTAGGGTCCTGCGACCAGATAAGGCTATAACTGGGGAAGCCTTCTCCTAAAAACCAGTCTTTAAAGAATTCCGTTAGATCCGTTCCGCTGGCTGTTTCAAAGTGCTTTTGCAGATCTGCTGTTCGGGCATAGCCAAAACTCAGTTCCGGATCGGCGAGGTAATTTTTAATGGATCTGAAAAAATGATCATCACCTAATTTATAACGGAGCATATGAAGGATCATGGCTCCTTTCCGGTATGATAATCTTTGGTTGAAAATTCTGCTTTCGGAGGTCGTGTCACTAACGTATGTCGAGCCGTCGGGAACACTTGTTATGTTGTTGATCAGTGAATTTCTCCAGGTCAGGGCAGTTGCAGGACCGTCAAAATTTTCAATGGTAAGTCCTTCCAGATAAGAGGCAAATCCTTCGTTGAGCCAGATGTCTTCCCAGGAACCACAGGTTACTTTGTTGCCAAACCACTGATGTGCCAGTTCATGTGCGATCAGTTGCCTTCCCCAGGAGCCCATAAAGGACATGGTTGTATGTTCCATGCCTCCGCCCCAGCCGAATTGCGCATGGCCATATTTTTCTTTCGCATAGGGATAGGGTTCAAAAAGATCGCTGAACAATTTTATGATTCTTGGCGTAATGGCAGTTCCGGCCTTGGCTGCAGCGAGGTTTTCTGGATATACGTAATTCAGTACCTCAAAGCTTTCATTTTCTACCGGATCGCTGTACACGCTGTAATTTGTTACTGCAATGGCGATCAGGTAAGCAGGAATGGGGTACCTGTGTTTCCAGTGCGTCAGGGTAAATAAGTTTGCAGTTTTTTCAGATACCAAAAGTCCGTTAGAGGCAGCTTTATAGGCTTTTGGGTGTTGGATAAAAATATCAACCGAATCAATTTTATCGATCAGATCCTGCTTGCAGGGCCACCAGCCCTTGGCCCCATAGGGTTCAGAAAGAGTCCATAGTATGGGTACATTGTTGTGTTTACTTATTTCAAAGGAACCAAAACCTGAGCTCACCGGGTTTCCGCTGTAGACTACAGTTAGGGAATCTTTTGCCCCTTTTGAAAGTCTACCGGGTAAGGTGATGACGAGTTCATCCTGCGTGTTCTGGACAAAACTGAGCTCTGTAGAGCGCTGAAGTACTTTGGACACCATTAGATTTGACGCAATTTCAAAGGTGATGTTCTGAAGGTCTTCACGGGCCGTAAAATAGGAGGTCACTTCGCCTGATATTTCCGACTTTTCGGGGTTGACCTGCCAAAAAAGACGGTGGTAATACAGATCGTAATTACCGGTATTGGGATTTGCCTTAAAAGCAATTTTCTTTGCAGCACTTAATTTTTCCTGCTTCACGATTGCATCTGACAGCCAGTCGTTTTCAGTTATGACCTGACCGTATGAAATATTATAGTTTGAGACCAGAAAAAACAAGGTTATTTTGGTAATATATAAGTAAATTTGTCTGGCCATAAACATGCTATAATAAATACAAATATACGAATAATGTATCTGATAGAATTTTTTAAAAAATCCAAATCAACCCTGATCTTTCTTTTCTTTTTTACATTGATTTTTGTTCCGGTTCTGTATTTTCTGTCAAAACCCAAAACAGAATTGCCTGTTTATAACCCGGCAGATGTAAATCCGCGCCTGGTGGATGAAAAAATAAAGCACATTACCAAAGACCACAAAATAGCTCCATTTACCCTGACCAACCAGAATGGTGAAACGGTAACTGAGAAGAACTATGAAAATAAGATCTACGTGGCAGATTTCTTCTTTGCGAGATGCCAGACCATTTGTCCTGTTATGGCTGTAAATATGGGTGAATTGCAGGCATATTTTTTGGAAGATCCGGAAGTTAAATTTTTGTCGCATTCAGTTACTCCTGAAATAGATTCAGTACCTGTACTCAGGGACTATGCAGATAAAAAGGGGGCTGTTGACGGAAAATGGGATCTCACTACAGGAGATAAAAAGCACATTTATGAACTGGCAAGGAAGTCCTATTTTGCTGTTCTGGATGAAGGAGACGGAGGTGACCAGGACTTTATTCATACGGAACAATTTATACTGATCGATAAAAAGAAGCAGATCCGAGGTTTCTATGACGGAACAGACAAAAAGGAAATGCAGCGGATCATAAAAGATATTGCTATTTTAAAGAAGGAAGAGGCGGAATAACTGAAAGGATACAGGGAAATAAAAATTGCTTAATTGTGATAAATGTCATGTCAAAAGAAATTATATTCCGTATTTTCGTAGTGTATTTATAATCAGTCTAAATTAATTGAACACGACCATTGCAGATCTGAACATAGGAGAAAAGGCATTAATACAGGAAATTGCCTTTGATCACATTCCCCTGGCTTTGCTCGAGATGGGTTGTCTTCCGGGTATTGATGTTGAATTGCTGCAAATTGCACCCTTCAATGACCCTTTGTATATTCGGGTAAACGGGAGCTATCTTTCTATTCGAAGAGAAACTGCCGAAAAGATCGTTGTTATCAAATTGTAATCCGGATGGCAAGGCTGAATACCATAAAAGTTGCACTTGTTGGCAATCCAAATACAGGCAAAACTTCGCTGTTCAATGAACTTACCGGCCTGAAACAGAAGGTTGGAAATTATCCCGGAGTTACCGTCGACAAGAAGTCGGGGATCATAAAACTGCACGACCATTTATTTGCCGAGATCATTGACCTTCCGGGTACCTATAGCATCAATCCAAATTCCCTGGATGAAAACATTGTACTCGAGACCTTGCTCGATCCGAAAAACCCCGATTTTCCTGACATGGTAGTCGTGATTGCCGATATAGAGAACATGAAACGCAATTTACTGCTGTTTTCCCAGATAAAAGACCTGGAGTTGCCCGCAATTCTGGCGATCAACATGTCGGATATGATGGAAAAAAGAGGCATCAGCATCGAAGTGGCAAAATTAAAGGAACTGCTCAAGTCAGAAGTGGTCCTCATCAGCGCAAAAAAGGGTCTTGGGATAGAAGACCTCAAGGATCAGATATGCCGGTATAAGAGTATTAACAGAGAGCCTTTTGCCAAATTGACCGACAGGATCGATCCTGAATTTTTTAAAAAACTAGGAGAATCTTTTCCGAATGCGTCATTATACAACTCATGGTTAAGAATTACCCATAACCACCTTCCCTTAAAAAATCTCAGTCAGAAGGAAAAAGACAACCTGGAATCATTTAGAAAAGACCCCGAAAAATTAAAAAGGTTTCAGCACAGGGAAACCGTGCTCAGATATCAGAAGATCAATGAAGTATTGAAGGAAACGGTAATGCAGGATAATTCAAAGGCTACGGATATCAGAAGCCGGCTGGATAAAATTCTGACACATAAAATTTACGGATATCTTATTTTTGCATGTATCCTGTTTCTGGTATTCCAGTCGGTTTTTGACTGGGCAAGCGGCCCCATGGACTGGATCGATGTGAATTTTGCCCGGCTGAGTTCCTGGGTAAGTACGCATTTACCCCCGGGCATGCTCACAGACCTTCTGGCCGAAGGAATTATTCCCGGAATTGGCGGTATTCTGATCTTTATTCCGCAAATTGTGATTCTTTTTCTTTTTGTGTCAATTCTGGAGGAGACCGGTTATATGAGCCGGGTTGTTTTTTTAATGGATAAGATCATGAGGAAATACGGTATGAGCGGTAAAAGTGTGGTGCCCCTGATTTCGGGTACGGCCTGTGCCATTCCGGCTATCATGTCGGCCAGAAACATAGGGGGCTGGAAAGAACGCCTGATCACCATTCTGGTCACCCCGTTCACTACCTGTTCTGCACGCTTGCCTGTCTATGCTATAATCATCGCCCTAATCATTCCTCCAACCAGAATACTAGGCGTATTCGGACTCCAGGGTTTAACGCTTTTTGCCCTGTATATTCTCGGTTTTGCAACAGCTCTGTTTTCGGGCTACCTGCTTCATAAAATAATTAAGGTAAGGGGTCAGTCTGTCTTTGTTGCTGAAATGCCTAATTATAAAGTACCCTCTTTAAAAAATGTCTTTTACACGGTAGTTGAAAAAAGCAAGGCTTTCGTTTTTGGGGCAGGAAAAATTATTTTGGCAATTTCAATAATTTTATGGTTTTTGGCTTCTAACGGGCCTGCAGATTTTAAAAATGCAAGCGAAAATGTCACCAGGAAATACGCCATTGATGAGAACTCTGCAGATTATGAAAACAAGCTGGCTTCTTATAAACTGGAGCATTCTTATATTGGAGTGATGGGCAGAGCCATTGAACCAGCCATCAGCCCATTGGGTTTTGACTGGAAAATAGGGATTGCGATCATTTCCTCCTTCGCTGCAAGGGAGGTTTTCGTAGGTACCCTGGCAACCATATACAGCGTGGGTGATACAGAAGATACACTTACCATCAAACAGAAAATGGCCAGCGAGGTAAATGCAGATACCGGTGAAAAACAATTTAGTTTTCCTGTTGGGATGTCCCTGCTGTTTTTTTATGCCTTTGCCCTGCAATGTATCAGTACCATTGCTATTGTGAAGAAAGAAACGAATTCCTGGAAATGGCCCATACTGCAATTGACAGGGATGGGTATTCTGGCCTATATATCGTCTTTTTTAATCTATAACCTCTTGAGCTGATGCTGCAACAAATACTGGCATACGGACTCCTGCTGTTTGCAGTCTATTTTTTGATAAAAAAGTATGTGCTCAAACCAAAAAAGAAAAAGCCGGATTGCGGTAAGGATTGCAATTGTTAAAACTCACTTTTATTCCAATTCAATTCCTTTCTGTTCTTTCTGCATTCCGTGCCGGAGAATCTGAGGGTGGAATCCCAATGCTTCGGGGGTATCCGGTCTGTCAAATTCTGAATTTTAGATCACTCCTTATTTTTTGAATCCATCAGAATGGTAACAGGCCCATTATTGACCAGACTGACTTTCATATCTGCACCAAAAATTCCGGTTTTAACTTCAATTCCTGTTTCCTGAGCTAGCTTTTTCGTAAATTGTTCGTAAAGCGGAATTGCAGTATCAGGTCGGGCCGCTAGTATATAAGAAGGCCGGTTGCCTTTTTTTGTACTGGCAAGCAACGTGAACTGGCTAACCACGATGATCTCGCCTTTTATTTCTGTAACGGATCTGTTCATGACACCGGCTTCATCATCAAAAATGCGCAGATTGGCTATTTTTTTTGATAACCAGTCAATATCAATCTGGGTATCCGCTGTACCTACCCCCAATAAGATGAGCAGGCCCTCAGAAATCTTGCAGTGGATTTTTCCGTCGATTCGTACAGATGCCTCTGAAACCCTTTGTATTACAGCTTTCATTGTGATTTAATTGAAAGATTAAAATGTATCAGTCCGGTAGTTTTCGTCCTCCCCGGCCAGGATCTGAAGATAACTTTTATACCTGGAGAGTGCAATCTCACCCGATTCAACGGCTTCTTTAACAGCGCATTTCGGTTCATTTACATGAATGCAATTGCTGAATTTGCAATGCTGTTTCAAAGCAAATATTTCTTTGAAATAGTCGCCAACCTCTTCCTGACTGAAATCTACCACACCAAAACCCTTGATACCGGGGGTATCGATGATATAGCTTACAGGTTCTGTATGAAGCACAAACATTTCAGCAAAAGTCGTTGTATGTTGCCCTTGTTTATGCTGGGTTGAAATTTCAGCTGTTTTGAGATTTAGTTCCGGATCCAGCAGATTGATCAATGAGGATTTGCCTACCCCTGAATGACCCGAGAACATGGTTATTTTTCCCAGCATAAGCTCTTTTACCTGGTCTATGTTCAACCGCGTAGCTACCGAAATCTCCAGGCAGGTGTAGCCAATTTTTCTGTACAGGGCGATCAGCGCATTTTTTTGGGCGATCATATCCTCTGTCACGTAAAGATCGACCTTGTTAAACAACAATACAGCTTCAATGCCATAAGCTTCGGCCGTGGCCAGAAAGCGGTCTATAAATGGCGGAAAGGTAGGCGGATGGTCCAAAGTGACCAGCAGAAAGGCGATGTCTATGTTTGCCGCTATGATATGCGTCTGCTTCGAGAGTTTTACGGATTTGCGGATGATGTAGTTCTTTCGCTCATGTATGCGGGTTATGATCCCGTTCCCATGCTTTTCTTCCATGACAAAATCAACGATATCTCCAACAGTCACCGGATTGGTACTTTTTATTCCCCTGGTTCTGAAAATACCTTTGATCCTGCACAGGACCTCTTTTTCATCGGTCAGTACAGCATACCAGCTACCGGTAGATTTTACCACAATTCCAGTCATTTTTCCGGGGTTTTGTCTGTCCTCCATTCAGACTGCAAATTACAGCATAAAAATTAAAATCAGGGGGCTGTACTTAAATTTTAAAGTTTTTAAAATCAAACCTGCCCGGAATTATCAGCATGAGCAAAAATTTAATATATTTTAAAAGAAATTACTAAATTCATATATTTGTTTTAAAAAATAAACCCAATCTTCATGAAAGCATTAAAATACATTCTTCTGTTTTTGTTAATCATTGTTGTGATCGGAGCAATCTATCTGGCTACACTCAACGGAAAATACGATGTAAAGCGCTCGGCACTGGTCAAAGCAGAACCGGAAGTAGTTTTTAATGAGTTGAACGATTATAAGACCTGGGAAGTCTGGGGGCCCTGGAATGAGGAAGACCCGACTCTGGTTGCCGAATATCCGGCAAATACGGTTGGTGAAGGGGCAAGCTATACCTGGACGGGCAAGGAGGGTACAGGGATGATGAGAACCTTAAAAGTCGAAAAACCGACCAGACTGGACCAGGAAGTTGTTTTCAATACCCCTTTGGGAGATATGAAATCCGATGTTTACTGGATCCTGGAAAAAGTAAAGGAGGGCACGCATGTAACCTGGGGAATGAGTGGGGAAATGGGCTTTTTTACACGCTGGATGGCGAAAAGCATGGAAGATCAGCTGGGGCCGATGGAAGCAAGGGGGTTGGAATTGCTGGATGCCCATATACAAAAGAAAGTAAAGGTTTTTAGTATAGAAAATGTGGGTGTGGTTGAGTATAGCGGAGGTTATTATCTGGGAACTACCATGTCCAGCCGCATTGATGAGATCGGTGTAAAATACCCCATAATGATGCTTAAAATGAAGGCGTTTATTGACGAGAACAAGGTGAGATCAACCGGAAGTCCATTTACACTGTACCACAAATACGATGAAACAAATGGTACAGCCATATATTCCGTATGTTATCCGGTAGCAGAAAAAATGGTAACTCCATTGAGCAGTAATGTCACCTCCGGACTGATGCCTGCCGGTACCTATTTCAAAACCATTCTCAAAGGAGGCTATGAAAACTCGGACAATGCATGGAAAGGTGCCATGGAGGCAGCGGCAAAACTTACGGAGTATCAATCGATTGAAAACGGTGAACCTTTTGAGATCTATGTCAACAGCCCCGCAACCACACCGAATCCTGCAGACCTGATCACGGAGATCTATATACCCGTGCAGCCGAAAGCAATAACAGCCATAACAACGGAATAGGAATAAGGCTCATGCCGTTCTAAACTGTGGATTTATTTTATTAATTCAGGGTATCTGAAACAAGGGGTTACATGGTCATTTACCATACCGGTAGCCTGCATGTGTGCGTAAACCACGGTAGAACCCACAAACTTAAAACCGCGTTTTTTCAGGTCTTTTGAAATGAGGTCCGAAATTTCTGTTCGGGCCGGAAGATCCTTCATGGATTTCCATTCATTGACAACAGGTTTGTGATCCACAAAAGCCCAGATATAATCAGAAAAAGACCCGAATTCCTCCTGAATTTTCATAAAAGACACCGCATTGCTGATAGCACTTCTGATCTTTAACCGATTGCGGATGATACCCGGATTTTCCATGAGTGCCTCGTATTTTTCCTCTCCATACCCGGCAACTTTTTTGTAATCAAAATGATCAAAAGCTTCCCGGAAATTTTCTCTTTTTCTTAAAATAGTAATCCAGCTCAAACCCGCCTGAAAAGTTTCCAGTATCAGGAACTCAAAAAGTGTTTTATCATCCCAAACAGGTTTTCCCCATTCCTGATCGTGGTAAGCAATATAAAGCGGGTCTTCGCCGCACCAGGCACATCTTGTTTTAACCATCGCCAAATTATTTGTTAAATTTTTACTGATTACTGTTAGTTACGAAAATAAGATTTTTAAAGCAAAAAAATAGGTTTAACTTTATTCCCGGCAGCATATTTAAAACAGATCCTGATAGAATCAATTACACCGCGAAAATGAGCAAGAATATAAAAAAACCTGAAACAGACTATGCGGTGATCGTTGTGGGAGGAGGACTCGCCGGCCTGACTGCTGCAATTCATCTTTCCAGGTTCGGAATTGCGACCCTGGTTCTCGAAAAAAACGACTATCCCAGACACAAGGTCTGCGGGGAATATGTTTCCAATGAAGTGCTTCCTTATCTGAACTGGCTGGATATTGATCCTTTTGGTATGGGAGCAAAGAAAATATCCAGGTTCCGCCTCAGTACACCCAGTGACAGACATCTTGAAACGATCCTGCCTTTGGGCGGCTTCGGACTGTCGCGTTACGCTTTCGATGCCAGTCTGGCCCAAAAGGCAAGAGAACAGGGGGTTATTATCATGGAAGAAACAGCAACGGACATACAATTTGAAAATGACCATTTCAGGGTAAAGACACGGAGCGGACAATGGATAAGCGCACAAATTGTGGTAGCTGCCTATGGAAAACGCGCGGCACTGGATATAGCCCTGAACAGGGATTTTATCAGCAGGGAGGCTCCTTTTCTGGCAGTTAAAACCCATCTGAAAGGAGATTTTCCCGAAGATTTGGTTGCGCTGCACACCTTTCAAGGAGGGTATTGCGGACTGTCGAAAGTGGAGGATGGAAGTATAAATGCCTGTTACATCACGGATTTTGAATCATTTAAAAAATACAGGGATATAGCAGAATTTCAAAAAAGCGTATTGTATAAAAATCCATACCTGAAAGCTGTATTCGAAAATTGTGAACCACTGTTTCCGAAACCACTGACCATTAGCCAGATCTCTTTTGAGGACAAGGATCCGGTGGAAAATCATATCCTGATGTGTGGCGATACCGCAGGCCTCATTCATCCCTTATGTGGCAACGGTATGGGAATGGCCATACGCAGCGCACAAATCCTGTCAAGGCACATTATCTCGTTTTTTAATGAAGAGTACCCTTCGCGCCAAGCCATGGAAAAGAGTTATGAAAAAGCCTGGAATGCTGAATTTAAATATCGCTTAAAAGCGGGCCGGGTGATTGCCGCAGTATTTAAAAAGTACGGCTTATCGGGTTCTTTATTTTCTATTTTAAGAGCCTTCCCAAAAACCTTGACAAAAATCATTACTTTAACACATGGAAAACCGATGAAAGCAGAATGAGTTTTTTAATAGACACAAGCAAAAGGAAAATGGAGGCTGAGCAGATGGATGACTTTACTGTTCAGGGTGACTTGCTGACCGAAACACTGGACCAGCTGGCGCGGATCAACAGGTATCTCGGCGGAAATCAGGTAACCATGAACGGTTTGAGAAAAATTCTGAAGGATCATCCCGCTGACAAACCGCTCACGATTGTCGATATGGGTTGCGGCAATGGCGATTTGCTGAGGTGTATTGCCGAATACGGCAATAAAGCGGGCTACGATTTCCGTTTGATCGGTATAGATGCCAATGCACATACCGTTGCCTATGCGAGAAAATTGTCTGGCAATTACAAGGAACTCAGTTTTCAGCAACTGGATGTTTTTTCAGAAGAATTTCAAAAACTTGAATACGATCTGGTTCTGGCAACCTTATTCCTGCACCATTTTTCTGAAGAAGAAATAGTCACCCTGTTGCAGTCGGTTATGAAAACCGCTACCCTGGGAATGGTCGTAAATGATCTCCACAGAAATGCGGTGGCTTATTCCTTATTCCAAATATTGGGTCTGTTCATCAGGAATCCGATGACCAGGGAGGATGGCCTGATCTCCATTCGCAAAGCATTTAAAAGGGAAGATCTCGAGAACATGTCAAAGAGTATTAATGCCAAAAGCAGCATACAGTGGAAATGGGCTTTTCGCTACCAATGGATAATAAAGAAATAAATGGCAGTAAGAATTATTTCCGTCGCAAAACAATTGCCGAAGTTCACCAGAACTACGGAAGAGATTCTGCCTTTTCTGAAGGTTTGGCTGTCCGGTCAGGAAAAAAGATTTCAGCGAAAAGTTATCAAATTGTTTGAGAATGCAGGTGTAGAAAGGCGCTATTCGATTATGGATGCCGAAGATGTATTTATGAATACTTCTTTTGAGGAAAAGAATGCCCTGTATGCCAGGGAGTGCACAGATCTCGCTGAGCAGGCCTTGAGAAAAGCACTTGACAAAGCCAAAATTGATCCCGTAGCGCTGGATTATATCATCACCGTGAGCTGCACCGGGATCATGATCCCCTCGGTAGATGCATATCTGATCAACAGGCTGCAACTGAGGCAGGATATTGTGCGCCTGCCGGTTACCGAAATGGGTTGCGTAGCCGGAGTTTCCGGGATGATCTATGCC
>JBFYPZ010000041.1:0-16977 GCA_041303035.1 Flavobacteriaceae bacterium
ATGTTTTTTGCATCAAAATAACCCCGGTTTCTGGCTGCCATTTTATCATTGTGCTGAAGGATATTTTTTTCAATGGCAACAACAGTTTTATTATGGTCGCTATGGTCGTGATCATAATCCTCGTGGCTGTGTGTATGACTATGTGGTTCGTGGTGATGGTGATGATCATGGTGATGATGATGATCATCGTGGTTGTGATCATGGTCATGGTAATGATGATCATGGTGGTGGTCATGATCATGGTGTTTGTGTTCTCCCGGCTTTAAAATCACCGGGCCATTTTCATTGTTGCCGCATCCGCAAGTTCCGCACATAAGAAAAATATTTAATAGTTGTAAGGTCTAAATTTAATCAGAAAATTTAATTTATAAGGTGATAATTGTTTGGTTTGTAAAAAATGGTGATTAGGATTGCAAATACTCCTTTTCAAAAAACCTCAGGGCACTTGCCAAATTGATTTTGGCAAAAGTAGTGAGGCCCATTTCTAAATCAAAGGAGTTGCCTGAAATGGCGAGTAAATAGCAATCAGGGGATTTTCTATATACTTTTTTGCAGAGGTCCAAAACGGTTCCGGGACTCAGTTCATGGGAGGTGTAACTATTTGTTGCCCGGGATAGTAAAGGTTGAATACTAAAACCCTGTGGGTGAATGTTGAGATCAGCATCTACAAACAGAACGCTGTCATAATGTGAGATTAGTTCGGCATCTTCAATCTGTAACTGATACCTGTATTCAAAATCGTACAGGTCGGGCATTTCTTGTTCTATTTTTTCAAGAAATGCCCAGCCGAGGCCGTCGTCCTGCCGGCCGGAATTTCCGATTCCTATAATAATTGCTCTTTTCATAAATAAGCCCTTCCCTGTATTCTTTTCCGTAAAAGGAGCTACTGGTTATGGATTGGAATTCTTAATTTCTAATCATTTCGTCAATTAGATTACCCTTTGCATCGAACAGGTTAACTTCCATAGGCATCTGGCCCATGGCATGGGTTGCGCAGCTCAGGCAGGGGTCATAGGCCCTGATAGCCACTTCGACCTGGTTGAGCATGCCCTCCGTAATTTTGGGTCTGCCATCCATAACATTGTTAGCTACCCAGCGAACGGCCTGGTTCATGGGTTCGTTGTTGTGTGTGGTTGATACGATCAGGTTACAATGGGTTATCCGGTCTTTTTCATCTACTTCATAATCGTGGATCAGGGTGCCTCTCGGGGCTTCAATGATTCCAACACCCCTGTTCCGTCTTTCGCCTTTTCTCAAAAGGTCATTGCTGAGCAGGTCGTGGTCATGCAATAAATTTCGCATCATTTCAGCACAATACAATACTTCTATCAATCGAGCCCAGTGGGTGTACATGGTCATGTTGTTGGTCTTGCCGCCGGTTGCCGCTTTAAATTCCTGCCTTTCTCTTTCGGCAAAAGGTGTTTCAATACCATTGCAAATATTAATACGTGCCAGAGGACCCACCCTGTTCCAGCCTTTTTCTCTGCCCAGATGTTTCAGATAAGGGAATTTTAAATATGACCAGCGCTCAACCCCTTCATAAAAATAATTTGCATAATCCTCATTGGAAATGTCATTTAGGGTAATGTTACCTTCGGAATCTGTAGCTCTCAAAAGGCCGTCGTACAATTCCAGAAAGCCATTCTTTTTATTTACCAATCCAAGATGACCTGAAGGATAGGCAGCAAAAGAGTCCAAAAACACCTTGTTGTTTTCGTGGTAAACTTTCATAAACTGGATCATCTCCAGAGACCAATCTATCATGGTATTGATGTTGGGTATTTCTTTTCCATCCATAAAATAACTGATCTCTTTGGCATTGATGTGTTTGTGGACGCCGCCTGGCGTAGCTGAAATGCCATGAATTTTTTTACCGGTGATCAGTTTGATAATCTCCTGACCGAATTTTCTCATCAGGATCCCTTTTTTGGCGAGTTCAGGATACTCCATGGCAACTCCCACCACATTTCTTTTTAATGGGTCGGCATCATAACCAAAAAGCAGATCAGGAGAGGCCAGATAGAAAAAGTGCAGGGCATGCGACTGGAATACCTGACCGAAATGCAATAATTTTCTGATCTTTTGGGCAGGAATAGAGAGATCTTCCGGGTTCAAACCTACGATCTGGTCGATGGCCTTGGCAGCTGCCAGATGGTGGCTCACCGGGCATATTCCGCATAAGCGCTGCACCAAAACCGGGGCTTCCCAATAGGGATGTCCTTGTATGAACCGTTCAAAACCTCTGAATTCCACGATATGGAAAAAGGCGTCTTTTACTTTATTGTCATCGTCTAAATGGATGGTTACTTTCCCGTGGCCTTCCACGCGGGTAACAGGATCTATGACTAATTTTTGAGACATATTTTTTATGATTTTCAATTGATCCGGAAATTGTTTTAAGATTTGGCAGGGTTCTGCCGGTCTTATATCGGGACCGAATCAATAATTTATTTATTAATCGTATTTAAATTCATCGTGAGCGATAGAAAATTCTTCACCCAGTAAGATACTTTTCACTACTTTCCAGATATGCTGCGCATTGGGCGGGCAACCGGGAATATAATAGTCAATTTTTACAATTTCATTACAGGGATAAACATTGTTCAGTAATTTTGGAATATCCTCGTGCCCTGGAATAATGTTCGCTCCGAGTTCACTTGTTGTGCTATTTAGATAGGATTCTTCCAGGCACTCCTGAAGCGGGATGAAATTGCGCATCGCCGGAATACCGCCCATGATGGCACATTCTCCAAAACTGATGAGAATGTCACATTTTTTCCTGAATTCCTTCAGCACATGCACGTTTTCATTGCTGGAACAGCCCCCTTCTATCAGTCCGATATGACAGCGTTTGGAAAATGTTTTGATATCCGTTAAAGGGGACTTGTTAAACTCAACTATATCAAGCATATCAATCAATTCCGTATCGATATCCAGCAGGGACATATGACATCCGAAGCAGCCTGCAAGCGAGGTAGTGGCAACAATATATTTTTCGTGCTCTTCCTTGAACAAAGGTTCTCCGTTAAATGTTTTTGATTTATGACTTCCCAAAAGGTCGTATTTTCTTTCGCCAAAAGGTTCTTCATTGATCATTCCTTTTACCAGGATCGCGCCCACGGGGCAAAGGTTCATCGCTCTCATGGCTTCACTTTCACTCATTTTGGCTTCCTGTTCATAATCTATCTGTACATGCGTTTTTACGCCGCGGTTGACAAAAGAAAACACATCCTGGCCATCTTTGGTTTTAACCTGCTCCACACATCGCTTGCACAAAATACAGCGGTTTGATTCCATGATCATCCTTTTAGGATTGAAATCCACCAGCTTATTGGTAAAGACATGAGAGAAACGTGTAACAGTGATACCCATATCATAACCCAGATTTTGCATATCGCATTTACCACTCTTTTCACAGGAAGGGCAGAAGTGATTGCCTTCGGCATAAAGCATTTCAATGATGGCCTTGCGGTTGTCTAACAATTCCGGTGTGTTGACCTCAATCTGCATCCCATCGACCACTTTAGTTGTGCAACCGGTAGTATACCTGCCATTCAATGAAACCGTACATATACGGCAGGTACCAAGCGGATGCAGGTCTCTGAAATAGCACAAAGTAGGAATAAAAACACCATTTTCCTTTGCAACATCCACCAGGTTTCTCCCTTCCAGGGTCTGGATGGCTTTTCCATCTATGGTAATATTGACTAACTTATTCATAATTGGCATTGATTTCGTTAATAATGCGGTCATATTCGGCCGTGGCAGTTTCTAAATTAAAGGATTTATTAAAATCAGAATTTTCAGAAAGAGCGCGGTCAAAAACCTCAGGGAATTTTGCGATCGCCTGCAGCAGGGCATTGTTTGACATCTGACCCAAACCACATCGACTGCTGGTCTTTATGATATGGCTCCAGGAAATAATATCGTCAAGGTCCTTTTTCTCAGCATGACCATGTATAATTTTGTTTAATTTTTTATTTAACAAAAAATTTCCGGTTCTGCAGGGTACACAAATCCCACAAGATTCAAAGACGAAGAAATCGGAATAAGATTTGAGGATATGAAGTAAGTCACGTGTTTCATTGAAGATCATGACCGAGCCACCACAGGTAATATCTTCACCGCTAATCGTTCTGTTGTGTTCGTTATCGGCTAAAAAATCGCGTGATTTTCTGGGTGCGGAACGCAAAGTTCTGCTTTCATTAGGCGTTATGGAAAGACAATCACCGGATGGACCGCTAAATTGAATAATCTTTGGTTTCTCTACTCCGGTCAGTTTGAGAAAATCACTGAATTTCATGCCCCATTCAATTTCATAAATGCCTTTGTTAGGGCAATCGCCTGAAACGCTCAGAACTTTTGTCCCGGGCGTTTTAGTCGTTCCTATTTTCAACCAGTTTTCTACTCCCATTTCAAAGATTCTGGGTACAGTACAAAGGGTCTCCACATTATTAACAACGGTCGGTTTGCCATGAAACCCCTTTTGTACAGGGAAAAATTCCTTGGTTCCCGGTTCTCCCCGTTTTCCTTCCATTGAGCTGATCAAAGCAGTTTCTTCACCACACACATAGGCTCCGGCTCCCATATGCACATAGATATCGAAATCGAAAGGAATTCTGGAGGGAATATTTTTTCCGAGGTATCCGTTTTCACGATATTTTTTTAACAGGTTTTCAATGGAATCTTTTAAATACATGTATTCAGCCCGTAAATAAATGGCTCCCTTACTTGCTCCAACCGCATATGCGGCAAAGATCATTCCCTCGATCATCAGTTCCGGGTGCTCCTGCATGAGTACCCTGTCTTTAAATGTGCCCGGTTCTCCCTCATCTGCATTGCAGATAATGTATTTCTGGTCAGACTGATTTTGCCTGCAAAACTGCCATTTTAATCCTGTTGGAAAAAAGGCGCCGCCGCGTCCGGCCAACTTTGATTGTTTGATGATTTCTATAATTTCATCAGGGTTGTATTGCTGAAGGGCAGCAAGTGATGAAAAATGGGTATATGGCTTGAAGAAAATGGTTCGTTCAGGGGGCGGAGTATATCTTATGTTGCTCAGAGGCACATCACAAATTTCAGATGGGTTCTTGCCGGCCTTTAACAAGTTAATTATTTCGAATACCTTTTCCCGGGTGAGCTGGGTGAAAGGTTTAAAGTTTATTAAACAGGAGGGCTCCTGGTCACTGAGGCCAATGCAGGGAGTTTCAAAAAGCCCGAACATCCTGTCAGGGGTTACTTTTCCAAGCGTTATGCCAATCGCTTCCTCAAATGCTTTTTTTATTTCAGCCCTGCCGGCAAATTCCGAAATGATCGAATTATTGAGGTAGATCGTATATTTTCCAACGTCTTTGAAGTGAAAAAAATGATAAAAACTTATGATTCCTTCCAGTTCTACTTTGGATATATCAAAAACCTGAGCAATTTTTGTGATATCTTCAGGTTCAATACATCTTTTTTTTCGCTGAATATCCCATAGAACAGGCATAAGCTTGCTGCGATCCGGCTTGTGTGTAATTACCATAACAAATGATTTGAATTTGCTATTAAAGGTAGTATAAAATACGCATATTAGCAATCATAATTGTCATAACTTAAATTATCAATAATGTATTTTCATTACAAATATTAGAATACTCATTATAAATAGCACAATAAAAATGCATATTTATTAGTAAAAAATCAATAAAAAAGAAAAATTTACACAAAAAGAAAATTAAAAAACCAATCCTGCAGACCAAAGTGTTTTTTTATAAGTATCTGACATGAGAAAATTGTGTTATGGAAAGTTAAAGCCTAAATAGCAGGGTAAAAAAATAATGAAAGAATTAAAATATTTTACAAAAATCATCAATTGATATTTTAACAAATAACAACGGTATTTTACTTCTTTTCAAGGAAAAAATTCAACAGTTTGGTGACTATAACGTTTTCCTTTTTGAGATTGTTCAAAAGGGTACATTTTTGTGGCGATCTTGTGCAGAAAGGCTTGTAAAACCTATGATTTTTGTCATGTAATTAACAGAAAAATATCAATACATTTGATATGGATTAAGACATTTATTTATTGATATCTCAAAAAGTACGCAAGTTATAGCCATCCCGTTGATATTATATCAATAATTATAGGATTAATTTAAATTATTCATATTATTAATCTTATTGATATGAAATTTTGTCCTGAAAAATATGCTGTACCTGATCATCCAATGAAACCATTCATTGATGCCGGGGAGATTTGGGACCTGATCAGAAACACTCCTTCAGGAAATGATGAAGTCGACAGGGTGATCGCAAAATCACTTTCGAAGCAAAGACTGAGTATGCAGGAGGTTGCAGTACTGGTAAACACCACTGATCCTGTACAGATCCAAAAGATAAAAGATGGAGCCAGGGCGCTTAAACAGTTGGTTTACGGAAACCGTATCGTTTTGTTTGCACCCCTGTACATCGGAAACAAATGCCAAAACAATTGTTCTTATTGCGGCTTTCGGGTGACCAACAAAGATGCCGAGCGCAAAACGCTGAATGACCAGGAACTCACCAATGAGATTCAGGCACTTGAAGATAGCGGACAGAAACGATTGGTTTTGGTTTTTGGAGAACACAGGGAGTACAGCCCGGAATTCATTGCACATACCGTAAAAGTTGCTTACAGTGTAAAAAGAGACAAGGGTGAGATCCGCAGGGTAAATATTAATGCGGCACCAATGGAGATAGAAGGTTATAAGATAGTAAAAGAGGCCGGCATAGGTACCTATCAGATCTTTCAGGAAACCTACCACCCCGATGCATATAAAATGTACCATTTGGGGGGTAAAAAGGCCAGCTTTGAAAACCGCCTGATCGCGTTGGACAAGGCACAGGAGGCCGGTTTGGACGATGTCGGGATCGGTGTTTTGTTTGGACTCTATGACTGGAGATACGAGGTTCTTGCGCTGGTGCGTCATACCAGCCATCTCGAGGCCTGTTACAATGTGGGCCCGCATACCATTTCGTTTCCCAGGATCAAGGACGCTTCCGGTTTGGAAGTGGGCTCAAAATATTTTGTATCGGATGAGGATTTTGCAAAACTGGTCGCTATCCTCAGATTGGCAGTGCCCTATACAGGCATGATCCTGACGGCCAGAGAACCGGAGGCATTGCGCGATGAGATCATTCAGTACGGAGTTTCCCAGATCGATGGCGGGACCAAAATTGAAATTGGTGCTTATTCCCGGACACTCAACCAGGAACAGAACCTCAACAAAGGCCAGTTCATGATCAATGATGAACGTTCGCTCAGCGAAATAATCAACGAGCTGCTGGATAAGGAAATGATCCCCTCTTTTTGTACGGCTTGTTACCGGCTGGGCAGAACAGGCGAACATTTTATGGAGTTCTCAGTACCCGGATTCATTAAAAAATATTGCACACCAAACGCCACCCTGACCCTGGCGGAATATATAACGGATTATGCAGATGAGGCTACGGCCGAAAAAGGGTGGAAAGTTATTCGGAAAACAGTTGATGAAATAGAAAATAAAAAGTTGAAAGTTTCTCTTGAAAAAAGACTCGAGAGGGTAAAGGCCGGTGAACGGGATCTAAATTACTGAGTAAAATAGTCGGAAATTTTCAGAAGTACAAACTTTTCTAAATGAGAAAAGCAACATGGGCAAAGGCAAGGACAACAAACCGCACATTGGTATCTTCGGAAGAAGAAATGCCGGGAAGAGCTCCTTTATAAATGCCCTGACCGGACTTGAGGTAGCCATAGTATCCGACATTGCAGGAACCACCACCGATCCCGTTAAAAAATCCATAGAAATTTTTGGTATAGGCCCGGCCATATTGATCGATACAGCCGGTATAGATGATAGCGGTGAACTCGGAGCCAAAAGAATTGAAAAAACCTTGCAGACCCTCCCGCAACTTGATGCAGCCATCCTCCTTATTTCCAACAATACCTTCGGATCTTTTGAACAGATGCTCATCAGTGAATTCAATAAATATGATATTGCGTATTTTACTGTACACAACAAGGAAGACATAGAGAAACTGACAGAAGATACCCTGCTGGCAATCGGTCAGTATACGGGAGCTGCAGTTGAGACCTGCAGCGTGAAAACCTCCATGCGCATAGCAGACGTCATCGAACAGCTGAAAGTTACTATACCCCCGACAGCCTATCAGAAAACCACGCTGCTGGGAGATATTATAAAAAAGGATGACATCGTAATGCTCATCACACCCGTTGATTCCGAAGCGCCGGACGGAAGGATGATCCTGCCTCAGGCCATGGCCATCAGGGATGTTCTTGACAACCACGCCGTAAATATTGTATTAAAAGAAACTGAGGTAGAAACTTTTTTCAAGAAAACAGGAATAAGGCCGGATCTGGTCATTACAGACAGCCAGGCATTTGAGTTTGTGAACAAGATCATCCCGGCTGATATCCCACTCACAGGTTTCAGTGTGGTCTATGCACACATGCGGGGTCCCTTTGAAGAATATATCAAAGGGGCAAGAAAACTCTCCGATCTGAGGGACGGCGACAGAATTCTGATCCTTGAATCCTGTGTGCACCAGGTGAGTTGTGAAGATATAGGAAGGTATAAAATCCCTGCCTGGATCAGGAAATTCAGCGGAAAAGATCTGGAATTTGATGTGGCGGCAGGCCTTTCAGAAATTCAGAAACCCATAACGGATTACCAGCTCGTGGTGCAATGCGGCGCCTGCATGATCACGCGAAAGCAGCTGATGAGCAGACTTAAACCTGCACTGGACGCAGCGATACCGGTTACCAATTACGGACTCTCAATAGCCTATATGCACGGAATCCTTGACAGAGCCGTGCAACCTTTTATGAATAAAATACCAATACCTGAATCTGTTTGAACTGTGAACGGTTTTGAAAAAATATTGAACAAGGAGTTTTTAGATAAGCAGGATATCATCGCCATGCTTGAAGCGGAGGGTGAGGACAAACAACTTTTGTTCAAACGATCACGGGAAATAACAGACCATTATATCGGGAACAGAGTTCATTTACGGGGCTTGATCGAATATTCCAACGTTTGTATCAAGGATTGTTACTACTGTGGTATCAGAAAATCGAACAAAAATCAGCTCCGTTACACCTTGTCCAATGAAGAAGTCCTTGAATGTGCCCGATATGCCCTGGAGCATCAATACGGCAGCATTGTGATTCAGGCCGGGGAGAGATGTGATGCGGGATTTACTTCAGGTATTACAGAATTGCTCAAAGAAATCAAAAAGATCAGCGGGGGAAAATTGGGTATCACCCTTTCCCTGGGAGAGCAAAGTGAAGAAGTTTACCGCGAGTGGTTTAAAGCCGGCGGGCACAGGTATCTGCTGAGAATCGAATCTTCGATACAGGCACTTTACAACAGAATTCACCCCGGCAACGACAGGCACAGTTTTGAAAAACGGGTGAATGCCCTGCACAACATAAGAAAGTCCGGATTTCAGTTAGGAACCGGGGTAATGATTGGCTTACCCGGTCAAACCACAGAAGATCTGGCGTCCGACCTGCTTTTTTTAAGAGAACTGGATGTGGATATGGTTGGAATGGGCCCGTATGTTGAACACAGGGACACGCCTCTGTACGCTGAGAAGGACTTGTTGATCAGCAGACAGCAAAGACTGGATCTGGCTTTTAAAATGATCGCAGCCTTGAGAATCATGATGAAAGACATCAATATAGCAGCTGCAACAGCCCTTCAGGCCCTGGATCCGGTAGGTAGAGAGAAGGCGATCAGGATCGGAGCCAATATACTCATGCCGAATATCAGTCCGGGCATGTACAGGAAGAGCTACAAATTATATGAAGACAAACCTTGTGTTGATGAGGGTCCGGCGGATTGTAACCAGTGTCTTGATGTAAGAATTGGAATGACAGGAAGTTGTATCGGATATAATGAATGGGGAGATTCCAAACATTTTACTCCGAAGCAGGAAAAAGTATTAACAGGCATATAAATTTTAGAGAAATTCCGAAAGCAGTGTTTAAATAAGTTAAAAATTAAGTTATGGCAGTAATAAAGTCAGTAGAAGATTTGAAAAAACTAAAATCTTCCATAGAAAAAACTAACCAGAAACTGATTGCAGAAAACGGCAATAAAAAACTGGTTGAGATCAAGGTTGCAATGGCAACCTGCGGTATCGCGTCGGGCGCTAAAAGTGTGATGGAATTTTTAATTGAAGAACTTCCCAAAAGAAACATCATGGCCAGAGTCAAGCAAACGGGCTGTATGGGCTACTGTTATGCCGAACCAACCATAGAAATCACCATGCCTGATGAAGAGCCCGTCATGTTTGGCTATGTTGACACAAAGAAGGCAGATGAAATTATTGAAAAATTCATCAAAAAGGGAGAACTGGTGGATGGAATAATCCCGATTAATTATGTGCTGGCCACATAATCTAAAGGGAATCGTAAAAAAGAATAAAAACTCAAAATAGTATAAAAAATGAGTCCTAAGTATAAAAAGACTTTGCTTGTATGTAACGGGTGTTCATGTCAGGCAGCATCAAATGTTGATCTGGTCGATTTTATCAATGTAAAGTTAAAGGAATACGGGCTTGACCAGGAGATCAATGCAGTCCATTCTGTTTGCTTTAACAAATGTACCCTGGGTCCGAACCTGATTGTTTATCCGGATCATGTTGAGTATTCAACAGTAACCAAGGATGATATTGACGACATCATTATTCAGCATCTGCTGAACAATAAGATCGTCGAAAGGCTGGTGTTCAATGAGGTATATGAGATCAGTGGCACAGAAAAGAAACAGTACCGGATAGCGCTTCGAAACTGCGGATTTATCGATCCTGAAGAGATAGAGGATTACATTGCAAAAGACGGGTATGCCGCTCTCGCTAAATGTTTAACAGAATACACTCCGGTTGATGTTACTCAGGAAATCATCAAAAGTGGATTGCGCGGCCGCGGAGGAGGTGGATTTCCAACCGGCCTGAAATGGGAAATAACCAGCAAGAGCCAGGCTGACCAGAAATATGTGGTATGTAATGCGGATGAGGGCGACCCCGGGGCTTTTATGGACCGTTCCGTACTGGAAGGCGACCCGCATTCCGTCATTGAGGCCATGGCCATCTGCGGTTATTCAATTGGAGCTGACAAAGGAATAGTTTATATCAGAGCAGAATATCCTCTGGCGATCAAACGGCTGAAAATTGCCCTGGGTCAGGCAAAGGCCTATGGCTTGTTAGGCGAGAAAATATTCGGGACTGATTTCAACTTCAATATAGAGATCAAATACGGTGCCGGAGCTTTTGTTTGCGGAGAAGAAACAGCCCTGATCCACTCAATGGAGGGTCTGCGCGGCGAACCAACGCTCAAACCCCCATTCCCGAGCGTTTCGGGTTATGAAAACAAACCGACGAACGTAAACAACGTAGAGACCTTTGCCAATATAGCTCCCATCATCAACAAGGGTTCGGCCTGGTTTGCAGGTATAGGCACCGAAAAATCCAAGGGAACCAAAGTTTTTGCCCTGGCAGGAAAAGTGAATAATGTGGGTTTGATAGAAGTTCCTATGGGAACAACTTTACGGGAAGTAATTTATGATATAGGCGGAGGGATAAGAGACGGTAAAAAGTTCAAAGCAGTTCAGACCGGAGGACCTTCAGGAGGATGCCTTACCGAAAAACATTTGGACCTTCCCATCGATTTTGACTCGCTTTCAGCAGCCGGATCCATGATGGGATCAGGGGGAATGATCGTAATGGATGAAGATGACTGCATGGTTTCGATGGCGCGGTTCTATCTTGAATTTACCGTGGAAGAATCCTGCGGAAAATGTGCTCCCTGCCGAATCGGGAACAAGCGTTTGTACGAAATGCTTACCAAACTTTGCGATGATAAAGGTAGCCCTGAAGACCTCGACCTGTTGAGAAATTTGAGCGTCGTGGTCAAGGATACTTCTCTCTGCGGCCTCGGACAGACTTCTCCGAACCCGATACTTTCCACGATGGAAAATTTCTTTGAAGAGTATCATGCCCACGCAGTGGATCACAAATGTCCGAGCGGTCAGTGCAAGTCCTTCCTGAGATATTATATCAGTGAAGAAAATTGCATAGGATGTGTGGTTTGTGCCAGGAATTGTCCGGTAAATGCCATCTCAGGAGAAAAGAAAAAAGTACATGTCATCAACCAGGACACCTGCATTAAATGCGGGGTTTGTATGGAGAAATGCAAGTTTGATGCCATTAGCTTAAATTAATAATCAAAAAGGGATCTTATTATGGATACGATAAGCATAAAAATAGACAACAAGAATTTTCAGGTACCGAAAGGTTCTACCATACTGGATGCTGCAAAAAGTGTAGGGGTAAATATTCCCACTTTATGCTATATGCATCTCCATGACCTGAATACCACCCACAAACCAACCGGCTGCCGGATTTGCGTGGTTGAAGTAGTAGGTCGAAAAAATTTAGTGCCTGCCTGTGCAACCGAATGCCTGCCGGGTATGGAAATTAAGAACCAAACCATTCGGGTTCTGAACAGCAGAAAAACTGTACTGCAGCTTATTTTGAGCGATCACCCGACCGACTGTTTGATCTGTGCAAAGAATGGGGATTGCGATTTGCAGAGTATGGCCCAGAAGATGGGTATCAGACACCTGTATTACGAAGGGGAACAATCGAAGTATATCAAAGACCGGTCTCCGGCCATCAGGCGGGATATGGATAAATGTATTGGCTGCAGAAGGTGCCTTACCATGTGCAATGAGGTTCAGACAGTTGGTGCCTTGTCTGCTATCAACAGAGGATTTATGTCTGTGGTAGCACCTGCCTTTCAGATGAACCTTGAGGACAGTGTTTGTACCTATTGCGGACAATGTGTTGCTGTTTGCCCGACCGCCGCACTTACAGAGATCGACCATACGGTAAAGGTAATTCGCTTGCTTGCCGATCCATCCAAAACAGTAATCGTTCAAACAGCGCCGGCAGTACGGGCAGCCCTGGGTGAAGAATTTGGATATGCCCCCGGAACGCTGGTTACCGGAAAAATGACCGCTGCCTTGAAAGATCTGGGTTTTAATTATGTTTTTGATACAGATTTTGCCGCGGATTTAACCATTATGGAAGAAGGGGCAGAATTGCTTGACAGATTGACGAGACACCTGGATGGAGACACAACGGTAAAATTGCCTTTATTGACCTCCTGCTGTCCCGGTTGGGTCAATTTCTTTGAGCATCATTTCCCCGATATGAAAGACATTCCCTCTACCGCCCGGTCGCCACAACAAATGTTTGGTGCTATAGCCAAGACGTATTTTGCCGAAAAGATTGGTGTAAAAAGGGAAGATCTGGTCGTGGTATCCATAATGCCTTGTCTGGCAAAAAAATATGAATGCAGCAGAGATGAATTCAAAACAGATGGAAATCCGGATGTCGATTTCGTTTTGTCGACCCGTGAGCTGGCGCGTTTGATAAAACAGTCAGGAATTGACTTTGACAGCCTGTCACCTGCCGAATTTGACCATCCTATGGGAGAATCTTCCGGTGCAGCGGTTATTTTTGGTACTACCGGTGGTGTGATCGAAGCGGCTGTGAGAACGGCCTATGAAGTATTTACAAAACAGAAATTACACAAAGTTGATTTTGAACAGCTGAGGGGTATGGAATGGGTGCGGGAATCAACAATAGACTTTAACGGAACACCAATAAAAATCGGAATTGCTCATGGTCTGGGCAATGCGCGCAAGCTTTTGGAAGAGGTAAGGGCGGGCAAATCACAATACCATGCCATAGAGATCATGGCCTGTCCGGGAGGCTGTATAGGCGGTGGAGGACAGCCTTTACACCATGGAGATTCCAATATTTTAAAGGCCAGACAGAAAGCCCTGTATTCGGATGACAAGTCCAAAACGATAAGAAAGTCTCATGAAAATCCATCCATCATTAAACTGTACGATGAATTTTTGGGTAAACCAATGAGTGAAAAGGCACATGAACTGCTGCACACCCATTATTTTGACAAGAGCAATTCTATTGAAATAACGGATAATTAATGGGTTTTATTAATTAAAATAACACAAGCAATGATGACAATATGCGAAAGTAATGTCGCCAAAATAGAGGCAATTTGCAAAGAGTTTAACAATGATAAGGGAGAACTGATCAGTGTGCTGCATAAAGCCCAGAACACCTTTGGGTACTTGCCTGAGGAAGTCCAGCAAATTATTGCCAAAAACCTCAATACCTCGCTGGCTCATGTATACGGGGTAGTTTCTTTCTACTCTTTTTTTACCATGACCCCCAAGGGGAAATACCCCATCAATATCTGCATGGGTACTGCCTGTTATGTGAGAGGAGCTGAAAGAGTTCTCGACGAGTTCAAGGAGATATTAAAAATAAAGGTTGGAGAAACCACCAAAGACGATAAATTTTCACTGAGCAGCCTGAGATGTGTTGGTGCCTGCGGTTTGGCTCCGGTGGTGCTGGTTGGGGAGAAGGTTTACGGACGGGTTACCCTTGACGGTGTTCAGGAAATATTGGATGAATATAAAGAGGTAAGCGCAGCTCCCTCAGAATATTAAGGATAGTATATTTTTATGAGATTTCAAGGCTCTTTACCCGCAGTTCTTTTCCCAGCAAAAGAGCCTTGAAAAAGCTCCCGCATTTCGGACAGGCATCATATATATTATCAATCGGGTAAATGGTGTCGCAGTCTATGCACTTAGCCTGTGCCTGTATGATCTGTATCTTTTTTTCAGCGTTCTCCAGAACGGTATCCTTAACAGCCATTGGCCATACAAAGTCAAGGGACTCAAATTCAATTCCTGCCAGGGTGCCAATTTCCAGCTCAATCGCTTCAATTTGTTTACTGCCTGCTCTGGCCATTTCTTCTTCTGCAATTTTAACGATCCCCAGGGCAATAGAAAGTTCGTGCATACTAATTTTTTTCTCAAAATCAAAGATAGTAAATAATCAAAACCAAATCGGGTCTTATAAACATGACAAATGTCATGTTTTTCTTATTTTAAATGGTTCTAAATTAAATACTTAAGTTGAAAATTAAAAATTATTTATATACATTTATACATAGCTATTTCAGCGAAATTTATTTAGGATCTTTTATATTATTAATTCAAGATTATGGCAACAAAAAAAGAAGTAAAAGAAACGTATTATCAAAGCATAATCAAACAGGGTTATAGCCGACGTGATTTTATGAAGTTTGCAACCTATATCACTGCGTATATGGGATTGGAATCTTCCATGGTAGGACAGGTAGCCAAAGCTATGGAAACAACCTACCGCTTGCCCGTAATTTGGGAACATTTTCAGGAATGTACCTGCTGCAGTGAATCTTTTATCCGGTCTGACCACCCTATAGTGGCAGATATAATCTTAGATAAGATATCTCTGGATTATACCCTTACGCTGATGGCAGCCTCAGGTCATCAGGCAGAGGCGGCAAAACATGCCACGATGGAAAAATATAAAGGAGAATATATACTCTGTGTCGAGGGTTCAGTTCCCTTGGGTGATGACGGAAATTATTGCTGTATTGCCGGCAAGACAGCAAAAGACATACTCATAGAGACTGCTGCGGGAGCCAAAGCGATCATAGCCTGGGGCAGTTGTGCATCCAACGGTTGTGTACAGGCTGCCGCACCTAATCCAACACAAGCCACCCCAATTCATAAAATTATTAAGAACAAGCCCATCATCCGGGTTCCCGGATGTCCGCCAATTGGCGAAGTCATGGCTGGTGTTGTGGTTCATGTGGTTGCCTTCGGAAGGTTACCAGAACTGGACAGACTGGGAAGACCAAAAGCATTTTATGCCAAACGGGTACACGACAGCTGCTACAGAAGACCTTATTATGATGCGGGATTGTTTGCAGAAACCTTTGATGACCAGAACGCGAAAGATGGCTATTGTCTGTATAAAGTAGGTTGCAAAGGTCCGATGACCTACAACTCCTGCGGAACCATTAAATGGAATAACGGTGTCAGCTATCCGATCCAGTCAGGTCATGGCTGTATTGGCTGCAGCGAAGAGAATTTCTGGGATAACGGTCCTTTCTATGAAAGACTTACCGGTCTGCCCGGATTCTCCATCGAAAATAATGCAGATCAGATAGGTAAAGTGGCAGCAGGTGCCCTGGCAGGAGGTATTGCGATTCATGCTCTGGCATCCAATATTTCCAAACGCAAGGAACTTCATAACCGAATTCAGAGGGGTAAATCAAATTTAGAAAACTTAGACTCATAAAACAGAAAATATGTCAAGCAGAATTGTTGTAGATCCAGTAACCAGAATAGAGGGTCACTTAAGAATAGAAGCAGAAATAAAAGATGGCGTCATCGTTGATGCCTATAGCTCAAGCACCATGGTAAGGGGAATTGAAAATGTTGTCAAAGGGCGCGACCCAAGAGATGTATGGGCATTCGTGCAGCGCACCTGTGGCGTTTGTACCACTGTACATGCCTTAACTTCAGTGAGGGCTGTTGAAGATGCCCTTGGTATAGCTGTTCCGCAAAATGCAGAATACGTAAGAAATATTATGGAGGGGGCTTTGTATATGCACGACCATGCTGTACACTTCTATCATCTTCATGCCCTTGATTGGGTAGATGTGGTGAATGCCTTGAAAGCTGATCCAAAAAAGACTTCGGAAATAGCGCAAAGTATCTCAAACTGGCCAAAGAGCTCTCCGGGATATTTTTCGGATATACAAAAAAGAGTACAGAAATTTGTTGAAAGCGGGCAACTCGGAATTTTCGCGAATGGATACTGGGGCCACCCGCAGATGAAATTGCCTGCAGAAGTAAATTTGCTTGCAGTAGCTCATTATCTGGAAGCCCTGGAATGGCAGAAGGAAATTGTAAAAGTTCATACGATCTTTGGAGGCAAGAACCCTCACCCGAACTATTTGGTCGGCGGTATGGCCTGTGCGATTAATTCAGAGAATCCCGGAGGATTGAATGCGGAAAG
>JBFYPZ010000042.1:0-16950 GCA_041303035.1 Flavobacteriaceae bacterium
AATGACCCGAGAAAGGATGCTGCTTTCAATATATTCTATATGGGTATCAACCTTGGCGCCATTTTAGGCCCGTTTATTGCCGGTGCTTTGGGAGAAAATGTTGCCTGGGGCTATGGCTATCTGGCTGCTGCTATAGGTATGGTGATTGGTGTACTCTGGCTAAAATCACGTGAAAAAACACTCGAAGACAAAGGCTTGCCTCCAAATACACCGAATAATAAATTTGTACTCGACAGCAAAGACTGGCGCGATATCATTGTGTATTCAATAGGTTTGGTAGTGACTACCTTTGTTGTGGTTTATATATGGAGGTTATTGCCCGAAAGCGTAACATCCATCATTATGTATGTTGGTTTCGCTGCTTTGATCATCGGTTTGGCCTATGTTATTTTTAAGGGTACAAATGGTTCGGCCGAATGGAGCAGAATGATCGTAATTCTGGTACTTGCCTTTTTTAATATTGCCTTCTGGGCCGGTTTTGAGCAGGCCGGTGGAACGATGAATCTATTCGCTAAAGAAAATACCGACAGAATGATTTTTGGCTGGGATGTTCCCGCCACCTGGTTCCAAAATGTGAACCCGCTGGGAATTTTAATCTTTGCTCCTATTTTTTCTGTGTTGTGGTTAAAACTGGATGCGATGAAGATCAACCCAAGAACCCCATTAAAATTTGCCATTGGCTTATTTTTAGGTGCCTTTGCTTTCTGGATCATGACCCAGGCCAGCAACGCTGCAGAAGGAGGAAATTTAGTATCTCCCTGGTGGCTGGTCATCGTGTACGTCGTGCTGACTTTTGGTGAACTGATGCTTTCTCCTATCGGACTATCCATGATCACTAAACTGGCGCCAACAAAACTGGTCTCGGTGGTTATGGGCTTATGGATGGCGAGTTTCGCAGCAGGTAATTATCTTGCCGGTATGCTTGAAAGTATTTTACACAAGTACGATTTTCAATTGTATCCTTTTATCACCATGTTGATGTTAGGCTCGGGAATTTGTTTGTTGCTCCTGTCTCCCTTCCTGAACAAGGCCATGAAAGGTATTCATTAAAAAAATGTCAATAAAATAATTATACTCAAAAAGCTCAGATAAACCCTTATTTGAGCTTTTTATTTAAATATCTCATTATGAAAGCAGATTCCAGTGATTTTTTTAAAACCCAGGTATTAGGTCATCCGGCCGGCCTATTCGTCTTGTTCTTTACCGAAATGTGGGAGCGTTTTTCATTTTATGGAATGCGGGCCTTGTTGGTACTCTTTCTGGTAAGTGCGCTGGGTATAGGTGGCTGGGACTGGCCGAGAGAACACGCACTTGCCCTATATGGAACCTATCTGGCGCTGCTCTACCTCACGCCGATTATTGGAGGTACCCTGGCAGATAAATATTTGGGAAACAGAAAGGCCATTATTATTGGTGCACTGATCATGACCTTCGGCCATGCCAGTATGGCCATTGAAACCCATCCTTTTTTTCTTTATCTCGGCCTGCTTTTGCTTGTGCTGGGTACCGGGTTTTTTAAACCGAACATGACTTCCTTTATTTCAGTTCTCTACAAAGACTTCCCTGAGAAAAAAGATGGAGCCTATACCATTTTTTATATGGGTGTAAATTCTGGTGCTTTTTTAGGGATCATGCTCTGTGGATATCTGGGAGAAGTTTTGGGCTGGAGCTGGGGTTTCGGCCTGGCGGGTATTTTTATGCTGCTTGGCTTACTGCAGTTTACACTGGCGCAGGGTATATTCGGTGAGGTAGGGAAAAAACCGAACAGGGAAAATAAAACTGTCCTTAACGAGAATCTAAAAGAAGTTGAGGATAAACTGAATCCCTTCACGGCAATCGACAGGATACTCATTGCGGTTATCTCGATCGCGGGTCTGCTTTGGATCATCAATGATCCCTTTTCCAAAATTGCAAACCACAATTTACTGAGCTTTGGAGGCACAGATTATTCGGGACTTACCATCCTGATCACCTTGCTGTTATTTGTTTATCTGATCTTTTCAAGAATTGTGCGTTACAGTCCCATTACACGCGATAAAATGATCGCAATCGTGATCATTGCCTTTTTTATTATTTTCTTTTGGGCCTCATTCGAGCAGGCCGGGGGTTCAATGAGCATCTTCGCAAAAGATTATACCAACCGGGTCATGTCGGGAAGCGATGCCTTTATTTTCAATATCGTTGATATCATCATTACCGTTGTACCCATCGCATTGATTACCTGGGTTTTGTTTTTGTTATTCAAGCAAACCTTTACCAAATACTTGTGGTCGAATTTGATCTTAGGTTTCAGCTTTGTGCTGATCTGGGGCATTATTGCCTGGAAAATATACAATAATTTCAATACCTATTCGTACGAGATCAGTTACCCGACCTATCAGCTGGCAGGTGAATCCGGAGCTGCACCTCAAATCATCACCCGGGAAACAGCAGTACCTGAAAATGTGGTTCCGGGTACCCAAAATACCGTTATCAGGGCTTCAGCAAACCTGATTCCGGATGATAAAATCACCATAATCGATATCGATAAAAAAGGCACAAACTTTAAATACCTCTCCTCCGAAAAAGAAAAATCAATCGGTACAGCTATAACAGCAACCGTGGTCAGCAAAAAAGAGAATGAAATTCAGATCCCGGCCACCTGGTTTCTGATCCTGAATTCACTGTTTATCATCACCTTCGCGCCGCTCTTTTCCAAATGGTGGGAAAGCAAATACAATCCGGCGCCCGCATCAAAATATGCCATTGGCTTGTTCTTATTGGGTATCGGTTTCGCCTTTCTGGCCTTCGGCGCCGGCAGTATTCCCCAGGGAGCAAAAACAGCTTCTGTGAGTATGGTTTGGTTGATTCTGGCCTATCTCTTTCATACACTTGGAGAACTGTGCGTTTCACCGGTAGGGCTTTCGTATGTGAGTAAACTGGTCCCGGCAAGAATGATCGCTTTTATGTTCGGGGTCTGGTATCTGGCCCTTGCCATAGGAAACAAAACATCGGGAAAAATGGGTTCCATGATCGATGAAATAACCGCTAAATACGATATTTCAACCTTCTTTTTAATTTTTACTTTTGTTCCCATCGGTATCGGTATTTTTGCCTTACTGCTTTCGCCGCTGTTAAAAAAATTGATGCACGGCGTTAAATGAGATACTAATGTAACATCATATACGTTATTTCTCCAATTAGGCATTATATTTGCTGTTCAAAAATTTTAGATTAAACAATGATAATGAGTAAGATATATTTTATTGCAGCCTTCCTTTTTGTGAGCATTTCAATCCATGCTCAGGGAACCAAAATTAAATGGATGTCATTAACTGAAGCGGCAAAAGCACAGGAAAAAAATCCGAAAAAAATTATGATGGATGTGTATACCATTTGGTGCGGTCCATGTAAAATGCTTGACCAGAACACCTTCCAGAATCCGGATGTGGTAAAATATGTAAATGAAAATTACTATGCCGTCAAGTTTAATGCGGAAGGCAATGAGGTGATCAAATACCAGGGAAAAGAATTCAAAAATCCTGATTTTGATCCGGATAGTACCGGCAGGAATGCCCAGCATGAACTTTCACAGGCTTTTGGTATTAATTCCTATCCCACCATCATTTTCCTGGATGAAAAGAGCAATCCCATCATGCCTGTAATTGGTTATCAAACACCAAACCAGCTGGAATTGTATTTGAAGTTATTCTATAACAACGACCATCAAAAAATTGAAACTCAGGAAGCCTGGGAGCAATACCAAAGCAAGTTTGAGTTCGAATTCACGGGTAGCTGATCTGCCAATTTCATAGATGTTTTAAAGCGTAAATTGTATACAGCGCTAGCTCAAAATTGATTTACTTTGCATAAAATTAGATTTTGAACTATTTATCTGTTGAAAATATCTCCAAGTCTTTCGGTGAAAGACTCTTATTTGAAAATATCTCATTTGGCATCAGCAAAGATCAGAAAATTGCACTGGTGGCAAAAAACGGCACCGGAAAAACTACTTTACTCAACATTATTGCCGGTGTGGATACACCTGATACCGGTTCTGTTGTTTCGCGTAACGGCTTGAGAATAGCTTATCTTGCTCAGAAAGAATCCCTCAATGAATCCTCCACTATAGAGGAATCTATTCTTGCCTCTGATAATGAAACCTTGAAAATAATTGCTAAATACGAGCATGCCCTGGAAAATCCCGGTGATGAAACCGCTTACCAAAAGGCTTTTGAACTGATGGAGCAACACCAGGCCTGGGACTTTGAAACGCAGTACAAGCAGATTCTGTTCAAATTGAGTTTAACCGAGATCAATACACCTGTAAGTGCCTTGTCCGGTGGACAGAGAAAGCGCTTGTCGCTTGCCATAGCCCTGCTAAACAAACCCGACCTGCTCATTCTTGACGAGCCTACCAACCACCTGGATCTCGATATGATTGAATGGCTGGAAAAGTATCTGCACAAAGAAAACATGACCTTGTTTATGGTAACCCATGACCGTTATTTTCTGGAAAGGGTTTGCAATGACATCATAGAACTTGATGAAGGGAAGCTATTTCGCTACAAGGGCAACTATTCTTACTTTTTACAAAAAAAGGAGGAAAGAGAACTCATGGAACAAACTACCGTTGATAAGGCAAAAAATCTTTTCAACAAAGAGCTGGACTGGATGCGCAGGCAGCCAAAAGCCCGAACTACGAAATCCAAATCGAGAATAGACGATTTTTATGTGATCAAAGAAAAGGCCTCGCAGAGAAGAAAAGACCACAAGGTGCAACTGGAGATCAATATGGAAAGACTCGGTTCCAAGGTGGTAGAGCTTCACAAAATATCCAAATCATTTGGGGAGAATGTATTGCTGAACAAATTTGATTATACTTTTTTAAGGGGTGAAAGAATAGGTGTGATCGGTAAAAACGGAACCGGAAAATCAACTTTTCTAAATATAATTACCGGAGAAGTTCCTGTTGATTCGGGCAAAGTAGTGCTTGGGGAAACGTTGAAATTCGGTTATTACAAACAATCCGGCATTGCAATAAACCCCGGTGAAAAAGTGCTGGAAGTGATTCAGCGTTTTGGCGAATACATTCCGCTGACCAAGGGAAGAAAAATAAGTGCCTCCCAGCTTTTGGAGCGCTTTTTGTTCGACCGCAAAAAACAGTATGACTTTGTTGAAAAACTTTCAGGGGGTGAATTAAAACGCTTGTTTTTGTGTACAGTTCTGATTCAGAATCCGAATTTTCTTATTTTGGATGAACCGACCAATGATCTGGATATCATAACTTCCCAGGTTCTGGAAGATTTTTTACTCGACTTCCCCGGAAATTTGCTGGTGGTCTCGCACGACCGTTATTTTATGGACAAGATCATCGACCATTTGTTCGTCTTTGAAGGGAATGGCCTGATCACGGATTTTCCGGGAAATTATACAGACTACCGCGTTTATGAAGATTCATCTCCTGCAGAACCTGCACGTACTGAAAAAAAGAAAGCAGATGTTCCGGTGCTAAATCAAAGCTTATCGTATTCCGAAAAGAAAGAATACGGCGTTTTGGAAAAAGAGATCGCACAACTGGAAAAGAAAAAAACAGCAATTGAACTTCAGTTTGCAGAAAATTCGCTTGATCAGAATGAGATAGCAAGCTTATCACATACCTTGCAGCAGCTCATGGCTGAAATTGAAAAAAAGGAAAACCGGTGGCTTGAACTTTCGATGAAATCTGAGCAATAATCTGGCGTTCAGGTAACAGAAACGATCTGATCTGCTGTCAAACCCGGTTCCTGCATGAGTCGCAGGTAGACCTGTGCCACCGCCAGGGTATCTCTTTCGCAGTATTCAACGATCCTTTTAAGGTCTTTGTCCTCATAATACACCTTAGCTACCTGGCTCCCATCTATGTCTTCCTTGGGTGAAGGAATACCGAGAATATTGGTCAGCAAATCCAGAGAGGTATAGTGTTTATTGTCTCCAAACTTCCACAATTCCATGGTGTCAAGATGAGGTACCTCCCAGGGTTTTTTACCGAACAGATTGAGTTTATCAGGAAGTCCCAATCCGTTTATGACCATTCTGCGGGCTATGTACGGATAGTCAAATTCTTTCCCGTTGTGGGCACAGAGCACATGCTGGGGACCGTTAAAATGGCTGTCGAGCAGTTTTTTGAATTCTGTGAGTATGATTTTTTCATCATCACCATAAAATGATTTCGTTCTAAACAACTGAATGTTATTGTTCATGATCAGATTTCCAACGGAAATACAGATGATCTTTCCGAATTCAGCCCAGATGCCTGCGCGTTCATAAAAATCGGCAAGGGGTATTTCTTCTTTTCGCTGATAGGCTGTTTTCTTGTCAAACAGGTTTTTTTTTGTCTCCTCAAGCTGAGAAAACTCAGCAACTTCTGGAACCGTTTCTATATCCAGGAACAGGATGTCCTTCAATTTTATTTTACCCTGCATTTTTTATTTATGAATGAAATATCTGTCTAAAGGTAAACATAAAAAAGCCATCCCAAAAGGAATTTAACCTGTAGGGGATGGCACAGAAAAGAAAAAAAGCTCTTGTTTAGAATTTATAGGCGTAGCCCAAAGTAAAACCCCTTCCCGGAGTAATTTTTGTAAATATTTGATCTTCTGCCTTATATGACTGGTAATGGCTTTCGGCATCATCATCAAGAATGTTTTTAATACCAAAATTGATATTGGAACTTGAATTTTTGCCAAATGACTTTGACATATTAAAATTAAGACTGTGAAAGGGCATGGTATATACATCCGGAACATCTCCGGTTCCTACCACTTCCAGGGTTTCTCCCTGAACATTGTAGAACAAACCTGCCTGCCAGCCATTATCTTCATTGCCATAATTCAGCCCCACATTGATCAAATAGGGCGATTGCCCTTGCAGCTCGCGGGTATCTTCCAGTTCCTCTCCCTCTCGTAAACTAAGTCTTCTCGCCTCAAGTTCATCTTCACCCATCTCTAAAGCAGATTCGATAAGCGAAAAGTTCATATTAAAACTAAGGTCTTTCAAAGATTCCGTGATAAAATTAAAATCTTTTCTGATTTCAAATTCTACACCGTAGACAATGGCGTTTCCTAAATTTAATGGCTTAAACTGATCAGGTGCCGCCAAAAAATAGCTCAATTCGATCGGATCGATAAAATTCTTGAAAAAGCCACTAACAGCGAACATTTGCGCATTGCTTCCAAATCTTTCATAGCGAACATCAAAATTATCGATATAGGTAGGCTGTAAGTCAATATTTCCATTGAATGTTGTACTGGATAAGGGATCAAATATCTGGGTAATCGACGCTTCTTTAAACGAAGGCCTGGCCGTTGTTCTGGCATAGGAGATTCGGGCGTTTGACTCATCATTGACGCTGTATATCAAATTAAGAGAAGGAAATAAATCTGCCTTATCCAATACCTTTTCTTCATCATAAACAACATCTCCAAAATTATTTTGTCCTGTGTAATACAGATCAAATTTTTCAAAACGTAAGCCCAAAATGGATTTTAATTTTTGCGTTATCTGAAATTCCTCTGAAACAAAAGCAGCTGCAACGGTTTGAATGGAGTTATAGGTATTTGCCGGTTCAAAATTCCCCTCTAAATAAGATCCTTTTTTCGTATTTACAGTCCATAAATTTTCATCCAGCAACAAGCCGTCAGCATCACCATAAAGTTGCTGAGCTTGTCCGCCCTGTATCCTGATCCTGTAATTATCAATGCTGAAATCGCGTTCCTTGTAGGTATAAGCTCCCCCAAAAATTAATTTTGCCGGTTTGTTAAACAGCTGGTGTCTTTTTTGAACATTTAAAGTACCTACACCATTTATTTCTTCAAGATTTCTCCAAATCCTTGAAGGATTTCCGGCAGAGCTTGGGCTAATTGTATAAATATCCTCATCCCTCTCATACTTAAAAGGTGCAACCCTTACATCCTTGTCATCAATTCTTGAATAAGTCGGTGAGATCTTCCATTCGGTTACCCAGGAACCGTCATCATTTGCGTGTTTTCCTGAAAGCAAGGCATTCGAAATCTGACTTTGCTTGTATTCCAGATTGTCTTTATAAACCTCTACCGCATCCGCAAAAAGAATTTGCTGATTCAGATACCCGGCTGTTGACAAACCGTTCTGAATATGCATGGCAGTTAATTTGTATTTGCTTTTTGTTGTTTTTAAAGTAAGTCCTGCCAGGCCGCTCCACAAAATATTATTTCTGCCCACATCTCCAACCTGACCTTTCGCGAGGGATAATTCGGTTACCGATTTATCTGCAGATTTTCTGTAATTTCCATTCTCAAAGTCTTCAAAAAATATGTATTCCTCTCTGTAGGACCCTGCTGCCAAAAATCCGAGTTGTTTATCACTGCCCACATTGTACTGATTTCCATAGGTAAAACCCAGGTTTGCATCCATATAACTTTTTTCCCTCTTGGCTTTCATTTCAGGATTAAACTGCTGGGTAACAATGGTCAATAATTGATTGTTTTCTGAGGGACTCGGAATATATTGTTGCCGGCTGATAGGTAAACTTCTCGTGCCGTCATCAAAACCAAGCTTGTCTGTGGAGCTGCCCTCATAAGTTAAAAAATCAGAATTGAAATGCATTTCAGGATTCACCTGAATACCCACTGATACGCTGAATTCTTCTTTTGTCGGCATGTCTTTGGTAACAATATTGACCATCCCTCCGGTAAAATCAGCAGGCAGATCAGCCGTGGAAGATTTTATTACCTGGACATTGTCTAAAATATTTGTCGGAAAAATATCCATTTGCACGGTATTTCTATCCGGATCAAGTCCGGGAATATCTACCCCGTTTAATATAGATTTGGTATATCGGTCACCAAGGCCTCTTACATAAACATATTTTCCTCCCTGAACCGATACTCCAGGCACATTTCTGACCGCATTTACCAGATTACTTGCGCCCACTTTTTTAAAGGCCTGGGAAGACATCCCATCGATTAAATTAACCGATTTCTTTTGTACATCCAATAGTGAAGCCTCTGTATTTTCTGCCGTCCTGGCCGTAATTACTACTTCTTGCAGTTGGTTTGATAATGGTCCGATGGAAGCATTAACGATGGTTTCCTTGCCAGCTTTAATGGTCACTTCTGAGATCTCTATTGTTTCATATCCGATAAAGGAAAAAACTATTGTATAAACCCCCGGATCCATTTTAAGGGAGTAAATCCCTTCAAAATCTGTAGTTGTCCCTATTGATGTGCCTTTGACCTGTACATTGGCAAAGGGCAAAACGTCATTGATTTCCTTGTCACTTACTTTTCCTGTTAAATCCCCATTTTGAGCGATCACATTGTGTATGCTTAAACCCAATAAAATAAGGAACGTCCATTTTAAATTATTCATTTCTTCTTTTCTAAAATTATACTGCTTTCTTCTTTTCTTTTCTAATTAAAAACAATTGTCCATCCTGAAAAAGATGAACAATTGTTCTTTATAAATATGATTGGTGAGTTGATTTAATATGCTGACTTGCTTTTTGCATAAGTCCAGTCAAATGCTGATAAGGTTGCACCAACCGTATTGCTTCCAAGGGTTACTGCCTTGGCTTGGTCACCAAAACCTGTTACCGTCACTCCCGTTGCCTGGTTTTTGAAAAGAGATTTCACATTTGTTACTCCATCCGGCAATACAATCTCCCAGGCACCAATTTTCAGCTTACCGTTGTTGTAATTTGTTGCAACACCGTCATTATCCAACTCCACATCAGCTGAGGCTTTGAATCCGTAAGCATATACATTGCTTACCTCACATATCGTTCTGTCTCTGAAGTCTGCATATTCACCGTCACCGGTAACCGTATTTCCTTTCAGGGTAATATCCTTTAAAACAAATCCTGCTTCAAATGCTCCTTCTGGCCCATCAATTTCCAGGGCATGGTCAGAGGTATCACCTAAAATCACCATACAGTTGGTTACTGTTCCTGAAAACGACTGGTCCATGTCTAAACCATCATCTCCTGCTCCCCAAACCATCAGGTTTTTGCCATTCACACTACCACCAAACCATTCGATACCATCGTCAAAATTGGCTACTACCTCGATATTCTCTATCACAGTCCCTTTACCAACACCTCCTAAAGTAAGGCCATTGATCTCGTTACCTTCTCCGATTTCTGCTCCTCCATGACGGATAGAAATGTATTTTAAAACTCCGGAATTGTCATTGTCATCATTTCCTCCATACAAACCAAACGCATCACTGGCAGGAATTCCCTCAATCTGAACCTCAGAGACGTCACCTTTAAAGGATCCTTTGGCTTTACCCAGGATAAGTAAACCTCCCCATTTTCCGTTGTCGGCAATGCCTAAGTTTGTTCCGAATTTTTGTCCGACCTGGATATTGTCTTCGAAAGCAGTAAATACGATCGGTTTATCAGCCGTTCCCTGAGCATCAATCTTAGATCCTCTCTGAACAATAAGCGCAGAGGCCAGAGATCCTGTTCCGGGTTTACCTTTAATTATAGTTCCGGCTTCAATTGTTAAAGTCACGCCAACACCAACAACTACTTTTCCATTCAAAATATACATGTTATTGCTGGTCCAGGTGGTATTTTGTGTTATTAAACCACTTACATCTACACTTCCTATACAAGGAGCACAGGTTCCACCACAGTCTATGCCGGTTTCGTTTCCGTTTTGAATACCATCACTACAGGTGGGCACTATCACAATCGGATCCTCATCATCATCACCACAACCGGTGAAAGCAAAAGTTAAAATTCCAATTAAAATTAAAATCGTTTTTTTCATTTTAGTTTGTTTAAAATTACGCTGCAAAGATGAAGCTGTCATGTTAACTGTCTGTTAAGTTGATTTTATGATTATGTGAATGCCCTATGCGTTTCATGATGGCCGCGTTATTAAATGGTTAATTCCTGCTGAGTAATCGATTTTTAACTAAATTTGGATTGAAATACCTTTAATAAATGCAAAATGAATTTTTAAAAATACTGTTGGTGGATGATGAACCGGATATTCTTGAGTTGGTTGGCTATCATCTTAAAAAAGAGGGATATCAGGTGTTTACTGCCGTGAATGGTGCTGAGGCCGTGAAGATGGCCAATAAAATTACCCCGAATCTTATTTTGCTGGATATTATGATGCCGGAAATGGATGGCATTGAAGCCTGTGAAAAGATCAGGGCAACAAAAGGCCTTGAACAGACCATCATTGCATTTTTTACTGCCAGGGGTGAAGATTATTCCCAATTAGCCGGTTTTGAAGCCGGAGCCGATGATTATATTACCAAGCCTATCAAACCAAAAGTTTTGGTCAGCAAAGTGAATGCACTCCTGCGTAGGATAAAATCCGAAAGTAAGACTGAGGAAAAAATTATTCGTTTTGATGATTTCATCATTAACAAGGATGAGTATTTTGTGAAAAGAGGTGATAAGAAGATTATTTTACCCCGTAAAGAATTTGAATTACTGGTGCTACTGGCGAGTGTGCCCAACAAGGTCTTTAACAGAGATTATATTCTGAGACATATCTGGGGTCATGATGTTGTGGTTGGTGGCAGAACCATTGATGTTCACATCAGAAAACTGAGGGAGAAAATCGGAGAGAACAGGATCGATACGGTAAAGGGAGTTGGTTATAAATTTGTTATCTGACCTTGAAACTTAGCGCTCCCCTCAGATTCTCGATCCTGCTCGCTTCCGTTACCGTAATCATAACAGCAATTGCCCTACTTATCTTTTATTCTATTTTTAGCAACCATTGGGCAGGGCTTCATGTTCTTTTTTTCATGGGCTGTCTTTTTTTTATATTCTGTCTGCTTTATTATTCAGGTTTGAATTATTACCTCAAAAAACAAATAGACCAGATCTCGGATTCTAATTTTCAAGCACAAAGAATAAACACAGATAAGAGCCTTGACCCAAACATAGAAGAACTGATAACCAAGTTTAAACGCTTTGAAGAGTCAAAGATCGCAGAAATAGAAAATTTACACTTAAGAGATACTTTTAGAAAAGAGTTTTTAGGAAATGTGTCTCATGAACTGAGAACCCCGCTATTTACTGCCCAAGGCTATATACTCACCTTACTTGGGGATACCATGGATGATCCTGATTTGTTGCAGAAATACCTCAACAGGGCCAACAAGAGTCTGGAAAGACTGGACGCCATTGTCAAAGACCTGGATGTGATCTCAAAGCTGGAAACGGGCATGAAATTGAATTACAGCAATTTCAATATCGTAAGTCTTGTGAATGATGTTTTTGAAATGCTGGAAATGAATGCGGCCAAACGCAATATTACCTTGTCTTTTGATAAATTGTACGAAGCCCCCTTGCTGGTAAATGCCGATATCGAAAAAATTCAGCAGCTTTTGATCAATCTGATTGCCAATTCCATTAACTATGGCAAGCTTGGCGGTAAAACGGTTGTTAGCATACGCTCACATTCCCGTAAGAAATTGATCATAAAAATTGCCGATGACGGAATTGGAATAGCCCCTGCGCATATACCCCGCTTATTCGAAAGATTTTACCGGGCAGATAAAAGCAGGTCCAGGGAACACGGGGGTTCCGGTTTGGGTCTGGCAATTGTAAAACATATAGTTGAGGCACATGACCAGGAATTGTTCGTGGAAAGTAAACAGGGGAAAGGTTCTGTCTTCGGGTTTACGCTCAACAAATTAGAATAGTACAATTTTTTATTCAACATTAAGTTATAGTAGTGAAAATACTTTTTTAATATAAATTATGTAATTTTAACCTTTAATAATTGCGGTTGTTATGAAAGCGAAATTTTTTACACTGGTATTTTTTATTTTTTTTGTCTCCTTGGGATTTGCCCAGGAAATAAAACCCAAATTAGAAAAACAGGGTGACCTGATAAAGGCAACCTATTATTTTGATAATGGCAAAGTGAAGGAAGTAGGCTTCTTTCTGAATAACAAGTTGCACGGAGAATGGATCACCTTTAATGAGGAGGGCAAAAAAACAGCTGTGGCCAATTATGAAAACGGGAAAAAAACAGGAAAATGGTATGTGCTGGCAAATGGCACGGTGAAGGAATTGATCTACGATTCAAATAAACTGGTCAATGTCAGAGAAATGGACAGTACTGAGACAAGTCCTATTTAAATCTTAAAACCTTCTTTGAACACATCGAATAGAGATGCCTCAATATCTTTGTCCGGTGTTTTTTTATGCCTGAACCCGGTGTATTCCCTACTGCCCTCTAGCCGTAGACAATTAAACGCATTTTGTGCGACATAGTCAGCAATTTTTTGTTCTTTTAGGTATTTTGCCAGATAAACCTGTTCCGTTTGCCCGGGTGTTGGAATGAAAAATGCCTTTGCTTCCAGTTTTTCCAGATCCATCAGGGTTGAGTATCCTGATCTCGCTAAAATCAAACGGCTCTTGCAAATACATTCCTGAAGCTCTGTTTTCAGCATAAAATTGACAATGAGTATTGAATCTGTCAAAATTTTTGTCTGTTTACCCGCCAATAAGCCCTGCACAAAAAGTATGCTTCCCTTAAAATTTTTCAATTCAAGCCTCAGTTTTTCTTCCAAGATGCTTCTTTGGGGTTCGGGACCTGATAAAATGACCATCAGATCAAACTCTTTTTCACAAGGCACTTTCTCTAACCTGCTCAGGGGACCGATATACTTCACCTGAAGCCCTCCGGGAAACGGATGTGACAATTTTCCTGACAAATGAATGGGAGCCTGATGATCCGGAACCCAGCAGGCATCAAATTTTTTGATCATTTGTTGGTGGATCCGGCTGGTTAAAAAAGTGGTAAGTCCCGACAGTACCCGCAACTGGTGGGTGATATATACACTGTAAACTTTATCTGACCTGACACCGAAACGGTTGTCTGAAATAATCCCGCAGATCTTTTCCTTTTCAATGATTTCCCGTGTTACTTCCTGTTCTCTTCTTATGGCTTTTAAAATCTTGCCGGATTGTTTGATTAACAGGGCATTGAGCAATTTGCCGTTTTTGCTGTAGCGAATATTATAAGAAGGCAGCTCATAGGCTTCGAGACCGGGAAATTCCTTTTTCAACAATTCCAGCGCCTGGCCGTCGCTTGCCATTACTGGCTGATAACCGTGTTTTATCAATGCTGCTATAAGGGGTATGCAGCGACTTGCGTGCCCCAAGCCCCAGTTCAATGGTGCGACCAAAATCTTCTTCATATCACCATCAGGGAGAATTAATCACAGGTCTGATCCTATGTCTTTTCTGTAATACATCTTATCAAAACAGATCTTCCCCATATTCCTGTAAGTCTTCTCTATGGCTTCCTGCATTGTGTTCCCAAGGGAAGTCAGGGCAATTACGCGTCCGCCATGGGTAACAGTTTTACCATTTTTAACAGCTGTCCCTGCATGGAATACCATGGAATCTTCGATCACTTCGAGTCCATGGATCTCTTTTCCTTTTTCATAGGCTTCCGGATAACCGCCGGATACCGCCATAACGGTAACCGCCGTGCGCGGATCTGTTTCCATAGAAACCTCATTTAACCGCTTCTGAGATGCTGCAATCAGAAGATCTAAAAAGTCAGATTTTATGCGGGGTATTACCGCTTCCGTTTCCGGATCTCCCATACGAACGTTGTACTCGATCACGTATGGCTCTTCATTTACTTTGATCAGTCCAATAAAAACGAAGCCCACATAAGGAATTCCTTCTTTTTTTAAGCCCTGAATGGTAGGCTTAATGATCCGCTCTTCCACTTTTTTCATAAAGGTACTGTCGGCAAAAGATACCGGGGAAACGGCTCCCATACCGCCGGTATTCAGACCTTTATCTCCCTCTCCGATCCTTTTGTAGTCCTTGGCGCTTGGCAGTACTACATAGTTTTCGCCGTCGGTAAGCACAAAAGAACTCATTTCAATGCCATCAAGAAATTCTTCGATGACCACTTTCGCACTGGCCCTGCCAAATTTTGCATGGGCAAGCATTTCTTTCAGTTCCTGCTTCGCTTTCTCCAGATCATTCAGAATAAGTACTCCTTTACCGGCCGCCAGACCATCTGCCTTTAGAACAAAAGGTGGCTGTAAGGTCTCTAAAAAAACAAAGCCTTGTTCTAGATTTGCTTTGGTGAAGCTTTGGTATCTGGCCGTAGGGATCTGATTTCTCATCATAAATTCCTTGGCAAATTCCTTACTGCCTTCCAGTTGTGCTCCCCACTTTTGCGGACCGATAACCGGAATATGTTTAATGACGGCATCCGAAAGGAAAAAGTCGTGCAAACCATTTACCAGCGGATCTTCAGGGCCAACCAGCACCAGATCGATCTTTTTTGCAAGCACTGCTTCTTTTATTTTCCCAAAATTATTCGTGTCGATGTCCAGATTTGTTCCGTACTTCGAAGTACCAGCATTCCCGGGGGCTATAAACAGATTTTTTGTTTTTTTGCTCTGTGCCAATTTCCAGGCGAAAGTACATTCCCTGCCACCTGAACCAATGATCAATACATTCATTTTCTACTTTTTGTTGCGTTACGAATATACGTTAAAACCCAAACTTACCCATGAGCTGCCTGCTGCTTATTTTATCTTTTTCCATTTAAAATAGTACCTTACTGCTGAAATCAGATGGATGGTAAAAAGTTTTATGTCTCTGGAGGACCTTCTTTTGAGTACATGGCAAATGACCTCTTCAGGAAAATAGAGTTTCTTTTTCCCGATACCATCTATTTTTCTGCACAGGTCAACGTCTTCCATGTACAGAAAATAGCGCTCATCAAAACCCTTCAAGTCTACAAAATACCTTGTTTTTAATAATAAAAAACAGCCGTGGAGCACATCCGGGTAAAATGGTTTTGAAAGATCCCGGTCTTTGTACTCTCCGTTCTGCACTTTTTTTGAAGGAAAGCCCAGATACCTCAAAAGTAATTCCGAAAAATCAGGATACCTCCTGCAGGTGTACTGGTGTTTCCCGTTTGGAAACAATACTCCCGGCGCAATCAAAACAACATCTTCTTCTTTATCTAAAGCCTTTATCAGGTTTGGAATAACCTGTTTTCTGAAAGATACATCGGGATTGAGTACCAAATGACAATCAGATAGTTCCCTGATCTGATCCAGTATCAAATTATGCCCCGCCCCAAATCCAATGTTTTTCCCAACGAAATGATATTCAATGTCCGGATGCGCATACCTGCTGTAAAATATTCTCTCAGAAGAATTATCGATCAGGAACAACTTTTTTGACAGCGGAATATTTAAAAAACAAGTTATCGTTTCCGACAATTCTTTAATATCCTCGTTGAACAATACGATGCTTCCGCTTATTTGTATTTTATTTGTCATTCGCTAATAGGCCTTTTCTTCCCCTTTAAATACATTAAATACAGTTTGTATGATGATCTTGAGATCGAGAAAAAATGACCAGTTCTCTATGTAAAATATATCCATCCTGACCCTGTTCTTGATATCCGATCTCTTTTTAACCTCTCCCCTGTAGCCGCTTACCTGAGCCAGTCCGGTAATCCCCGGCTTTACCGCATGCCGTTCCATATAATTGTCTATTTCTTTCTGATATGATTTCGACAAAGCGTTCATGTGCGGCCTCGGCCCGACTATACTCATATCCCCGAGGAGCACATTGTAAAACTGAGGTGATTCATCTATGCTGGTCTTTCTCAGAAAAGCCCCGATACGGGTAATGCGTTCATCGTCTTTCGTGGCATGAACCGTATCCGACAGATGATTTACCTCCATGGAACGAAACTTATAACAGGTAAATTTTTCGCCATTCAGCCCTTCCCTGACCTGTTTAAAAAACAAAGGCCCTTTTGATTCGAGTTTAATAAGTATAAACAACAAGGGTGTTAACCAGGAGAGTACAAAAACGATGGCTAAAACAGAAAAGACCACATCAAAGATCCTTTTGATCAGTATGTTTTTGGGATCATCGAAAGGAAGTTTTTTCACATTCAGGATCAGGGTGTTTTC
>JBFYPZ010000043.1:0-16124 GCA_041303035.1 Flavobacteriaceae bacterium
CATCATTTGCCACAACAACACAAAGTTTACCGGAAACATGACCGAGCTTAACAACCACTCCGCCGCAAGGGCACCCGCCGTGTTCTTCATACATTTCATGTCCCGCAAAGGTTCCTATTTCTATAGATCGTGAATTTTTATCCAGCAAGTATTCGATCCGCTCCCGTGCAGTTAGTTTTCCCTTCTCATGTTGCTGATGAATCTTGTTGAGTCCCCCGCCAAGAGCCGTTTTTTGATACTGATCGTCAAGCAAGGCGACTAATTTCTTGTTGTGGTCTTCGTTTTTATTCCTTATTTTATCCATTCCTTTGAAGTATCTTCATTTGACAAAAGTACAAAATCGCAGTAGATTATTGGCGGATAATCGGCTTCCAAAAAATATAATTATTAGCAAATCCTGCCCAAACAGCTGGTTCCATTTAAAAAAATATCAAAAAAAAGCTATCGGAATAAGTTTCTAATTATCTTTACCGACAAATTGAAGAACATGAATTTTCTGAGCATAGTATGGGATCCGAATATTGAATTGGTTAAAATCGGACCTTTGTCTATCAGGTATTATAGTCTGATGTTTGTGATCGCGTTTTTGGCCGGTCTGCACATCATGAAAATGATCTATAAAAATGAGAAGGTATCGACCGATTTATTAGACCCTTTGTTTATTTATACCGTACTCGCAACCCTCATTGGAGCAAGATTGGGTCATTTTTTGTTCTATGATTTTGAATTTTTGATGAGTCACCCGCTCGAGGTATTGCTCCCTTTTAAACTGAACCCTTTTGAGTTTACCGGATATCAGGGCCTTGCCAGTCATGGTGCCGCGATTGCTGTTATTATAGCCATGTACTTATACAGCAAAAAAGTTCTTCATAAGCCCGTCCTTTGGATACTTGACAGAATTGTGCTTTCCGTAGCTTTTGGCGGAATTTTTATCAGGTTCGGGAACCTGATGAATTCTGAAATTGTTGGTAAACCCACAAATTCTGATTACGGGTTTATTTTTAAGCAGTTGGGAGAGGATTTTCCCAGGCACCCTGCCCAGATTTATGAGATTGTCGGTTATATCATAACCTTTGCGATTTTATGGTATGTGTATTGGAAAACAGATAAAAAAGATAAACTGGGCTATATTTTTGGATTGTTCATGGTGCTGCTCTGGTCGGTCAGGTTTATTGCCGAATTTTTTAAGGACGGACAAGTTGCTTCCCGGGAAGATTGGGTACTAAATACCGGACAATTACTCAGTATACCCTTTATACTTTCAGGTTTTTATTTTATGTACTTTTTTAAAGGTAAGAAAGCTTAAACCACGATGTTTTTATCATAAGGAATCGTGTTTAACAGGTATTCAATTACATGGATCCTTGCATTTTCCTTCCTGTTTGCTTTGATGATCTTAAAAGGGAAGCCGTCTTTGGTATTCTCGAACATTTTTGTTTTATATTCGGTATAAACATCCCACAGGTCCTGAGATTTTTCATCTACAGCACTGTATTTCCAATGTTTTAGCGGGCTGTTCTGGATTTCTTCAAAGCGCATTTCCTGCTCTTTTTTGGATATGGACATGTATATTTTTACCAGTAAAATACCGGATTCGGTGATCATTCGTTCAAAATCATTGACCTGACTCATAAAAATTTCGTATTCCTTTTGAGAACAAAAACCATTTACGGGCTCTACCACAGCACGGTTATACCAACTCCTGTCGAAAAAAACGATCTCGCCAATAGCAGGGAACTGATTTACGTACCTGCGAAAATACCATTGTGACTGTTCTTCTTCCGTGGGTCTGGGAAGTGCGACAATCCGAAAATGACGTGGGTTGATCCTTTCCGTAATACGCCTGATGGCACCTCCTTTTCCGGCCGCATCCCTTCCTTCAAAAATGACAACAACACGAAGTTTGTTTTTTATAATGTGCTCCTGCATTTTAATCAGCTCAACCTGTAATTTTTTAAGCTTATTGCTGTATTTTCTGTAGCGAATGGCCTTTTTGTAATTCAAGGGGTCTTTATTCATCAGCAAGGATAGCAAGGCTTTCTTGCTGTTTAGGATCTTCACCTCTTTATCTGTGAGCTCTAGTTTTGCCATTTTAGTCGTATTTAGAGATTGACCTGTAATACCTCATGATTACGTTGGGATCAGGCTGCAAAGAAATTTTACATTCATCCTTGCCCTCGTATTCGAACTGTGACAGCACATAGCGCATGCATTCCAGGCGTGCTATATGTTTGTCATTGGTTTTAACAATGATCCATGGACAGAAGGAGGTATGGGTTTTACTGAACATGAGTTCCTTGTACTTGGTGTATTTATCCCAGTAATCCTGTCCTTTCTTATCCACCTCACTAAATTTCCAGCGTTTCAGCGGATTGTGTTCCCTGGCCTCAAACCTTTTGGCCTGCTCTTCCTTTGAAATGGAAAGCCAGAACTTGATGATCGTACTTCCATCCTCGTAGAGCATGTGTTCAACTTCCGGCAGCTGGGTCATGAACTGATTGTACTGTGTTTCAGTACAAAATCCCATTACAGGTTCAACCACAGCCCTGTTGTACCAACTCCGGTCAAAAAACACAATTTCACCCGGATTGGGCAGGTGTTTGATATATCGCCTGAAATACCATTGTCCCTGTTCCACGGTTGTTGGTTTGGCCAGGGCCACCAGTCTGATCTTACGCGGATTTAAATGTTCCATGAACCGCCTGATATTGCCACCTTTTCCTGCGGCATCGCGGCCCTCAAATATTATGGCAACCCTTCGGTCGGTGTCTTTGATCCATTTCTGAAGCTTTACAAGTTCACCCTGTAATAAGCGTTTTTCCTCCTCGTACCTCAGGGTAGCAAGAACATCCGTGATATCAATATTCTTGTCTTGAATGATCTTCAGTAAATCTTCTTTCGTTTTCGCCTGTAGAAAATCTTCTCTTTCAAGATGATGCAGTTTTCGCATTTGCTATTCCGGATTAACAGTAACACATTCTGTTGGATTATTAGATACATTCAATTTAACTTCTGAAGGAGAAATATAGGGTATCCCTAATCCCAATCCTCTTAAAATAAATAAAAGGCCAATGATCATTACAAATATAGGAATTGCTTTCTGAATTTTATTTCTGAAAGAAATATTTACGAAGTTTCCAAAAATAGCGGCGGCGCTCATAAGTAAAACCGTTCCGGCCCCGAACATAAACATATACAGGCCGCCCTGCTTCGGACTTCCGGCGGCAAGCGATCCGAAAACCGCCATATAAACCAGTCCGCAGGGCAAAAAACCGTTCAAAAAACCGATCATAAAAAAAGATGGCAGGGATCTTTTTTTCAGGAAATGGCCCAGACCAGATTTGACTTTGCTGATAAAGCTGTAGAGTGGTTTTGCGATCTGTATTTTTTGCAGGTATTTGGAGGGAAACAGAACGAAAAGGATCATTACAATTCCAACAAGAATAGAAAGTCTTTGCTGGAAACCGGCCAGATACAGTCCCCTTCCGAATAATCCGAACAGAACACCGATCAGGGAGTAGGTGATTAACCTTCCTGCATGATATAAAACAACCTGCAGCACCATATGAAGTTTATTATCACGTGATAAGGGCAGGGCAAAGGCAATTGGCCCGCACATGCCAAGGCAATGGAAACTGCCTAATAAACCAAGTATGAAAGCGGCGTAAAGCAAAGGTCAGATTTAATAAAACAAGGTTTCTTTATACATGTAAGATTCATCCTTCACTTTCCAGTCAATTTTTAACTCCCATTTTCCATCTACGAGCTGTTCATCAGGTATTAAGATGGTATGATCGGATAAATTATCTTTTATGTCTTTGCTGAAATCCAGCTTTTCGTTTGACAATCTTTTGAAGTAAACAGTACCGGATAAACTTGAGGTCTCAAACTCTTTCGGGAACCGGATCAGCAGCCCGTTTTCATTTTGAATGACGCTGATATTTTCTTTCAGTGCATTGCCTTTATTAACTTTATCGATTTCCTCCTGGTAGTGAATCTCATCCTTATAATAATCTTCTGATACCAGCGAATGTTTGTTCTCGGCCACCATACTGGCACGGTATACAAACTGAAGAATAAATGCCATAAATAACACCATGGCTATGACTATTCCTGTACCCCAGTTCCATTTGATCTTCATTTTTTCTGAATTTAATTTTTATTATTCAAATTTTACCGGAGAAGGAAAACTTGTGGTAGTTGTTTCCACCAGTTTACCTTCCTCGTAAATGCCAATCTCGATATCCTCTTTGGATTTCACGAGATCCTTTTTATGTATATTTATAAAAAGTGTTTGCTCGGAAAGTCCGGTTGCCGGTACATTGATCGCTCCTCCCAATACATTGATTTTTCCCGTATTTGAAACAAGGTCAATCTTGAGATTATTGAAATTCCTGCTTGTTTTATTAACTATTTTAACTGTGTAAACATTCTGTATGGTATCACCCCGGGTGCTGAACATTTGCCCCGGGATCCTGAGCGCCGTGGCTTCCAGGTCACTTCTTACAAAAATAAGTGCTGTCAGCGCAATGAGTAATAGCATCAGTACAACTGAGTAGGCCATGATCCTGGGCGTGAACTTGAAGTTTTCTCCTTTGGTTATGTTGTTTTCGGATGCATACCGTATCAAACCGGGTTCAAATTCAACTTTATCCATGATCTCATCGCAGGCATCTATACAGGCCGTACAATTGATGCATTCCAGTTGTGTACCGTTTCTTATGTCTATTCCGGTCGGACAAACCAGCACGCACTGCCTGCAGTCTATGCAATCACCAAAACCTTTTTCCTCCCGGTTCTCATCTTTTCTGAACTTGTTCCTGCCATTTTCTTTTTCTCCGCGTTTGTGATCATAAGCTACCAGCATGGAGTTGCCGTCGAGCATAACACCCTGTAATCTTCCGTAGGGACAGGCTATAATACAAACCTGCTCCCTGAACCAGGCAAAAACAAACAGAAATACCAGCGTGAATATCACCAATTTAACAAGTGTTCCCAGGTGTTGCATGGGTCCGTCAGTAATATGTTCGATGAGGGTATCAGAACCGATCAGATAAGCAAGAAAAACATTGGCAATAATAAATGAAATGATAAAAAAGATAATCCACTTCAAAGTCATTTTCCAAACTTTTTCAGTGTTCCATTCCTGCTTGGCGAGTTTGATCTGTTGCGCCCTGTCACCTTCAATTGCGTATTCAATTTTTCGAAACACCATTTCCATAAATATGGTTTGGGGGCAGATCCAGCCACAAAAAATCCTGCCGAAGATCACTGTAAAAAAGATGACAAAAACGACACCGATCAGCATGGACAGTACCAATAAATAAAAATCCTGCGGCCAGAATGGCTGTCCGAAGATGCTGAATTTCCGTTCCAGGATATTGAACAACAGGAATTGATTTCCATTTACTTTTATAAATGGAGAAAGAATGAAAAAGGCCAACAGAAACCAGCTGACTATGTTCCTGTAGTTTGTAAATTTTCCTTTTGGTTTCTTGGGGTAGATATAATTTCGCTTACCTTCCTTGGTAATGGTAGCGATCGAATCCCTGAAACTTTCTGTATCTTCTGACATCATATTCGATTTAAAAAGGCTATTCGGTCTTTCCGGAATAGCCTCTTTACTTTAATTTATAAATAAACCCTGCAAAAGACTATACCTTCTGCTTAAAACAATAAAAAGAACTATTGTTTAGTCCATACGATATCTCCTTCAGCAGCTTTTGGATTTGCTGCAGTTGTTCCCTGAAGGGTGATCACATAACTTGCCACTTGTTGCATTTGCTGGGCACTAAGCGTAGTTTTCCAGGAGATCATTCCTTTACCTGACCTTCCGCCTTCGCTAATGGTATGGTAAATTTTCTCCATACCGCCACCCAGTATCCATTTGTCATCTGTTAAATTAGGGCCGATACCACCACCTCCGTCTGCCATATGACAAGCAACACAGAAAGTTCCAAATACTTTCTTTCCGGCTTCCAAACTGACAGCATCAGTAAGCAGGGTCACATCCGTTTTGAAAAGCTCGGGATTGGCTGCTTTGTATGCATCTACTTCGGCTTTTGCGTCGGCTACCTCTGTTTCATATTCTTTATATTGATTGTATTTTTCACTGTTAAAGAATACATTAAAATAATAAAAGGCTCCGATCAAAATTGTGATGATAAAACCGGCTGTCCACCAGGGAGGCAGAACATTATCCAGTTCTTTGATACCATCGTAGTCGTGATCCAACATAACCTCATCTTCCCGTTCTATTTCGCGGGCTTTGGTCATGGCTTGCATAAATTTTTTCCATCCGGAAATTTGATTATTATTACTCATATTCTGAATTTTAGTCGTTATCTAATGGTAAATTACTTTTATCTTCTATGGTTTCTTTGGGAATTTTAAAAACATAGATCAACATCAGGGTAAATATTGTAAAGAAGAGCAGCAGGGAGATGATGGGATAAATCTCAACCCCGGCTATCGTATCCAAATGGTGTTTTACAAATTTCAACATCTACTTAATTTTTAGCGGTTTCTCCGGTCTTAATATCTGTACCTAATCGCTGCAAATAAGCAATTAAGGCAACAATTTCTTTATCCTGTATATTGGCATTGCCATAATTTCTGACAAATTCCGGATCCTGTCTCAAATTCTTCTCGATTAGTGCTGCCTGATTTTTCAATAAATAGACTGCATTATCCAGTTCATTTTGGGTATAAGGTACACCGAGTTGCACCAAGGCGTTTATTTTATTGGTCGTTAGCGATATATCAAGATCGTTTTCAATGATACAGGGATATTTTGGCATGATCGAGCCGGGTGAGGTTAAACTAGGGTCATACATATGGTTGAAATGCCAGCTGTCGTTGTATTTTCCTCCTACGCGGTGCAGATCCGGTCCTGTTCTGCGTGAACCCCATAAGAAAGGATAGTCATATACGAATTCACCGGCTTTTGAATATTCACCATATCTTTCCACTTCCGACCTGAAAGGCCTGATCATCTGTGAATGGCAGTTGTTACAACCTTCACGAATATAAATATCTCTGCCCTCCAGTTCCAAAGGAGTGTAGGGTTTTACAGAAGTAATGGTTGGAATATTTGATTTCACAACGATCATGGGGATAATTTCAACCGCTCCTCCGATGATAATGGCAACTGTTGTCAATACCGTAAATAGAATTGTTCTTCTTTCTAGCCAGCTATGCATGGTTTCACCGGCAACCCTTCTCGGGGTTATTTCTTTAAGAGGAGCGGCTTCTGCCAGTTCATCTTCCACCGTGCTGCCTTTCTTAGCTGTTTTTATCACGTTGTATGCCAACAAAATAAAGCCCGTCAAATAAAGCGTTCCACCAAATGCACGCATCATATACATCGGCATAATCTTGGTAACGGTTTCCAGGAAGTTTCCATATACCAGTGTTCCGTCAGGGTTGAATTCTTTCCACATCAGTGCCTGTGTAAAACCGGCAACATATAAAGGTATTGCGTAAAATAAAATTCCCAGGGTGCCAATCCAGAAGTGGAGGTTGGCCAATTTGGTAGAGTAAAGTTCGGTTTTCCATAATTTACCGGCGAGCCAGTAGATCATACCGGCTGCAATAAAACCATTCCAGGCCAGCGCGCCTACATGCACGTGGGCAACGATCCAGTCTGTGTAATGGCCAATGGCATTGAGGTTCTTGAAGGAAAGCATAGGGCCTTCAAAAGTAGCCATACCATAACCGGTAATAGCAACAACAAAGAACTTCAGAATCGGATTATCTCTTACCTGATCCCAGGCACCCCGAAGTGTCAACAATCCGTTGATCATACCACCCCAGGATGGGAAGATCAGCATTACAGAGAATACTGTACCGAGATTCTGAGCCCATTCCGGCAGCGCAGTATAAAGCAAATGGTGAGGTCCTGCCCAGATGTAAATAAAGATCAGAGACCAGAAATGTATAATTGAAAGTCGATAGGAATAAATAGGCCTGTTCGCAATTTTTGGAACAAAATAGTACATCAATCCGAGGACGGGAGTAGTAAGGAAAAAGGCAACAGCATTGTGTCCATACCACCACTGTACCAGTGCATCCTGAACCCCTGCATAGATAGAATAGCTCTTAAAAGCAGAGACAGGTATTTCAAGGTTATTGAATATATGAAGAACGGCAACCGTAACTATCGTAGCTATATAAAACCAGATGGCAACGTAAATATGCCTTTGCCGCCTAACCAGCAGGGTACCTATAACGTTGATCGCGAAAACTACCCAGATCAGCGTTATGGCTATATCAATAGGCCATTCCAGCTCTGCGTATTCTTTTGAGGAAGTAATGCCCAGAGGCAGCGTGAGCGCAGCCGCTACGATGATGAGTTGCCAGCCCCAGAAATGAATTTTGCTCAGTACATCGCTGAACATTCTGGTTTTTAATAATCTCTGGGTTGAATAGTAGATACCCATAAAAATACTGTTTCCTACAAATGCAAAAATGACCGCATTTGTGTGCAGGGGCCTTAACCTTCCAAAACTGAGCCATGAAATGCCTTCCATGTAATTTGGGAAAATAAACAGAAAGGCTACAAGCAGCCCAACCAGCATGCCAACCACACCCCACAAAACGGTTGCAATAAGAAACATTTTTACGATCTTGTTGTCGTAGTAAAATTGCTCTTTTTCCATACATTAAAAATTAGTTGATTATTTATTTGAATTAGACTCTTTTTTTTGTTTCTCTGTGATCAATTCATCATCAAATAGCATACGGACAGAAGGAGTATAAACATCATCGTACTGCCCGCTTTTTACCGACTTGACAAAGAGTATAAAAAAAATCACTGCAATGATCAGGCTGGTCACGATAAGCATGAAAATGATATCCATAAAAAAATATAAATTACAAAGTAAAAATTATTTGTTTTGTTTGACTATGATAAATATCATAAATAAAACAAATGTTAAAAAAAACTTAACTTTTGCTAAGATAATATTTTTTTTGAAACAAGATTGGTCGAAAGAGTTACAAATGTAACTATACTGATTGAGCTCAGCGGCATAAGAATTGCGGCAATTACCGGCGACAATTGTGCAGTAACGGCAAAGTACAAACCTACTGTATTGTAAAGTAATGAAATGATAAAGCTCAGTACGATAATGTTCATGGTTTTTTTTGACATTTTTAAAAAACCGGGTAGTTGCGCAAATTTGCTCGCGTCGAGTATGCCGTCACAAGCAGGTGAAAATACATTGATGTTTTCAGAAACAGCGATGCCAACATCGCTTTGAGCAAGTGCTCCTGCATCATTAAGTCCATCACCAAGCATCATCACCTTTTTGCCTGCTTCCTGTATTTTTTTTATATAAAAGAGCTTGTTCTCAGGTTTCTGGTTGAAGTGAATGGCCGAGTTTGCCGGTAGCAGGGAGGAGAGGTACACTTTTTCACCCTCATTGTCGCCCGAGAGTATCTGTTTTTCGTAATCGTACAGACTATCAAAAGTAGCTTTCAGGTTTTCGCGATAGCTATTTTTGAAAATAAACTTTCCCTTTACTTTTCCATTGATCTTTACAAATATATATGTAGAAAGATTTTCAGATACCTCAATGCCTAGAAAGCCGGGTGAACCGATCCGAAATTCCAGCCCGTTAAATTTTCCTTCAAGTCCCTTGCCTGTAATTTCATTGAATGAGGCAGGCAATTCTTCACCCGTCTGTCCGGGAAGAAAATCGAAGAGCATGCGGCTCAGGGGGTGATTGGAGGATCTGAGCAAGGACTTTAAGCAGGTAGTTTCCCTTTCGTCCAGTACCTCACCTTCAAAGACAATCTCTGCATGCTGATTGGAAGTGATGGTTCCGGTTTTATCAAATACCAGGGTATCGATCTTTGACATGGTTTCAATGACCCCTGCATTTTTCAGGTAAAATTTATGCCGGCCAAAAATGCGCAGGGTATTGCCCAGTGCAAAGGGTGCCGACATGGCCAGTGCGCAGGGGCAGGCAATGATCAGGACGGCAGATACAACCTGAAAAGCTGTGCTGAGATCATGAAAATACCAGTAAGTACCTGATAAAAATGCAATTAATAGTATAATAATCGTAAAGTGTTTGCTGATTTTATCTGTAATCGTCTTGATATTTCTTGTATTCGACTTTTGAAAAATATCGTTGCTCCAGAGTTGGGTGAGATAGCTTTGCGTCACCGTTTCCAGGGCTTCCATTTCTATTGCTCCCTGGGTCTGTTTGCCGCCAGCGTATAATTTATCGCCTGATCTCTTAATGACGGGCAGGGATTCACCGGTTACAAAACTGTAATCGATCAACGCATTTCCCTTGATCAGGATGCCATCAACCGGAATGATCTCCTCATTTCTGATCAGGATCCTGTCGCCCTTTTGAATATCATTAACAACGATGGTAACATGGCTTTGGTCCTTATTGATCCTGGTGATGGCTATAGGAAAATAGGATTTGTAATCCCTTTCAAATGACAGAAAGCTGTACGTTTTTTTTTGAAAAAATTTTCCCAGTAACAAAAAAAAGACCAGTCCGGCTAAACTGTCAAAATAACCCTGTCCTGTATTGGAAAAGATCTCATAGGAGCTTCTCAGAAAAAGTACCAGGATTCCAAGAGAAAGAGGAACATCTATGTTCAGCAGGCCTTTTTTCAAACCCAGATATGCCGAGATAAAATAATCTCTTGCCGCATAGACCAAGACAGGCACTGAGAAGGAAAACATGAGGAAACGAAAGAAGGGTTTGAACCTGTTCAGCCAGAATTCGTCAACTTCAAAATACTCAGGAAACGAAAGCATCATGATGTTGCCAAAAGCAAATCCTGCAATTGCGATCTGATAAATAATGGTTTTATCGGCTACCTTGCTTGCATTTTCAGAATTCTCAAGACTGATATATGGTTCGTAACCAATCGAAGAAATAAGTTCTACCACTTGCCTCAAGCTGATTTCCTCATTTTTAAAAGTAATTCTCAGCTCTTTTTTCGGAAAATTGACCTGGGTTGTTTTGATTCCTTGGTTCAGCTTTTCAAGGTTCTCCAGTACCCAGATGCAGGAGCTGCAATGTATGGAAGGAATAAATAAATTGACCACCGTGGTGCTGCCGTCATCGAATGTTGTGATTTTATTGGATATGTCCGGATTGTCGAGATAATCGTACTTACCCTGAATTTCCTTAGGAATACTGCCCGGAGAACTTTCCAGGTCATAATAACAGGAGAGTTCGTTCTGGTTGAGGATCTCATATACCGTTTTGCAGCCATTACAACAAAAAGCCTTATCATCAAATTCAATAGGATTGCTTTTACAATCTGTTCCGCAATGATAACAAGGATTTTTTGACATGATTTGAATTAATATTTAATAAATAATGAGAGTGGACACAGTCCTCATTTTCGTAAAATAAAAGGACCCGTAATTCAATCCTCCCGGGAAAATGAAGCAGGTAAACTGTATTTCTTTGAAAATTTTTGTCAAATTTCTCTGAAAATTATGAGATAAAAAAATGATAAATGTCATATTTTGTTTATTTTTACGCGAATTTTAAAAGATACTTATGTCCGCTAATTGTGATCATTGTGTCATCCGGGAATTAAACGCATTTAACTCAGTTTCTACTGAAGACCTTTCCAGTATTAATAAGAATAAGAAGACGATTCGTATTAAAAAAGGAGAAATTCTTTTTGAAGAGGGAACTGCATTGAAAGGGGTGTATTGTTTGAGGAGCGGGAAATGTAAACTGACTAAACTGGCACCAAACGGTAAGGAGCAAATTGTACGATTCATTAAAAAAGGGGAGCTTATAGGCCATCGCTCAATCATCAGTGATTCAGTTACACATCTGACGATCACTGCTTTAGAGGACATGGATGTTTGTTTCGTACCAAAAGGTGAGATACTTGATCTTTTTAAAAGGAACGGAGATTTTTCACTGAGCCTTACCAAATCGATCTGTGCTGACCTCGATGAGGCGAACAGTTCCATTGCCAATATGGCCCAGAAGAATGTGAAAGAAAGACTGGCCGAATCTTTGTTGTTCTTTGACAGGATCTTTGGGAAAGACAGCGAGGGTTATATTTCGGTTAACCTGACCCGGGAGGAAATAGCCAACGCGATCGGAACGGCCACTGAATCGACGATCAGACTGTTGTCGGAATTTAAAAAAGATGGGTACATCTCCTTGTCGGGAAGAAGAATTAAAATAGAAGATCCAGTTAAGCTTCAGCACCTGGCTGAGGGTTATTAAACTTACATGCAGCTTATTTCTGCAAGAGCTTATTCCATTTCGATTATTGTTTTCTTTATGATGTCAAGGCATTCGTGCAACTCAGCCTCTGACATAACCAATGGAGGCGCAAAGCGGATGATGTTGCCATGAGTTGGTTTGGCAAGCAGGCCGCTCTCGCTTAATTTCATACAAATATTCCAGGCTGTTTCACTTTCTGCTGTATCATTGATAACAATAGCATTGAGCAATCCTTTTCCCCTGACTTTTCTGATCAAAGGATGATCCAGGGCAAAGGTTACGAGTTCCCTTCGGAATATCTCTCCCAAAAATTGGGCATTTTCGGCTAAATTTTCTTCTTTAACAACTTCCAGGGCAGCGATCGCGACTGCACAGGCCAGTGGATTTCCACCAAAAGTAGAACCGTGTTGACCCGGTTTGATCACTTCCATCACCTCGTTACCGGTCAGTACGGCAGAAACCGGATAGACGCCTCCCGAAAGCGCTTTGCCAAGGATTAAAATATCAGGTTTTACATCCTCATGCTGAACGGCCAGCAATTTGCCCGTTCTTGCAATACCGGTTTGTATTTCATCAGCAATAAAAAGTACACCTTTTTGCTCACAGATCTCTTTGGCTTTTTTTAAATAACCGTCCGCAGGAACATAAACACCGGCTTCTCCCTGTATAGGTTCAACCAGAAAACCAACGATATTTTTGTGTTCTGAAAGTGCATTTTGAAGCGCAGAAAGATCATCAAAAGGTATGGAGACAAACCCGGGGGTGAAAGGTCCAAAACTCTTCCTGGCATTCTCGTCACGCGAAAAAGAGATAATGGTTGTGGTCCTTCCATGAAAATTATTGTGACAAACAAGGATCACAGCCTCATTTTCAGGGATACCTTTTTTTTCGTAGCCGTATTTTCTGCAGATCTTGATAGCGGTTTCCACAGCTTCGGCTCCTGTATTCATGGGCAATACCTTGTCATATCCAAAACAGGAACAGAGGTATTTTTCATAAACACCCAGCTGGTCATTATAAAAAGCACGTGAAGTAAGGGTTAATTGTTTTGCCTGTTTTATAAGTGCAGCGATTATTTTGGGATGACAATGACCCTGATTAACGGCAGAGTAGGCCGACAAGAAATCAAAATACTTTTTTCCTTCAAGATCCCAGACATAAACGCCTTCTCCCTTGCATAAAACAACCGGTAGGGGATGGTAATTATGGGCTCCATAAATTTGTTCGAGTTCCATGGCCTCTGTGGCTGATAACCAAGTGTCTGTCATGATCTGTACCTTTTTAAGACTACAAAGTAAGCAATAATTCCATAAAATCATAATTTTTTCATATTTTAACCAAATGAATTATCTCGCACATATCTATTTATCTGAAGGAAATGAAAATATTCAATTGGGTAATTTTTTTGCCGATGCGGTAAAGGGTAATTCCTATTTGAGCTACCCAGTTGAAATACAAAAGGGAATATTGTTGCACCGGAAAATAGATACTTTTACTGATCTCCATCCGGTAGTGAAAAAAAGCAAAGCGCGGCTTAGCAGCTGTTTTGGCTTGTACAAGGGAATTATCATCGATATTTTTTATGATCATTTCCTGGCTAGAAACTGGCAGCAGTTCTGTGATGTTTCCTTAGATGATTTTGCAGACACTTTTTATTCGGTCCTTATGAAAAATTTTTCCATTTTACCTGAAAAAACACAATATGTAGTACCTTTTCTGGTAAACCAAAACTGGCTTAAAAGTTATGCGGGCCTGGAAGGAATAGAAAAGGTACTGGTTGGAATGAACAAACGGACAAACAACCATTCCGGAATGGATCTGGCCATGGGGGATCTGGTTGATCATTATGACGAACTTGAAAATGATTTTCACACTTTTTTTCCTGAGCTCAGAGAATTTGCGCACATTCGCTTAATGGAATTGCTGAAAGAATAAAATTTAATTAATTCTGATTTATATGAAAAAGTACGTTTATCTGTGTTTCCTGGCAATCGCACTAATCAATTGCAGACAACAAAAAACGGCTGTATATGACAAGGAGGCTGGGCAGGGACTGATAGCAGAAAAAGGCATGGTCGTCAGTGCCAGGAAGGAAGCCTCAGATATTGGCGTAGCGATTTTGAAAAAAGGAGGCAATGCCTTTGATGCCATGATCGCAACAGATCTGGCCCTTGCTGTTTGCTACCCGGTGGCGGGAAATATAGGAGGTGGCGGTTTTACTGTTTACCGTTTGGCCAATGGTAAAACAGGTGCTTTTGATTACAGGGAAAAGGCGCCATTCGCTGCCAGCCGGGATATGTACCTGGATGAAAACGGGGAGGTCATACCTAATAAAAGCACCTTGGGTGCTCTGGCTGTAGGGGTACCCGGAACAATTGCCGGACTCTTTAAAATTCACGAGCAGTATGGCACCCTGCCTTTTGCCGATCTGATACAGCCTGCTATCGATCTGGCGCGTAAAGGTGTTGTGGTAACCAGAAAGCAGGCAGAGGGGCTGAAAGGCTACCTGCCTCTTTTTGAGAAGGCCAATAAAAAACCAATTTTTATGAACAGGGATTGGAAAGAAGGAGACACTATAAAATATCCTGAACTGGCAAATACCCTGGAAAGGATCCGCGATGGAGGCAGGGCAGAATTCTATTCAGGGACAACCGCAGACCTCCTGGTTGCACAGGTCCAAAAACTCGGTGGAATTATCACAAAACAGGATCTGGAAAAGTATGAGGCCAAAACCCGCGAACCCATTGTATTTTCTTATGAAAAATTCAAAATAATATCCATGGCTCCGCCATCCAGCGGGGGTATTTGTCTGGCCCAGATCTTAAAAAGTATCGAACCCTTTGATCTGACGGAACTGGGACATAATTCAGTGAAATACATCCAGTTACTGACAGAAGCAGAAAGAAGGAGTTACGCAGACCGCGCCTATTATCTGGGTGATCCCGATTTCGTAAAGATACCACTCGAAACGCTCATATCATCAAAGTACAACCAGGGCAGGATGCAAAATTTTGACTGGCAAAAGGCTACGAGCTCCTCAGTTGTGTCAAGAGGAGCTATTCCGGGTTTTGAAGGCGATCAAACCACGCATTATTCCATAGTCGATCAATTTGGCAATGCCGTTTCTGTAACCAATACGCTCAATCTGGGTTACGGATCTAAAGTTTATGTTGAGGGTGCCGGGTTTTTTCTCAATAATGAAATGGATGACCTGAGTGTGAAGCCCGGTGCTCCAAATGCATTCGGACTCATTGGGGCTGAAGCAAATGCCATAGCACCCGGAAAAAGAATGCTGAGTTCAATGACCCCGACCATAGTCGAAGAAGGAGGTAAACTCAAAATGGTGCTGGGCTCACCCGGAGGATCCACCATCATAACCTCTGTTCTTCAGAATATCTTAAATGTTACAGAATTTGGTATGGGTATGCAGCAATCTGTATCCCAACCCAGGTTTCACCACCAATGGTTACCCGATGAGATCAAATTTGAACCGACCTTTGACACCACCGGGTTTCAGGAACTAAGAAGGTTGGGTTATCATATTGACCAGTCCGACGCCCCGGTGATCGGTAAAGTCGATGCCATTCTCAGGCTTCCGAACGGAAACCTGGAGGGTGGAGCGGACCCCAGGGGAGATGATGCTGCCGCAGGTTATTGAGTTAATATTGTTAAAAGTTGGAAAGTTGAAATGTTGGAAAGTTGAAAAGAAATTGTGGTTCGCCGAAGGTTGGTTCAATATTCAATGTTCAATGAGAATGTATCTAACCCTGGGTATCGTATTAAAATAGACTTTTTAAAAAAATTAACCCCGGAGGGGTGTAACTTGAGTAGCCCGGCATGAAATGCCGCGTTTAGAGTTGTTTGAGTATCAGGTTTTGGCGGAATTTTTGT
>JBFYPZ010000044.1:0-15947 GCA_041303035.1 Flavobacteriaceae bacterium
AATTTTGAAAGTATGTTTCAATTTAAGATCAAAAGACCTCAGGATTAACTGCATATTATTAACTTTTTTGAATTTTCAAAAGTAAATAATAATTATGAATACAGCCTTCAATGTAAGGGGTTAAATCAGGATTTTCCCTGAACGATCAGAACGAATTCACCCTTGGGCGGATGTGATGTGAAATGAATAATAGCCTCTGAAACTGTACATCGTATTGTTTCTTCATACAGTTTTGTAAGTTCTCTCGAAACCGAAATGTTCCTGTCTTCACCAAAATAGGTCTTCATCTGCTCCAGGGTCTTGAGCAATTTATGCGGAGACTCGTAGAAGATCATGGTTCGCTCCTCTTCTGCCAGTTCCAGAAATCGGGTTTGCCTGCCTTTTTTAAGGGGTAAAAATCCTTCAAAAACAAAACGGTCGTTAGGAAGGCCGGAGTTTACCAGTGCCGGAACAAAGGCTGTGGCTCCCGGAAGACATTCGATAGGGATTTCGTTCTGAACACAGGCTCTCGTGATCAGGAAGCCGGGATCTGAAATGGCCGGAGTTCCTGCATCAGAGATCAATGCTATAACGGCACCGTTTAACAATCGCTTAATGATTTGGTCGGCCATTCTGTGTTCGTTATGCATATGATGGCTCTGCATGGGTGTTTCTATGCCATAATGTTTTAGAAGTTTTCCCGATGTCCTGGTATCCTCGGCCAGAATCAGATCAGCTTCTTTGAGAATTCTTATCGCCCTGATGGTGATGTCTTCAAGATTACCGATTGGTGTGGGTACTATGTAGAGTTTCATGAGTTTACTTTATCTTTTTAACGACTGTAATTTCTGCACAGGTAAAATCAAATTCCAGGGGCTGTATCATGTTCATTTATGTGCATATTTTTTTCAAATGTACATCAAAATAGCCTTTTCTATTAAAAATGGATATGATTTCTGCCTTACCATTTTTCCTCTGTTAATCCCTTAAAATTAAAATATAATTACTTTAAACTGAGGTGTAATTGTTTAAATTTGCACTTTAAATTTAAAAAGATGTTTAGAAATCGTACAAACGGAGAACTTAGTCTGAAGAACCTGAATGAAGAGGTAACTTTGGCAGGATGGGTACAAAAAACAAGAGATAAAGGATTTATGATCTGGGTTGATCTTCGCGACAGGTATGGGATCACCCAGCTTATTTTTGATGCAGACAGAACCGATAAATCCGTTATTGAACAAGCAAAAACCCTGGGCAGAGAATTTGTAATTCAGGTTAAAGGAAAGGTGATAGAGAGAGAGGCTAAAAATCCGAATCTTCCAACCGGCGAAATTGAAATTTTAGTAAAAGAACTGAAGATTTTAAATAAAGCACAATTACCTCCATTCACCATTGAGGACGAAACAGATGGAGGAGATGAATTGAGAATGAAGTACAGGTATCTTGATATTAGAAGGGCTCCGGTGCGCAATAATTTAATTTTCAGATCGAAAGTGACCATGGCCGTCAGAAAATATCTGACGGAACAAGGGTTTGTTGATGTTGAAACCCCCTATCTTATAAAATCTACACCCGAAGGAGCACGTGATTTTGTAGTGCCCTCAAGAATGAACCAGGGGCAGTTCTATGCCCTGCCGCAATCTCCTCAAACATTCAAGCAATTATTGATGGTTGGCGGAATGGATAAATACTTTCAAATAGTAAAGTGTTTTAGAGATGAAGACCTGCGCGCAGACAGACAACCAGAGTTTACACAAATCGATTGTGAGATGGCTTTTGTGGAGCAGGAAGACATTCTGGACGTTTTTGAAGGCTTAATAAGGCATTTATTAAAGGAGATCAATGGCGTTGAAGTTCAGAAATTCCCGAGAATCACGTATGATTATGCCATGAGAACTTATGGCAATGACAAACCGGATATTAGGTTTGAGATGAAATTTGGTGAGTTGAATGATCTGGTAAAAGACAAAGGCTTCCAGGTTTTTGATCAGGAGCTGGTCGTAGGAATTGCCGTTCTGGGCTGCTCTGAATATTCAAGAAAGGAAATAGACGCCCTGATAGACTTCGTTAAAAAACCACAGATTGGTTCAAGTGGTTTGGTTTGGGTAAAGTATCAGGCAGACGGGGTATTGAAATCGTCAGTAGATAAATTTTATTCAGAGGAAGATCTGAAGACCTGGGCTGAAAGAATGGAAGCAAAACCAGGAGATTTGATGTTGATCATGGCTGGTGAAACCGATAAAACCAGGTCGCAATTAAGTACGCTGAGAATGCATATGGCAGAGAAATTAGGTTTAAGAAAACGAAACGAATTCGCACCCTTGTGGGTTCTTGATTTTCCATTGCTCGAATGGGATCCTGATACAAAAAGATTCCATGCCATGCACCATCCTTTTACCTCACCAAAACCGGAAGATCTTGGCTTATTAAAAGATCAGCCAGCAAAAGTAAGGGCAAATGCCTATGATATGGTGCTGAATGGTAACGAAATTGGCGGTGGTTCTATCAGAATTCATGATAAAGAAACCCAAAAAAGCATGTTCAAACTTCTGGGATTCACAGACGAACAGGCTCAGGAACAGTTTGGCTTTTTAATGGATGCATTCCAGTTTGGCGCACCACCTCATGGCGGACTCGCCTTTGGACTGGACAGGCTGGTTGCAATCCTGGGCGGCCAGGAAACCATACGTGATTTTATTGCCTTCCCAAAAAACAATGCAGGGCGCGATGTGATGATCGACGCACCGGCTACCATAGATGAGGCTCAGTTACAGGAACTTTGTTTAAAATTGGATCTGAAAAAGTAAGCGGGAATGGTTGGATTTTAAAACAGCATGGATTCAAAAGGAGCAATAACAAAATTTCTGAAATGGCGATATAAGTATTTTACCCAAAACCAGTTCCGGAATATTGCTTGCGCTGTCATTGGTCTGCTGACTGGTCTGGCAGCGGTTGCTTTGAAGAATTTAACCCATTTGATTCAGGAGATTCTCGAAGGGAAGTTCATTTCTGAAATTCATAATGCTTTCTATTTTGTTTTTCCGGTCATTGGCTTGCTTCTGGTCTTTTTAGTAAAAAAGTATCTGATCAAAAAACCGCTGGAGCCGGGAATTCCTTCAACCCTTTTTGCTATTTCCAAGCTTAAAAGTATCATGCCCGGCTATCAGATGTGGTCCTCGTTGATAACAGCACCTTTAACTGTTGGTTTTGGAGGTTCTGTGGGGCTGGAAGGTCCTACTGTAGCTACTGGGGCAGCCATAGGCTCAAATTTTGGAAGGGCCCTTCATCTCAATCAGGCAACAAGAACACTGCTAATTGGTGCCGCTGCCGCAGGGGCAATGTCTTCTATTTTTAAAGCACCCATTGCTGCCATCGTTTTTGCAGTAGAAATATTTAGCCTCGATCTCACCCTGGCTTCCATGACCCCACTCATTTTGGCTTCCTTGATGGCGGTACTCACATCTTATTTCTTCTTTGGCGATGATGTTTTGTTTCATTTTCAACTGCTTGACAGATTTGAATTTCAGGATGTCTTTTTTTTATTTCTTTTCGGTTTGGTAACTGCAATGATCTCCATCCATTTCAGCAAAGTTTCACATTTTACCGATCAGGCTTTCAAGAGAATTAAAAACCCGTTTCACAGATTACTCTTCGGAGGAATTTTTCTCGGAGTAATCATGTTTTTTATTCCCCCTCTGTTCGGGGAAGGGTATGAAGTCATAAACAATTTGCTGGTAGACAATTATGAAGGCGTTTTGAAATACAATTACTTAAATATTCCTACAGACAATATCCTCCTTATTTTGCTTCTACTTGCCGGACTTGCCCTCTTTAAAGTGCTGGCCACCTCTGTAACTCTCAGCGCAGGAGGTGTAGGAGGCGTTTTTGCACCAACCCTGTTTACCGGCAGCCTTACCGGTTATGTTTTTGCAAAAACCATTAATTATTCCGATCTGTTCGAGCATCAGTTATCGCATAGTAATTTTGCTTTGCTGGGTATGGCCGGTTTAATGGCCGGGGTTTTACATGCGCCATTAACTGCAATTTTTTTAATTGCAGAGATCACAGGTGGCTATGAGCTTTTTGTTCCCCTTATGATTGTTTCCCTTATCTCATTTCTGGTGGCTAAAAAGTTTGTCCCTAACAATATTTACTCGTATCAACTGGCCCAAAGAGGAGAACTCATAACCCATGACAAGGATAAAACTGTTTTGGCCCTGATGGAATTTGATAAGATTATTGAAGACAATTTCATACCGCTGACTACCGAAATGAAATTTGGTGAGCTCTTGAAAAACTGTGTTGTACATTCCAACAGGAATATTTTTCCTGTTGTTGACAAGGAAAATAACTTTTTGGGAATCGTATTACTGGATACGCTCAGGCCCAACATGTTCAATGAAGAACTATATGAAACTACCACAGTTGAGGATTTTATGCAGGACGCCCCGGAAATTATTGATTATGAATCAGACAATATGAATACAGTTATGAAAAAGTTTCAGGACAGCGGGGCATGGAATCTTCCGGTATTAAAAGCAGGAAAATATGCCGGATTTATTTCTAAATCCAAGCTGCTAACCGCATATAGAAGAAAACTTATACAGGTTACTTCCTAAGCCGGCTTCACGATCATGACCGGCAAAAATGTATAGAACTAGTTTTAAAATTTTTGTATTTTTAGAACAGTTTAGAACCTCTCTCTTGAAAAATACTATAGAACGATTAAATATTTTATTATGAAATCTGCCCTGAGAATTTTATTGTTTCTGATGATACTTTTTATTGCCGGGGGATATATCTTCAATATGATGAGTCCGGGCAGAGGAGATAAGTTTATCGGTATAGGGGTATTGATTTTGGCTTTTGCACTGATGCCCCTATTTCTGTATCACCGTTACAAAGGGAAGGACCTGTCAAAGTACAGACTGAGGTTGGATAGTTTTAAAGAAGTAGAGAAAACAAAGCCAAAAAAAAAGGAATAGTTCAGTTTAGATTCCTTCTCTCAATAAAAAATCGGGTAATGATCTCGCTGCATTCATGTTCAAGAACCCCGCAGGTTACTTTTGTTTTCGGATGCAGGCTCGTATTATAATGCCGGTAGCCTCTTTTTGGGTCAAAAGCTCCGAAAACGATTCTGTCAATTTGAGTCCAATAACTGGCTCCGGCACACATCTGGCAAGGTTCAAGCGTAACATAAAGTGTGCAGCCCTTTAAATATTTTCCGCCTAAAAAATCAGAGGCGGCTGTAAAACACTGCATTTCAGCATGAGCTGTAACATCAGTGAGTGTTTCTGTCAAATTGTGAGCCCTTGCAATGATCTGGTCATTGATTACAATAACAGCGCCGATAGGCACCTCTCCCTTGGAAAAGGCAGATTGCGCCTCCAAAAGGGCTTTTCTCATAAAATATTCATCGTTATACGTGCTGACCATTTAAAAATCAATTTGTTGTGAAATATATCCTTTATCGAAGGAATCGAGTATCTTCTGAAAAAACTTCGGATTGGAATTGGAATAAAATTTCTGGTAACCGGATACAGAATTGGGGTTGATTAAGTTCTCCTGAATAAGTATGTTCTTTGTCTGTCGGGCAACTGCCTCTCCCGAATCAAGGATGATTATCTCATTACCTATCAGTTTGCTGATCTGCGGAATCAATAAGGGATAATGGGTACAACCCAGCACCAAATGGTCAATTCCTTTTTCGAGCATAGGTAACAAATATCCTTCGAGCAGGCTATTCATTTCAGGAGAATTCAATTTACCTGCTTCGATCAGTGTAACGATACCTTCACCAACCTGTTCAACAACTTCCACCCCCTGAGCAAATTGCTTTGTATTTTCATAAAAAAGCTCACTGGTTAATGTACCCCGGGTGGCCAGTATGCCTATGGTCTTTGTTTTTGTTTGCAGGGCGGCAGGTTTTATGGCCGGTTGAATTCTGATAAAAGGAATTTTAAAATGTGCCCTTAATTCGGCAACGGCATTTGTAGAAGCCGTATTGCAGGCAACAACAACCAGCTTACATCCATTGTCAATGAGGTATTCTGTATTCTTAAAACTTAATGCTACAATTTCCTCTTTGGTTTTTTCTCCATAAGGCGAATTTTTACTGTCAGCCAGATAAATCATATTTTCATTTGGCAGTATCTCGTGTATCTCATTCCAGATCGTTAATCCGCCGCTGCCTGAGTCGAAAATGCCGATGGGCTGTTCTGTCATCGTTTAATGAAATAAAGGTCTTATAAAGAGTTTCGTTTCACCAAAGATAATTGTAGTTTTGTGATTGTGAAAAAAAGTTACTTACAATATATCAACAGTCCTGCTGATCTCAAAAAACTGAGCCCCCGGGAACTGACTCTTTTAGCCACAGAATTGAGGGACTTTATAATTGATATCGTTTCCGTAAAACAAGGTCATCTGGGGTCCAGTTTAGGGGTCGTTGAACTAACCATTGCGCTGCATTATGTTTTTGACACACCGAACGACAGGTTGGTCTGGGATGTTGGCCATCAGGCATATCCCCATAAAATTTTAACCGGACGCAGAGATGTTTTTAGCACGAACCGAGAATTTGGTGGGATATCCGGCTTTCCCAAAAGGACAGAAAGCATTTATGATGTTTTTGGAACAGGACATGCCTCTACCAGTATTTCGGCAGTCCTCGGCATGGCCATTGCCGCCAGGTTGACAGGAGATGAGAACAGACAGCATATTGCAGTCATCGGTGATGCGAGCATTGCAGGAGGAATGGCTTTCGAGGGTTTGAATCATGCAGGGGTCGCTAATTCCAACCTGCTGATCATTTTAAACGACAACGAAATGGGGATAGATCCCAATGTAGGGGCATTAAAAAAATACCTGACTTCCGTTAAACTTGACAAGAACCAGAAAGCAAAAAATATTTTTGAAGCCCTGAACTTTAATTATTACGGACCTGTTGATGGACATGATTTAAACGCCTTGTTAGATATACTCACCGAGTTAAAACAAAAGAAAGGCCCCAATTTTTTGCATATCATAACAAAAAAGGGGAAGGGCCTTGAACAGGCCGAGAAAGACCAGGTCACTTATCATGCACCCGGAAAATTTGATAAAGAAACAGGCGATCTCCTTGAATTGGACGACAAGAATAAGCCTCCCAGATTTCAGCATGTCTTCGGCGCTACTTTGGTGGAACTGGCAGAACAAAACCCAAAAATTATTGGAATAACAGCTGCCATGCCAACAGGGACCTCTATGAAATATATGCTGGAAAAAATTCCCGAAAGGGCTTTTGATGTAGGCATAGCTGAACAGCATGCCGTAACCATGGCGGCCGGACTTGCAGCAGAAGGCTTTATCCCCTTCTGTGCGATCTACTCCACTTTTTTGCAAAGAGCATATGACCAGATCATTCATGATGTAGCCCTGCAAAACCTGCCCGTTGTTTTTTGTCTGGATCGTTCTGGCTTGGTGGGCGAAGACGGGCCCACACACCACGGAGTATTCGATATGGCCTATTTAAGAATTATTCCCAACCTTATTGTTGCAGCTCCCATGGACGAAATTGAATTGCGCAATATGATGTATACCGCCCAACTTGGATTGCAACACCCAATTGCCATAAGGTATCCCAGAGGAAGGGGTTTTAACAGGAACTGGCATCAGGATTTTAAGGCTGTGGAAATTGGTAAGGGAAGGATTCTTAGAGAAGGAAATAAAATTGCCGTATTGAGTATTGGAACCATAGGGCAAACAGTGAAAAATGCTATAGAAGCGCTGCATTCAGATGCAATTGCGCATTATGACATGAGGTTTGTAAAACCCCTTGACACAATTTTAATGCATGAAATAGCACAAAAGTTCAGTTCAGTGGTTACTGTTGAAGACGGGACGCTAAAAGGCGGATTCGGAAGTGAGGTTCTGGAATTTTTAGAAGAACATAACTATTTGGAGATTCAATTAAGCAGACTGGGTCTGCCGGACAGGTTTATCCCGCACGGTTCATCGGAAGAATTATACCGAAGTGTAGAATTAGACCAGGAGTCACTTATGAAAAAACTTAAAACGTTATCAGAATAGTAGAGCAGTGAGAAAATTGGAATTGAAATATTTTGCTTGTTTTTTCTTTTTATTGTTTTTTATACCTGACTTGCGGTCCCAAATTACTGTCCCCTTCAATAAGGAAGTTGCAAAAGATACTATTAATGACCGGCAATCTGCCGATACAACAAAAATTCCGCCGCCGCCATCTGTCTTAAATGAAGAAGAAGCTGACCCGTATATTCAGATTAAAAGATCAGTACTCGATTCTTTGCTGAGTCCATTTTATTCTTCTTCTGTGGATACAGCCAAAAATGATATTTTGTATAAAGCCAAATACAGAATGAATCTGAAAGCGATTTCGGGAGACACCATTTATGTTCCCCTGCCCAGGGAAGAAAGTTACCTGGCCCCTCAAATAAAGGCTCATTTTAATGAATTGAAAGTAAAGGAAACTGTAACTGCACAGGATGTCAGCAGGCTTATCAAACTCAATCCGCCGGTCTGGTGGAAAAACGAAGCGAACTTTACCCTGGCGGCGAATGAATCTGCATTTATGAACTGGAATGCAGGAGGAAATAATTCGGTTTCGGGATTGGCAAAGCTTACCGTTATCAGAAAATATCAAAGACTATTTACCCTGTGGAACAACGAAATTTTTCTGACTTACGGTTTGAATTACAATGAAGAACAGAAATTGAGAAAAACCGATGACCAGATCCTGATCAATTCAACTTTCGGATACAGGAAAGACACCATCTCCAATTGGTACTATACGGCAAAATTCAATTTCAAAACGCAGTTTACGAATGGGTATAAATACCCCGACACAGATAACCCGATCTCAAAATTTTTTGCACCGGCTTACCTCTATTTTGGGGCAGGATCAGAATACAATTTAAAAAAGGAAAAACTGTCTGTTTATCTGTCACCTCTTACCTTTAAATCAACCTTTGTTTTGGATGATGAACTTTCCAGCACCGGAGCCTTCGGTGTTGAGCCAGGAAAAAATTCACGTACCGAATTGGGATTTTTTACCGAAACATCCTGGGAAAAAAAGGTGATGAAAAATGTGGCAATGACCAACCGTTTGGGTTTATATACTGATTATTTGAATGATTTCGGCAATATTGATGTGGACTGGGTACTGGACTTCAAGCTAACCGTAAATAAATGGATCAAAGCCAACCTGGGGGCTCAGCTTATATACGACAATGATATCAAATACAAAGAAGATACCAATGGAGATGGCACACTGGAAACCTTTGGAGCAAGGGTTCAGTTAAAACAGGTTTTTAATATTGGGTTTACGTATAGTTTTTAATACAAATCTATTCCCTGAATTTTTTTGTGGAGCTGAATGGCATAACTGTCGGAAAAGAGCGCCACTGTGCTGCAGATATCAAGTATCCTCCCATAAAGATCGTTTTTAATACCCAGGTTTTTATTGGGTAAGAGCATCAGGATAAGCTTGTCATAGTTGGTAGCGCTGTCATTATAAGTATTATTTACAGCCCTGATAAATACTTCCAGCAGGTCGCCGATTACTTTATATCCTGCGATCTCCTTTTCAACTACTTCCTTGCTCTGGTAGATTTTTTCGATGCTCAGTTGAATGATATCGTTGATCTGGGCTTCGTATTTACCCTTTTCCAGCAGGCTACGGTGAAAATTACCGCTTAAAATAAGTGTCTCATTTGAAATAAAAACTTTTGCTGCCTCATTTATCAGATTTCCGATCGCGAGGGCACGAAGGTAGCTCACCCTGTCTTTAGTTGTTTGTAAGCCATTGTATTTTTGCGTATTGATATTGTCTCTCACCAGATTGATCAGGTATTCAAGGGCGTAATCTTCCGAAATGAGTCCGAGGTTTATCCCGTCTTCAAAATCGATGATCGTATAGCAAATATCATCAGCAGCTTCTACCAAAAAAGCAAAGGGATGCCGCAAATAGGACAGATCCCCCGTGGCTCCGGAAGGTATTAATCCCAATTCCAGGGCCACTTCATTAAAGCATTCTTTATTTTCCTGAAAAACACCAAATTTTTTGTCTGAAATCCGGTTACTTGGCTTTTTTGGCAAAGATTCTTTCGGGTATTTCATAAAAGCTCCCAAAGTGGCATAAGAAAGCCGGAGTCCGCCGTCTGCTCCTAGTACAGACTGTGTCAGGATTTTAAAACCGTTCGCATTTCCTTCAAAATCTATCAGGTCCTGCCACTGTTTTTGATTCATCTGATCTTTAAAAGCAGATCCTTTTCCGCTCCTAAAAAATTCTCCGATCGCTTTTTCACCGCTGTGTCCGAAAGGAGGGTTACCAATGTCATGGGCTAGCGCCGCAGCAGCTACAATAGCCCCAAAATCATTTATCTGATATCCTTTTTCTTTTAAATCCGGGTAGGTATCAAGCAGGTATTTTCCAATGATCCTTCCAAGGGACCGGGCAACTACGGAAACTTCTAGACTATGTGTCAGGCGCGTGTGTACAAAATCGGTTTTTGACAGGGGAACCACCTGCGTTTTATCCTGCAGACTCCGGAACGAATCTGAAAAAATAATCCTGTCGTAATCAACCTCAAACCCAAGCCTGGTTTCGTCCTGTTCCGCTCTTGGCCTGAGGCCTTTGTCTCCGTATCTTTTCAAGGATAATAATCGCTCCCAATCCATCTTTTTTTGTGCTAATATACCAATTGTTCAAGAGTTAATGCAAACCGGAAACACAAGCTTTAATATGTGCGTTACGGAAACTTAACAATAGCTTAACCTGGTTTTTTGATTTCATTCGTTCCTTTGTCAAAAATAAAGATAAAGATGAAAAACGTATTATTTCTTTTCGCATTTTGCTTCTCAGCAGTTATTTTTGCTCAGGACGCTAAATTGACAGGTCAGGTTAAAGATGGTGATAATGCCAACGAACCACTTGCATTCGCTACGGTTACAGTTAAAGAAATCAATGCAAAAGCATACACAGACCAGGAAGGTAAATTTTCTTTGGACCTTGAACCCGGTACCTATACCCTGGTTTATGAATTTATTGGCTATGCGCCGGTAGAAATCAAAAATGTAGCAGTAAACAGACAGGAATCAGCTAAAGATATCATTTTACGTGCGCACACCCTTTCACCGACTAAGGACCTCGCCATAAATTAGGACTGATTGATCTTACGATAAAAAAAGAGCTTAGCAGTTTCGCTAAGCTCTTTTTTTATGAACCACACATCAAACAATCGTCAGGATTCTCCTTGGACTTCAGGATCAGACTTTTTAATTCCTCTGCCGTAAGCGGGGCCTCTTCCTGTTTCTTTTCATTGGAAACAGTGAACTGTATGGCATTTACCGCCGACTTCGTCCTGAGATAATACATCCCGGTCTTCAAACCTGATTTCCATGCATAAAAGTGCATAGACGTAAGTTTTCCGTAGTCAGGATCTTTCAGGAACAGGTTTAGGGATTGTGATTGGTCAATAAAATAACCTCTTTGCCTTGACATATCTATAATGTCTTTCATACTCATTTCCCAAACGGTCTTGTAGAGCTCCTTTATGTCTGCGGGTATGTTTTCGATATGCTGAATAGAACCGTTTGCCCGCATGATTTCTTCTTTCATGTCATTATCCCACAAGCCAAGCGCGACTAAGTCTTCCAGAAGGTGTTTGTTTACAATGATAAACTCACCTGAGAGGACGCGTCTGGTGTAAATATTTGACGTGTAGGGTTCAAAAGCTTCATTATTACCTAAAATCTGAGAAGTCGATGCCGTAGGCATAGGCGCCACGAGTAATGAGTTTCGAACACCGGATTCCAGGATCTGCGCCCGTAATTTATTCCAGTCCCAGCGCCCGCTCAGGTCATTTTCGCTCACATTCCAAAGGTTGAACTGAAATTTACCTTCAGAAAGCGGAGACCCCTTGAAAGTGGAATAAGCTCCTTTTTCTTTGGCAAGCTCCATCGAGGCAGTTAAGGCTCCATAATATATGGTTTCAAAAATTTCTTCATTTAATTTTTTGGCCTCATCACTGGTAAAAGGCATACGCAACATGATAAAAGCATCAGCCAGTCCCTGTACCCCCAAACCAACCGGTCTGTGTCTGAAATTCGAGTTTTCAGCTTCCTTTATCGGATAGTAATTCTGATCAATCACACTATCCAGATTTCTGGTTACTTTTTTGATCACTTTAAACAATTTTTTATGATCAAAGAATTTTGAGCCATCGACTTCCTCGCTCACGAACATAGGCAAAGCGACCGAAGCGAGATTACAAACCGCAACTTCGTCCTCGGATGTATATTCCATGATCTCTGTACAAAGGTTTGAAGAACGTATGGTCCCCAGATTTTTTTGATTGGACTTTCGGTTAACGGAATCTTTATACAGCATGTAAGGAGTTCCGGTTTCGATTTGTGACTCAAGAATTTTTTCCCATAACTCCCTGGCTTTTATCGTCTTTCTTCCTTTGCCTGCGTTTTCATATTTTATATAGAGCTCTTCAAATTTCTCTCCGAAGTTATCAAACAGATGCGGACATTCATTGGGGCACATCAGGGTCCAGTTTTTGTCTTCTTCAACGCGTTTCATAAACAAATCCGGGATCCACATAGCGTAAAACAAATCCCTCGCCCTCATTTCTTCCTTACCGTGGTTTTTCCTGAGATCCAGAAACTGGAATACATCGGCATGCCAGGGTTCCAGGTAAACCGCAAAGGAACCTTTTCTTTTTCCTCCGCCCTGATCCACATAACGGGCCGTATCGTTAAAAACCCGCAGCATGGGCACAATTCCATTTGAGGTACCGTTGGTACCCCGAATATAGGAGCCGGTGGCCCTCACATTGTGTATTGAAAGTCCGATGCCGCCGGCAGACTGTGATATTTTTGCTGTTTGTTTCAGGGTTGTGTATATACCGTCTATACTATCGTCCTGCATCTGTAACAGGAAACAGGAAGACATCTGTGGTTTTGGTGTTCCTGCATTAAAAAGTGTGGGAGTGGCATGTGTAAAGTAACGCTTGCTCATCAATTCATAAGTCTCAATTGCAGCATCGATATCTTCCTTATGTATACCTATGGCCACCCGCATGAGCATGTGTTGCGGACGTTCGACTATTTTGCCGTTTATTTTAAGCAAATAGGATCTTTCAAGGGTTTTAAAACCAAAATAGTCATATCCGAAATCACGGTTATAAATGATGGTAGAATCAAGTTTTTCTGCATTTTCACTGATGATCTGGAAAACGTCATCGGCAATCATCGAAGCTTTTTTACCGGTTCGGGGATTCACATAATAATACAGGTCATTTACGGTCTGACTAAAGGATTTATTGGTGTTCTTATGTAAGTTGGAAACAGCAATCCGGGCAGCCAGTACGGCATAATCCGGATGGGTTGTGGTGAGAGTAGCAGCGATTTCGGCAGCCAGATTATCCAGTTCAGAAGTATTTACCCCTTCATAGATGCCCTCAATGACCCGCATGGTAACCTTAATTGGATCGACCAGGTTGTTGAGTCCATAGCATAGTTTTCTTACCCTGGCGGTAATCTTGTCAAACATGATCGGCTCTTTCCTGCCGTCTCTCTTTATTACATACATAAGAAAAATTTATTTTGAAAAATAGACAACAATTTTGAATCGGGAATAACTGAAAAAATAATTTTTATACAACTTATTAAAAAAGAATTGTATCAGATTAAAAATCTGAATCAAATGCAATAGATCCCGTACCACCGGATTTAACCCCTGCTTTTTGGTATTCCGAAACCCTTTTTTCGAAGAAATTGGTTTTGCCTTCCAGTGAGATCATCTCCATAAAATCAAAAGGGTTGGTCACATTGTAAACCTTGTCACAGCCGTATTCAACCAAAAGGCGGTCTGTTACAAACTCCAAATACTGCGTCATTAAAACGGCATTCATTCCGATCAGGCTTACCGGGAGGGACTCTGTAATAAATTCCCGCTCGATTTGCAGGGCGTTCACAAGGATTTCTGTAATTCTGGACTTAGGAACCTTATTTTTAACATGGTTTTGATGCAGGAAGACTGCAAAATCCGCATGTAATCCTTCATCCCTGTTTATCAATTCGTTTGAAAAGGTTAGTCCGGGCAGAAGGCCTCTTTTTTTCATCCAGAAAATGGCACAAAAACTTCCTGAAAAGAAGATTCCTTCCACAGCAGAGAAGGCTATGAGTCTTTCGGCAAAACTGTCACTTTCAACCCATTTTAAGGCCCAGTCGGCTTTTTTCTTTATGGCTGGGAATACTTCTATGGCCTGAAAGAGTTCCGCTTTTTCCTTTTCGTTCTTGATATAGGTGTCGATCAATAAGGAATAAACTTCTGAATGTATATTCTCCATCATCAGCTGAAAACCATAAAAGAATTTGGCTTCGGTGTATTGTACTTCACTTACGAAATTTTCAGCCAGATTTTCATTTACTATACCGTCAGAGGCGGCAAAAAAGGCGAGAATATGCTTTAAGAAATACCTTTCATCCTCAGAAAGTTTGTTTTCCCAGTCAACAATATCCTGCTCAAGATCGATCTCTTCAGCTGTCCAGAAGCTGGCTTCCTGTTTTTTATACCAGTCCCAGATATCAGCATGCTGAATGGGAAAAATAACAAATCGATTTTTGTTTGGTTGCAGAATAGGCTCGATCGTAGACATGTTTTTAAAAAAGTATTTGAATATTTAGCTCAAGAGGGGAATGTTGCAAAGATTTCGATTTTAGTTGATTAAAAAAAGACTTATTTATTCACATTTCGTTAATAAGTAGGTCAGAGCTCTGTTAATAACCTTAGGATCGGTTACTTCAAGCAAATTACAGATCTGAAAAAAGGAATGAAATCAGCTTGTTCAGATACCTGAAAAATTAATCTGCTACCCTTCCGGTTTATTCAAAAAAGAAAGAGAAGCCTTTATTACCGGTTCCAGCTCAGAAATGAAGTAGTCGAATTCATAGGGATGGGAGCAGTTGAAGGTATGGCCGGCATCGGGCACAGTGAAAAGCTCGCTTTTTTTGTTCCAGCTGTGCAGATTCAGCGCTTCTTTCAGAATTACATTGTCGTCCTTTTCGCCCTGAACGATCAGATAGGGAATTTCCAATCTTTCGACAGCCTTTTTTATGGAAAGCCGCTCAGCATTTTCCATAAAAGTGGTATAGAATTGGAAATAGTGCGGCAGCTGTTGGTTGGTGCGTGTGTTTGTGATATAAACAATGCCTTTATTCTGCCAGTCCGACAAAATCTCACCGCTTGGAAACCTGACTCCGAAATCAGAAACTCCGGCCCAGGAGATCACTTTTTTTATCCTGGACTCTTCACTGGCTTTCAATACGGCTATCCCGCCGCCTCTCGAGTGCCCGATAAGGGAAATACGGTGTTTATCTGCCTCGTTTTTGAAGTTAAGCGAATTTGAAATCCAATTAATAACAGACTGAAGATCATCGAGTTCCTTGATAAAATTATTGTTTCCAAAAGCTTCCAGATCGGTAAAATCCAACAGGTTTTCAGAAGTAAGGCCATTGTGAGAAAAATTGAACTTTAAAAAGAAAAAACCTTGCTGTGCAAAATGTGCTGCAACCAGATTCCAGGGCCCCCAATCTTTAAAGCCCTTATAGCCATGGCAAAAAATAACCACAGGTTTAGGTTGTGAATTTTCGAGAAAAAAGAGGTCAGTCAGTATGGGTAATTTATGGTCTCCCCCGACGGGTATATTTTTTATTATTTTCATTTGTAAGTAAAATATTCAATTTCTTTCTCTAAAAAATGCTGGGTCTCATTGAAGATTGCAAGGATGAGGAGGTCTAATTGGGCAATAAAAGACTGAAGATCATCAGAAGATACAACGTTGCCATTAAATTGTAAAAACCCTTCCTTGAGATTTTTAAAAGAATAGATCCCGCTTGAAATTTCCGTGTCAGGATCTCTTGTTTCCCGGTACAGATATGCATAA
>JBFYPZ010000045.1:0-15861 GCA_041303035.1 Flavobacteriaceae bacterium
CTGATGCTATTTCAATTCCGCCAAGGAATAATTTTAGTAACCATTTGGTGTATTTTGCATCAGATGACTTTTTAGCGGCCATTGTAAAGCTATTTTATTTTTTCTATTTGAAGTCCCACATCCACTATGCCATCGAGATATTCCATGCCTTTCAGCTCTTGGTTTTTGCGCATGGCATGCTGGATCTTGATGTGGTATTCCCCTTTGATGGGAAAGGTGAATTTTGTTTTGTATTCCAGTTTGTTTTCAAGCACATCAGAGATACCGGTTCCCAAAAACCTGCCTTCAGGTGTAGTCATCTCGTATTCCAGTGTATCTACGATCTGATAATTATTTGGAAACTCTATGCGAGCAATCAGAAATAGATTGCTGTATTCATAGGTCTTGTTATTTCTTATATTGATATAGATATTGTTTTTGTTTTTGGAATCTGAAGAAGTAAACGGAAAATCGATGATGGAATCTTTATGCCATCGCTGCTTTTCTATGGCATGAAACTGGTCTAAGGATATGTTTTCCTGACAGGAAACAAAGACCAGTGCAACGAGCACAATCAGTTTCACAGCCAAAGAAAATACAGATTTTTCCTTTAATTGAAGCATACTATTTTTGACCATTTGTATTCGGACGTTTGTTGTTGTTGCTGTTGTTGTTGTTTTTTCTTTTATGCCTTTTGTTTTTGCTTGTTTTTGGCTTGTCAAAACGGGTGATGCTGTCTTGCTTCATGCTGTCCATAAAAGAAATGCGCTCTGTGGTATCCAGGTCCAGTTCTGATGAGAAGTCTTCCAGATTGGCCGGTTGCTCTTTCTTTTTATTTTGTTCAATGATGGCGTTGGCCTGATCAACGGTGAGTTTATACCATTGTATGGGACTATCCAGATATGCATACCAAAGTAATCTCTGAAAGATGTCCATTTTTTGAAAAACAGCTTTGCCTTTTTCTGTCAGCAGCGCGATGCCGGTGTCGGGAAAATCCTTTAAAACATCCAGGTAGGAGTCGAGCTCATAATTCAGACAGCATTTCAGTTTTCCGCATTGACCGGCCAGTTTTAATGGGTTGAGCGACAATTGTTGGTATCGTGCAGCAGCAGTACTGACTGATCTGAAATCGCTGAGCCAGGTTGAGCAGCACAACTCCCGGCCACAGGAACCAATGCCCCCTAACCGGGAAGCTTCCTGACGCAGACCTACCTGTTTCATTTCGACACGCAGGTTGAAGCTGCCCGCGAGCTCACGAATCAGTTGCCTGAAATCTACACGGTCTTCAGAAGTGTAATAAAAAATGGCTTTGGTGCCGTCGCCCTGGTATTCCACATCGGATAATTTCATTTTCAGACCCAGGCGGTCAATGATCAGTCGGGATTTCTTCTGAACATCCAGTTCCTTGTTGCGCGATTCTGTCCAGATGTCAATATCTCTTTGGGTGGCTTTCCTGTATATTTTGAGCACATCGGCATTTTCGGCACTTTTTCTTCGCATTTGCACCTTTACCAGTTCACCGGCAAGAGAGATCACGCCCACATCATGTCCGGGACTTGATTCCACGGCAACAACATCACCAATAAAAAGCGGCAGGCCGGAGCTGTTTTTAAAGAAAGCTTTCCTGCCATTTTTAAAGCGCACCTCAAAAATGTCAAATTTTTCCTGACCTGAAGGCAGGGTCATGTTGGCCAGCCAGTCAAAAACGGTCATTTTTCCGCAATTGCCCGAATTGCAATCCCCATTGCTTTTGCAGCCTTTTGGTATTCCATTTATGGTAGAAGAGCAGGTAGTACAGCTCATAAATTCTTTTAATTAATGAATTAAAAATAAACGGATTTGTTTACATCTTTAATGAATCCGTAAATATACTCAATATAAATAAAAAACAGTAAAGCCTAGGTTAACTTCACACTGATTATTTTGGTCGGACAAGCTTCCTTTGCCTTCACGTTGTCTTCGTAAATGCCGTGATCAGGTGATTTTAAGGTATGAAAGCCCTTTCTGTCCTGAGAATGGATCAAAACAGATTTGCCATCTTTTTTTGACATCTGAAACTGTTTGGGAGCCAGCTCTACACAGTAATTGCAACCAATACATTTATTTCTTTGCAAAGTAATGATTACCATAGTCTTATCATGTGAACTGTAAAAATAAACGGTTTAATTTCCGGCAAAAGTACTGTTTTTATTTAAGACTCTTTCTTTAGAAAATGTTATAATTCGATTTTTAGAACCTGAAAATGGGAAGATTTTTCATTAATTTGTAGCATGCATTTCAAAGACATAATAGGGCAGCATAATATCAAAAAACATTTGATACAATCGGTGGAGAACAAGCGCATTCCGCATGCACAATTGTTTGTTGCTCCGCCGGGTAGCGGTGCTCTACCCATGGCGATCGCCTATGCGCGGACTATTTTATGTAACGGAGAAGATCAGCCGACAGGCCATTCACCCTGCCAGCTCAAATTTGATAAGCTGGTTCATCCCGATTTACATTTTGTTTTTCCGGTGGCAACAACCGAAAAGATAAAAGACCATCCGGTAAGCGACCTGTTCCTGGAGGAATGGAGAAAATTTGTGTTAAACACCCCTTATGGTAGTTTGTTTAACTGGTACCAGCAGTTGGGAATTGAAAACAAGCAGGGTCAGATTGGGGTGGATGAAGCAGAAAACATTGTAAGAAAGCTGGCTTTAAAATCCTATGAAGGAGGCTTTAAGATCATGATCATCTGGATGGCGGAAAAGATGAATTCCACTGCTTCCAATAAATTGCTCAAATTGCTGGAGGAGCCTCCCAAAGAAACACTTTTTTTACTGATCACCGAACACGAGGGGCAGATACTCAATACCATAACTTCCCGGTGTCAGATCCTGCATTTCAGGGCACTGGGCGAACCGGAGATCAGGCAGGCGCTGATGGAAAAAGAAGAGGCCGCAGAAAAACTGGCTGCGAGCATAGCCTACAGGGCAAATGGCAATTACAACTCTGCGCTGCACCTTTTGCATAACGATGCCAACGATGCCACCTTTGAAATGTGGTTTATCTTTTGGGTAAGAACAGCGTTTAAGGCAAAAGGGAATCCTTCCGTGATCAACGAGCTGATCAACTGGAGCGATGAGATCTCAAAAACAGGACGCGAAACGCAAAAGAGTTTTCTCTTGTACTGTCTTCAGTTTTTCAGACAGGCACTTATGGAAACCTACAGGGTGGGTTCGCTGGCCTTTTATGAGCCGAGCGACAAGAAATTTGACCTGCAAAAATTTGCACCTTTTGTTCATGGCGGAAATATAGAGGGTATCTCAAAAGCGATCAATGATGCCGTTTACCATATTGAACGAAATGGAAATGCAAAGATCATCCTGCTGGACCTGTCCATACAGCTGACACGCTTTTTACACCAGAGCGAAAGCAAAGATCAGATGCGCTCGGGAAGGACGTAAAAAAAGATCGACATAAAATGGCAAAAACTTCCCAAAAGCACAAAAATATGGAAGACCGTATGGTTGTAGCGCACGGATTTCATGCTGTACAAAATGGCGCCCACGGTATAGAAAAGCCCTCCCGCCAGCAACCAGAGTAGTCCTTTAACAGGTAAATTCTCGATCAGGGGTTTTATGGCAAAAATAACCACCCAACCCATCAATACATAGGCTATGGTAGAAAGACGGTCGTATTTTCCAGTATAAAAAAGTTTAAATATGATACCGATCAAAGCCAGTCCCCAGGAGACTCCAAAGATGATCCAGCCTATTTTTTTTGGCAGTACAACCAGGCAGAAGGGCGTATAGGTTCCGGCGATGAGCACATAAATTGCCGCATGGTCAAGGATGTTCAGTTTGCTGCGTAGCGCGGGTTCTTTGGAATAATGGTAAGCGGTGGAGGCAGAATAAAGCACGATCATACTTGCCCCAAAAATGGCAAAGCTGGTGAGGTGCCAGACGGTACCCCGGTCGTTGGCATAGGTGATCAGGAGGAAGAAGGCGATGATGCTCAGTGCGAGTCCGATGGCATGGGTAATCACATTGAGCTTTTCTTCTTTGGGTTCATATCGTCTCGGATCTTTTGTCATAGTTTGGGTTTTATATCAGCAATTATTTTTTCAGATCATTTGTTAATTCATTGTACATGGTATCAAAAGTCTTTTGTTTTAATTTGTTCCTGTCAGACAGTTCACCGGTTGGATAGAGAAAAGTATGGATCTTCACACGCAATTTTCCGGGGCCACCTTTAAAGAATGTATAGGAAAAACGTTTTTTACAATCGTAAAAAATGATGGGTACGATGGGTATTCCAAAATCTGTAGACAGCCGGAAGGCACCGTTATGAAATGCATCGAGTACAGTATTCTCATCATCCGGAACTTTTCCTTCAGGGAAAATACAAATGCTCAACCCGTTTCGCAAGCGTTTTTGGGCAGCTAAAAATGCCTTGTTCTTGCTTTTTGAACTATCCCTGTCGACCAGAATACAGGTTCTTTTATAAATATAGCCAAATACAGGGATCCGTGCCAGTTCCTGTTTTCCTAAAAATACAAAAGGGGATGTAGTTACCGAAAGCATGAGCATGATATCGATCATGGAAGTATGGTTCGGACAAAAAACATAGCTTTCTCCTCGTTTTATTTCTTCCTCTGTGGTGATCTCAGGAATTAAGCCCATTAGAAACAGTATCGTAACTGCCCAATAGTGCGCGATCCAGAAAAATGCAGGGTACCATTTTTCCTGTGAAATGATAAAGACCAAAAAGGGAAAAGCGATGATAATGGTGAGCAGCGAAATGATATAAAACCAGATACGCCACAACAGGATCAATATTTTTCTGATTGTGCTCATTGTATTCAAATGTAGGATATTTGTTGCACTGTGGCAATATGGAATGGATTTTATGCGTAAATATTTAAGGATGGTTTAAAGAAAAAAACAATTATTTTTGCAGGACCAAATCCAGCGTTATGGCAAGAATTTTAACCGGCGTGCAAAGTACCGGAACCCCTCATTTAGGAAATTTACTCGGAGCGATCATACCCGCTATCGAAATGGCAAAAAATTCCAGTGAGGAATCTTTTCTGTTTATCGCCGACCTTCATTCGCTTACCCAGATCAAAGATCCGGCAGTACTCAAACAGAATACCTACAGCACGGCAGCCACCTGGCTTGCCTTTGGCCTCGACGTCAACAAAACAGTCTTTTATCGCCAGAGCGATGTGCCACAGGTAACTGAGCTGGCCTGGTATTTAAGCTGTTTCTACCCATACCAGCGCCTGACTTTGGCGCATAGTTTTAAAGACAAGGCTGACAGACTGGAGGATGTGAATGCCGGTTTGTTCAGCTACCCGATGCTGATGGCAGCAGATATTTTGCTTTATGATGCTGATATTGTTCCTGTTGGTAAAGACCAGTTGCAACATTTGGAAATGGCCCGTGATGTTGCCAACCGCTTTAACCACCAAATGGGAGAAACACTGGTGGCTCCGGATGCGAAATTGCAGGAAAGCACCATGTATGTTCCGGGAACCGACGGTGAAAAAATGAGCAAATCCAAAGGAAATATCATCGATATCTTTTTGCCCGACAAGTTGCTGCGCAAGCAGATCATGGGTATCGTGACTGATTCAACCCCACTTGAAGCACCAAAAAACCCGGACACATGTAATTTATTTTCTTTGTACAAGCTGGTGGCTAGCCCTGAGCAAACAGAAGAGATGCGAAGGAATTATCTCGCGGGAAATTATGGTTACGGGCATGCCAAACAGGCTTTTTATGAAGTCTTGCTCTCAAGGTTTTCGCAAGAGCGTGAACGCTATCATTATTATATGAACAACCTGCCTGAAATTGACAAGGCTTTGTCACTGGGGGCTCAGAAGGCCCATAACGTGGCCGATTTCGTCCTCAAAAGAGTGAGAACAAAACTGGGGTATTGATCTCACGACAAGGATAAAGGACAAAGGATAAAGGACAAGAACTCGATGCCTAAATAGTGTTGACCATTTTTACTTACTGCAATTCAGGATATTTCGATGAGCTGGATTCAAATTATCCCATCCAGCTGTCATCCCGAACCCCGTACTCGGGGGAGGGATCTCATAACAAGAATAAAGGACAAAGGATAAAGGATAAAAGTAAAAGGTAGTTCATGCCTAAATAGCGTTGACCGTTTTTATTTACTTCAATTCAGGATATTTCGATGAGCTGGATTCAAATTATCCCATCCAGCTGTCATCCCGAACCCCGCACTCGGGGGAGGGATCTCATAACAAGAATAAAGGACAAAGGATAAAGGATAAAGGAAAAAGTAAAAGGGCTATTGATGCCCATAATTTCCCCAAAAACCACTGCACTTCGCTTTACCCATAAACCATGATTTCATTCACTATTAATGGGTATTTATTGTATTTTCTTAACAAATAATTTTGCAGGAATATCTTTGACGCTGACTATAAAGCAAATAATTTTTATAACGATTTTGTGGTCTCAGAACAAAACACCTGTATAATGCCAAGAATTTGTTTGCTTACCATTTCATATAAACTGTAGTTATATGATGAAATGTTGAGCAGGGTTGTTATAAAAAAAATAAATTACGGAGCCGGATTCGGGCATAATTGATGAATACGGTCGATCTCTTTTAGCGTTTCTTCACTAAGCTTTATTTCAATACTTGCAATATTTTCGGCCAGTTGGTTCAGGGTAGTGGCACCAATAATATTACTCGTAACAAAAGGCCTTTGGTTTACGAAGGCCAGACTTAAATGTGTAAGGCTCATTCCAAGCTGATCGGCCAGCTTTTTGTATTCCTCTGTTTGCGCTACCGCTTGAGCGTTGCTGTAACGGCCGTACTGCGGGAACAACTGCAACCGCGATCCTTCCGGTTTGGTGTTGTTCAGGTATTTGCCGGTAAGCACACCAAAACCGAGGGGCGAATAGGCGAGGAGCCCCACTTTTTCGCGCTGGCTCACTTCAGCCAGGTTGATCTCAAAAGTCCGGTTCAGCAGGGAATATGAATTTTGTATGGTCTTGCAGCGCGTTAAGCCATTTTGCTCGCTCACAGCGAGCTGCTTCATGACCCCATAGGCTGTTTCATTGGAAACACCGTAATGCCTGATCTTTCCTTCTTTGACAAAGTCATCGAGAATACCGATTACCTCTTTGAAATTTTCTTTCCAGGGCTCATTTTCATCATGCACATAATTCCGCTGTCCGAAAAAGTTTACTTTCCTTTCCGGCCAGTGTAATTGATAAAGATCCACATAATCAGTTTGCAGTCTTTTCAGACTGTTATGGAGTGCCTCCTGAAGGTTTTCTTTCGAAAAACGCAGATCGGGTCTGATATAACTAAAATAGGGTATGTTCGGACCCGCAATCTTGGTAGCTACAACCAGTTCTTCTCTTTTTTGATCTTTCAGCCAGGTACCGATATATCTTTCCGTACTTCCCTGGGTTTCTTTTTTACCCGGGATGGAATACATTTCGGCCGTATCAATAAAATTTATGCCCTGTGAAAGAGCATAATCCAATTGTTCATGGGCGTCATTTTCTGTGTTCTGCTGCCCGAAAGTCATCGTGCCCAGACAGATCTTGCTCACTTTGATGGTAGTACCAGGAAGAAAAGTATATTTCATGTTGTGTAATTAAATCTTGCAAAAGTAGGAATCGTTTTTTCTGAAAAAAGGATAAAAAAAAGTCCGGGATAAAACCGGACTTTTTTATTAGTCTAGGATTGCCTGTATGCCCGGCAGGACCTTACCTTCCAGCATCTCGAGCATGGCTCCGCCTCCGGTAGAGACATAGCTCACCTTATCTTCAAAACCGAATTTCTTTACGGCAGCTACAGAGTCACCTCCGCCAACGAGCGAAAAAGCACCTTCTTCAGTAGCATCGGCTATGGCATTGCCCAGTTCAATCGTTCCTTTGGCAAATTTGTCCATTTCAAACACACCCACAGGACCGTTCCACAAGATGGTTTTAGAATCTGCGATCACATAAGAAAATCCGACATTCGATTTTGGCCCGGAATCCAGTCCCATCCAACCATCAGGTATATCGTTGATCGCACAAACCTGGGTTTTTGCATCTTCGCTGAAAGCATTGGCAGCTACCACATCTATGGGAAAATGTAACCTGGTCTTTTTCTTTTTGGCCAGTTCAATAATTTCCAGGGCTACATCCAGCTTGTCGTTCTCTACAAGTGAATCACCGATCTTGCCCCCTTGTGCTTTTACAAAAGTAAAGGCCATACCTCCACCAATAATGATGTTATCTACCTTATCCATTATGTTCATCATGACATCGATCTTGGAAGAAACCTTTGCTCCTCCAATGATCGCTGTTACGGGTTTTTTATCGCTGTTCAGCACGATATTCAAACTTTCCACTTCTTTTCCCATCAGGTACCCGAAACATTTGGCTTTTGGAAAAAATTTGGCAATGATGGTTGTTGAGGCATGTGCCCGGTGGGCAGTTCCAAAAGCATCATTTACATACACATCACCCAAAACAGAAAGTTGTTTGGCAAAATTTTCATCTCCGGCCTCTTCTTCTTTATAAAAACGAACGTTCTCCAATAACAGGATCTCACCTTTTTTTAATTCGGCTGAAGCTTTTTCAGCAATGGGCCCTACACAATCTTCAGCAAATTTCACCCGGACACCCATTATTTCAGTGGTTTTGCTCAGGATGTGCTTTAATGAGTATTTTTCCTCTTTGCCCTTTGGCCTGCCGAGGTGTGACATCAGAATAACACTACCGCCATCTTCCAGTATTTTGATAATGGTAGGTTTGGCAGCTTCAATTCGTGTTGCATCTGTAACCTGAAAATTCTCGTCCAGCGGCACATTAAAATCAACCCGGATCAGGGCCTTTTTATCTTTAAAATTGATATCGTCTATCGTTCGCATAATTTAAAATTTTGAGAAACAAAGGTAAGAAAAATGGAGGCGTATCCATGAAAACAGCCTATAATTTTGCCCTTATATTATGATAAAATCACTTAAACGTTTACTTTTATTCCCTGAACAATTTAATAGTGATCCATCACCGGCACCCCTATCCTCCCTATCTGCCCGAAGGCCTTACCAGGCTGATAATCGGGACTATTCCGCCACCGCGCTTTTCTTTGGGAAGGCTTTTTGATGAAGATGTAGATTTTTGCTATGGCAGCAAATACGGACTTCTATGGCCGATACTGGACAGGGTCTTTGAACTGGGTCTGCATTATGAAAATTCGGCGGAAGCCATCAAACAGCGAAAGCATTTTTTATCGAAACATAAGATAGGTATCTGCGATATCGTCGAAAGTTGTGAAAGGGAGAAGCTTGATGCCTCGGATATTGGTATGCAGCAAATTGAAATGAGGGATCTTGTTAGCCTGCTTCGGGAACATAAATCAATTGTTACCCTGTTGCTTATGGGAGGTAATAGTATGAATGGCCCGGAATATTTGCTGAAAAAACAGCTGAAGCTGAAAGGAATATCATTAATCCCTGAGGATCCGGTATCTGTTAAATCGCACAGACTGGAGTTGGAAGGGCGTGAAGTAAGGGTTTATACCTTAATATCTCCTTCAAGTGCCGCAAACAGATCTGTAGGAAATCTGGCTGAGTACAAAACGATGAAATCTGAAAATGACCATTATACAGTATTTGATTACCGCCTACAGCAATATAAAAAGTTTTTTTTGTAATTTTATGAGAATAATTTTGTATTAGTTTCACATTGATTAAAACAAGTAATTATGGTTATTAAAGATTTATTGATAAATCAGGTTGGTAAATATGCCGGAAAGGAAAAACTTTTTGAAATGGAGCCATTGGCAAGTAGACTAAAAGTACTTAAAGGACTGGATTATGGGTATTTTTTAGCGCTTTGGAATGCGGAAACACCCATCTCAATTGAAAATAACGTAGTACATATGAGCGGTTGTAAACAAAATGCCTGCCCTGAAAGTGCCTATGATTTTTTTATGGATCTCGATAATGACAATATCAATATCCATCATTTCAGAGGTAACACCCTGCGGATTTATACCGAGAAAGGCTGGATCGATCTGCCTCCGGGTTTCGCTAAAGAAATGGAGATAAAAAAATCGGATGCAGGCATCGGTAATCCAGATGATGTAGAATCGAAATACAGTCTTACAGCGAGGTAATCGGAACGGTTTTCATTTTTTTTTAATTCTTGAATATTCAAGTCTTATTCAAGTTTTGTAACAATGCCGTCCTTGTTGATCATGTAATTTGTTGTGCGGTTCTTATTGCGATGCATAAATAACAATTGTGTAGCCTTTTCATTCAAGTCGGTTGTGAGCAGTTTGCCTCCGTATTTTTGACTTACATTTTCCCGGGGAGTATGTGCAACAATATGCACCTCGGATTTGTACTTTTTCAACATGTTTTTAAGCTGTGTTTCCAGGGTATCTGAAACGACATAACCACGATACCAGAACGGATTTTCTTCATCGTAAAAAAAAGTCTTCATTTTTTTCCATTCCTCCTTGTTATGCGGTATGCTGTCAGTAAATTTCTGGCCTAAATCCAAAAAAACGGGACTTTGCATGTAGGTATGGACAGTATGGTTGAACTCGGGAATTGAGCTTGTTCCCAGATCGACAATTCCACCGTGTGCAAATAAATTTTTATCAATTTTTAAGACTGAAGGTTTGGAGCATAACCAGGATCCCAGTAAGGATTTTGTGGGATGAAATAATTCAGCGTATCCCTTTTTATAGGATTTGGCAATAAACGCTTCTTTCGGAGCAAGATAACTCAAATCGTTCGTCAGGGTCATGATCTCATGATTTCCCAAAACCAGATGCACTTTACCACCATTTTCTTGTGCTTCCTGTTCCAGTTTATAAATAAGCCAAAGAACTCTGGTAACATCATTTCCGCGGTCAAAAAGGTCCCCCAGAAATACCAGATGTGACTTTCCGGCCGTCCAGTTGGTTTGAGCATCTATTATCTTAGCTTTTTGCAACAGGCTGACAAGTTCATGATACCGTCCGTGCACATCACCAACCACATACAGGGAATCAACATCCTTAAAAGTATCATTTTCCCTTTTTGGAGCAGGTCTGAGTTTTACGGAATATAATGGTTCATTCTTACCACCGAACTTAAATATGACAGGTTCTTTTACTGAATAAGGAATTGAGACCTCATGCACGTTGCCCATTTCAGTTTCCCCACTCGAAATTACCTTATTGTCCGAAGAGATCAGTTCGTATCTGCCGATGTCCTTTTGAGAAGTGATCCATTTAAAATCCATTTCCTTGCTGATCCCGATATAAAGGGAATTGGTACCGGAAAAATCAGACCTGATCATACTGGCACTTTTTATATTCACAGTGGAAACAGCCTCAAAACTCAGGAGTATTAAAGAAAAAAGAATACCCATTCCAAGGATGCCTTTTAGCCGAAAAGAACTGGTTTTTAAATGGTTTCGCATGTCAAAATTTTGGAATGTTAATATAAAAATAATTTTTTATTAATTAATTTTTTATTCAGCATCGCTGTGCGCCATTGCAGGAACACAAACAAATGCAAAGACGAGAAACGGATACCTCCAGAACACCTTGATTCACAAAGCAGAAATGAGCATGGGAATTCTAAAAGAATATAGCTGCAGTGTCCTGTAAATCATGGGTATAAGGAAATAGTTTATTCGTTCATGTTTCCGGAATTAATGTATCTTTGGTTACAATGTAAGTAAAATTCTTGTAGAAAGAACCATTTTGTTCTTTTGTATTAAGTGAGCTTCTGACGGGTTTAATTTAGCCGTAACTTTTTATATTCGTCTGAATAACAAATCAATACTAATAAAAAATGATAAAATTGTTGGGACACTTTGCTGTTTAAGATACGGATTCCGGTAGGTTTCAGAGTAACCTGTCTGGTATAAACACAAAAAAGACTTTAAACGTAATAAGCGTTCTAAATTTTAATATTTCCGGAAACATTTTCATTAAAGTAACCGGCTTGACTTAGTTTTAAAAAATGTAAATGCGATTTTATGAAAAACACTTTACTTTATATAGTAATCCTGGTTTCATTGTTTACTGCCAACTTTTCTTATTCCCAAAACGCACAGGATACGGTTACCTTGGGCAAGGTTTCGAAGCTATTCAGCAACCAGGAGATACTCAAAATAAAAATGAATTTTTCCATTAATGAAATGAAGCGGAAAACCAATGACAGCACTTTGATCAATTCCCAAATTTCATATCAGGATGAAGACGGGTCATGGAAGTCTCTGGATGTAAAACTCAGAGCGCGGGGCAATTTCAGGAGGAACAATTGTTACTACCCTCCAATCAAGATGGAGATTGAGAAGTTAATTAATAAAGGAACTTTGTTTCAGGGTAATCAAAAAATAAAGATCGTATTTCCCTGCAACATGCAAAACAGCGCTAATGATTATATAATAAAAGAGTATATGGCTTATAAGCTGTATGAAGTCGTTTCTCCCTATCATTTTAAAACGAGACTTATGGATATTTCATTTACTGAAGGAAGCGGAAACAATCCGAAAACCCATGAATTAAAGGGAATTTTTATTGAGGATGACGACAAAGTAGCAAAAAGACACGGCGGTCAGGTTCTTAAAAGACGTGTAAATCCTTTAGGGCAGGGCGGACTCACTTCAGTTCAAAATGAATTTTTTCAATATATGATCGGCAATACCGATTATTCAACGGCAGTTCAGCATAATCAACAGTTGATCTTTGTAAACAAAGAATCTCTTCCCGTTCCCTATGACTTTGATATGTCCGGGTTGGTATACACAAATTATTCGGTGGTTTCTGAAATTGGCGGAGAAACTCTGCCGATAAGATCAGTCCGGGACAGAATGTACAGAGGCTTTAGAAGAGATCCTGCGATTATCGAGCAGGTAAGGCAGGAGTATATTGCCAATGAGGCACGGATGATGGAGATCGCAGACAGCCTGGCGCCGGAATTTGACAACCCAAAAGAATTTGAAGGTGCCAGGAAATACCTTGCTGAATTTTTCGAAATCCTAAAAGATGAGGAAAAGTACAAAAGGGCAATAAGTGCCAAATTAAGGACTAAATAACAGGTGAAACATGTTTAGTTGGGGTAATTCGGTTCCGTGAATTGGAATTTTGGACAGAATATCACCAGCTGCCGCCTCCGCCTCCGCCGAATCCACCGCCTGAAGAACCTCCTCCTGAACTGCCACTGGAGGACGGAGAACTAACCATGGTTGTTGACATGCCGGCAACCGCACCGGAGAAGGATTTAGAAAAATTATGGATATTATAGCTACCTGGATTTGCAGTGGCGTACCAGGCAGGTGGCGCCAGATTCAGGGCATCAAATTTTTTGGCCCACTTGTCGAATAAACCAAAAGCCAGGGCATAGGCCATCGTGGTTTCAAAATAACCCGGATCCTCTTTTAGCAGCATTTTCAGTTTATTTTCTTCAGCCACCTTGATAAACCGCCTGAATCCTTTTAATTCGGAGAGGATATCATTGCCCCGGGCATTCCTTTTAACCATAAATATATTGAATAAGAGCAGGACAAGACAGGTAAGGCCGAGAACTATCGCAGCCAGCGGACCCCAGAAGAATAAGCCGATTATTGAGAGTAAAATTGCGAGTAAAATCAGTACCACCATCGTAATGACATGTGCTTTTCGCGATGCTGCTTCGTAGTAGGTTTGTGCACTTTCCTTCAGCTCGCTGCGGGCACTGCTCATTTTTGTATAAAAGGTATTTTTCAGACTGCTCACCAGCACCTCATCACCACCAGCGTCTTTGCTATCACTAAAAAGGCCATTGAAGATGATCTTCTCATACGGACGCGCATTTTCGGGCAGGTTTTTCAGCCTGATCAGTTTGGTATCGCTATTTCCGAACAGCCCTTTTTTCTTTATTTCTTCAATTCTCAAATATCCACCTGCTCCCCAGTACGGTAAAAGTGAAATGATGTCAGAACTGTCTTCCCTGTCATTGATCAGAAAACCGGCCATGGCAGGATCTATTTGCTTTGGAGGATAATAACTGGTGGAACTGATTACCTGATCATCTTTGCCGTACTTCTTCCATACTGCATAAAATCCTGCGACCAGCAAACCGACAAAGAATGTCCAGCCATAATCATTCCAAAAAGGCCAAAGCGGTTTTACCTCTTTTACCGAACCGGGTGGCAGATTGATCAAAACCGTAACACTCTGGCCTGGATAGGAAATAAAATTCTCTTTACCGGCGCCGCTCAGTACGTTTTTTTCAAAGGCCAGGTCAATATCCCCGCTTTTGCTGGTGTTGCCGCTCTCACCGGAATACACGAAACAATTCTCTTCACTTAATGCAATACCTTCAGGTACATGAACCCTGAACCTGATCTTATTAAAATTAGCCGACCAGTCGGAGGGCTTTATGTTCCAGTAAAACCGGATTTGGGAATCTTCAAAAAGAAAGGCATTGTGCACCCTGTACCTGATCTCATAATGCTGCGGACCGGTGAGCGTGATGTCTTTATCGCCTATTTTTATCTCTAACCAGTCACTTAATTTCTGAACAAAGTCAAAAGGAGCTTCAAATTTATAATTAGGCACCTCTATGTGGCTGATCTTAATTTTCCTTTTCTCAGCTTCACCTTTTGAATTGATGAGGTCATAACTGGTTTGAATGGTTCTGTAAATACCGTGTTTTTCGATTTCGAAGTTTAGGTCGTAATTTTCGACTACATCGAAATATCCTTTCTCACTGATATAGATATCCGCAACATACCGGTTTACCGTAAAGTCCTGTGCCGAGGTTATGGGTATGATGAAAAGGGCAAATAAAACGGATAGCATTTTTCTCATCAGTAGCTTTTTTAATCCCTTTTAATACAGTGAATCAGGAGAAGTTTATTTTCACATTTTCTTTGCTCTGCTCATCCGTTTCGAAAAAGTCGAAGTGCTGATAATTAAACATCCCTGCAAAAAGAACGCCCGGAAAGCTTTCGCCATAGGTATTGTTCTCTCTTACAGTACCGTTATAATACCTGCGGCTGCGCTCCAGATTCTCTTCAATTTCGTTCAGTTTCTGCTGCAGGTCGAGATAATTTGCATTGGCCTTCAGATCCGGATACGCTTCTCCGAGTGCGAAAATACTTCTCAAACCTCTCTGCAATTCATTCTCGGCTTTGATCTGTGCATTGATATCGCCCTGAGGAACCTGCATGGCTGCATTGCGGGCCTGAATGACGTTTTCCAGGGTCGACTTTTCGTGTTTTGCATAACCTTTTACAGTTTCAACCAGATTGGGTATCAGATCATACCTGCGTTTCAGGGCAACATCAATGTTGCTCCAGGCATCCTTTACAAAATTCTTGTTTTTAACAAACCGATTGAAGATTCCAACAAGCAAAAAGGCGAGGAGAACAATTAATGCGAGGGTAATAATCAAAAAAGTCATGGCGCAGTGATTTATGTATTAATTAAATAGTAGACTAATTTACACATTTTTAGACAAGTATGCACCCCTGTTAAGCCAATTATTAAAATCAGTTTTGTATACCTGATTTTGGTTTCGCAACCGACTTTGTTTTAGCGGTCGTTTATTTAAAACAGATAATATAAAATCGTGATTTTACCTGGCATGGAATTCCAATTATCGGGTGTTGATAATTTTTGCATGGCTTGTTTTCAGGTTTGAAAAAATATGCTTGCGCTAAAGACCAGCGCAAGAGGGAGACAGGTAAAATGTAGGGCTTAACATGGGTACCGGAAAACAAGAGTACAAGCCTATACTTCCTGTTTTTTGGCTTTAACAAGTATCTTATCAATTCTCTGCCCGTCTTTGTCAATGATTTCCAGCTCATAATCGTCAAGTTGAATGATATCTCCCACATTGGGCAGGGAAGCGTTCAGGTA
>JBFYPZ010000046.1:0-15604 GCA_041303035.1 Flavobacteriaceae bacterium
TCTCCCATACCAATGATAAAAATATGATTTTCTCTCAGGTAATTTAAAAACAGCTGTTCATCCACATTTTTATTTAAATTAAAGATAAGAATATTGGTCTCAACTTTCTCCACACCCTGTACATATGGCAATCCAGACAGGGTTTCTCCCAATATCCTCGCTCGTTTGTGATCATCGGCAAGCCGGTGAACGTGGTGGTCAAGTGCATATATTCCGGCTGCAGCCAGATAACCAACCTGCCTCATGGCACCGCCAAACAGTTTTCTGATGCGCAGGGCTTTCTGGATGTGTTTTTTGGAACCAACAAGCACGGAGCCCACCGGCGCTCCCAAACCTTTAGAAAGGCATATTGAAATGGTGTCGAACAATTCTCCATATGATTCCGGGCTCTCCTTTTTTTCAATCAGGGCATTAAAGATCCTGGCTCCATCCAGGTGGTAAGCCAATCCATGTGTCTTGCAAACCTGCTTTATTTTGCGCAGTTCACCGAGATCCCAGCAGGCACCTCCCCCTTTGTTGGTGGTATTTTCGATCGCCACCAGGCTGGTCACAGCTGTGTGAATGTTATTCGGGTCGTTGATCAATTCCTCCACCTGGTCAGCCCTAAACATGCCGCGTACCCCATCGACCAGCCTGCAGGAAACACCGGAATTAAATGCCGGGCCACCACCTTCAAAATTGTACACATGGGCCCATTTGTCGCAGATGATTTGTTCTGCCGGTTGTGTATGAATTTTAATTGCCGTCTGGTTGGCCATGGTTCCTGATGGAAAAAAAAGAGCTTCTTCCTTGCCGAACATCCCGGCAAGTTTTTTCTGCAAGAGCAGCACGGTAGGATCGGCCATAAACACATCATCGCCTACCTCAGCGCCCATCATGAATTCGAGCATTTCTTTGGTTGGACGGGTAACCGTATCGCTGATCAGATTAATCTCCATAATAACTATTTTATTGATTTACTGTATTTTAAATAATAATATATCAAATTTTACTTTTAACTAAAACTTCAGATCAGTTCCACGTTCGTATCTTGAAAATTGAGTTACGCAACATGTATATTTCAGATTGCCGCTGTTCGGATAATTTTTTATAAAGCTAATAAATAAGACTTATAAAATAAATTTAGAATCTGATTTTTAGTTTAATTTTGCATCATTATGATTACACTGGAGCAAATAAAAGATATTGCCGGGCGCGTTGAGAAAATTAAGCAATACCTGCACATTGATCAAAAAAGGATCGAAGTCAGCAATGAAGAGGAAAAAGCGTCCAACCCCGCTTTTTGGGATAATGCAAAGGAAGCCGAAAGTTTTATGAAGACTTTGCGGGAAAAGAAAAAATGGATTACAGATTACGAGAAAGTTAAATCTCACAGTGAGGACCTTTTTGTACTCTATGACTTTTTCAAGGAGGGTGAGTCAGGCGAAGATGACCTGCAACAGGAATACAGCAAAACAATTGAATTTTTAGAGGCGCTGGAATTCAAGAATATGCTTTCCGAGGAAGGTGATAACCTGAGTGCTGTCCTGCAGATCACTGCAGGAGCAGGTGGTACGGAAAGTTGCGACTGGGCGCAAATGCTCATGCGCATGTATATCATGTGGGCCGAGAAACACGATTACAAGGTCAAAGAACTCAACTTTCAGGAAGGCGATGTGGCCGGAATAAAAACCGTCACCATTGAAATAGACGGCGACTATGCTTTTGGTTATTTAAAAGGAGAGAACGGCGTTCACAGACTGGTTCGGATTTCACCCTTCGACAGCAACGCCAAACGGCATACGAGCTTTGTTTCGGTATATGTTTACCCGCTGGTAGATGACAGCATTGAAATAACGATCAATCCGGGTGATATTACCTGGGACTTTGCACGCTCAGGTGGCGCCGGAGGGCAAAATGTGAACAAGGTCGAAACAAAAGCCATTTTAAGGCATAAACCCTCAGGCATTATGGTTGTGAACTCCGAAACCAGATCACAGCTTGACAACCGGGAAAAAGCGATGCAGATGCTGAAATCGCAGCTCTATGAGATCGAATTGCAAAAACAAAGAGAGAAAAGAGATACGATAGAAGCCGGAAAGATGAAGATCGAATTCGGCTCTCAGATCAGGAATTATGTTATGCACCCTTATAAACTGGTCAAGGACGTGCGCACATCTTATGAAACGGCCAATGTGGATGCGGTAATGAGCGGTGAGATCGATGGGTTTATCAAAGCCTACCTGATGCAAAATACACCCATAATTTCGAATGAATTATGACAAAAAATATAGACACCATCATATTTGATCTGGGGGGAGTCCTGGTGGACTGGAATCCCAAATACTTGTACAGTAAGGTTTTTGAAGGGGATACTGAAAAGATGGAATGGTTTTTAAGAGAAGTCTGTACAGCCGACTGGAATATTGAGCAGGACGCGGGAAGAACTATAGCGGAAGCAACGGATCTGCTGGTAAGGGAATTTCCGGAATACGAAGAATGGATTGCTTTGTATTACACCCGCTGGGAAGAAATGATACGAGGAACGATCCCCGGTACGGTCGAAATCTTAGATCAGTTAAAAAAAACCAGGCATTACAGGCTTTATGCACTCACCAACTGGAGCCATGAAACCTTTCCTGTTGCCAGAGAAAAATACGACTTTTTAAAGCACTTTGAAGGCATTGTTGTATCCGGAGAGGAAAAGACCCGAAAACCGTTTGACGACATTTACGAAATCCTGCTTTCACGATATGAGATCATTCCCGGTAAAGCGCTTTTTATTGATGACAATCCGGATAATGTGGCTGGCGCAAGAAAGGCAGGAATACATGCCGTGCAGTTTCACAATCCCACAGAACTGATTCTGGACCTCAAAAGACATAACATTCATTTTTAGTTTACATTAATTTTCCCGGTCCCTTTTCGTCCGATTTCCCGAAAGGTCTTTTCGTGAACATTCTTATTATATCTATTTTAAATAGCCCATAATTTCTGAGAAAACGGACCGGTTTCTATCATAAGAAAAATCTATTCATTATCATTATATAATTGTTATTCAATACTATACTAACTTTACTTGAATTATATATTTAAGTCTATCTTTTTTGCACTTACACAAAATTATTCAAGCTTTTGTACGGGCATTCCCTACTTCTGTGATCAGATAAGAAAAGAAAAAGACCGGTCGTACGGATATCCTGTATCCCGAACCGGTCTGATTTATATTGGGTTAAACTGGTAATTACAGTCCTTTCATCATGAGTTCGGCTGTGGCCGGGTTGGTTGCCAGGGGCACATTATGCACATCGCAAAGCCGCATGAGCATAAAGATATCCGGTTCATGCGGATGCTTTTCAAGCGGGTCTCTGAAGAATATCACCATTTTTGTTTTTCCTTCCGCAACCCGTGCCGCGATCTGCGCATCCCCTCCCAGGGGTCCCGAAAGTAATTTTTTTACTTTTAAACCGGCTTTTTCTACCTTGGAACCGGTGGTTCCGGTTGAGATAATATCAATTTCCTTGACGTCCAATATTTCCTTATGGTTCATTAAAAACTGGACCATTTCAGCTTTTTTCCCGTCGTGTGCAATAATTGCAAGTTCCATTTTACAGATGTTTTATATGATACTCAGCAACACTCAGTATGGGGTGGCGAACAATTTTTCCGAGTTTCAACCCGTATTCTTTCATGACAATCTTGATCTCATCTTTTAAGAAATGTGCGATCGATCCCACAAAAGAAACAGGGATTTCTTTACTTTCTTCGAACTGGAGGATATGATTTTCGGCGAAAGACCTTAAGCCATCCAGAATTACTTTCTGACCGTAGGCATTGTCTTTATTCAAAATGATGAATTTGCCCAATTCGGCAAGATAGGTATTGGGGTTCTCCTCCTTATACAAGTTTCTCACGATGGTTTCCGCGTTCAAATCGTATTCAGAGGCAAATTTTGCAGCCACATCAGCAGGCATTTTATTGTAGTAATAATCCCTGAGCAGCTGCCTGCCATAATAGTTACCGCTGGCATCATCCATGATAATATAACCCAGGGAAATCACTTTTTGGTGCAGGACCTCCCCATCGTAATAACTGCAGTTTGATCCGGTTCCGAGTATACAAATAATGGCAGGATCATCAGACTGTAAGGCTTTGGCTGCAGCCAGCGTATCTTCATGAACATGTATATCCGCTTTTGTGAATATAGTCTTAAAAACCTCAGCCAGTACCTTTTTCCCCAATTCCGTACCACAACCCGCTCCGTAAAAGAAGATCTTCTCAACCTTTTCCCTGTTATGGGCGAGGTCTTTGCTGCCCATTACCCGTTCATAAAGTGTTTCTTTCGTAAAAACTCCGGGATTCAATCCCTGGGTTTCGGTTTGAAAAATATGCTGACCATTCCTTGCCAGGGCTATCCAACTGGTTTTTGTGGAACCGCTATCTGCGACTAGTATCATGTTTAAAATTATTATGGGTTAAAAATAACATTATTAAATCCAAAACAGGAATTTCTCACTGTTTTATACGAAACCGTTTAATTCCTGCTGAAGGATTACAGCAAAAACGACAAAAGTGCCAGTTCATAGCTTTTTAATCCAAAACCGGTTATCACGCCGCCTGCATTCGGCGCTATATAGGATTGGTGTCTGAAGGTTTCCCGTTGATACACATTGGAAATATGCACTTCAATTACGGGAGTCTTAACAGCTTTAACGGCATCCGCAATACCGACTGAAGTATGTGTATACGCCGCTGCATTCAGGATGATCCCGTCGAAATCGAATCCGGTTTCCTGAATTTTCCCGATGATCTCCCCTTCTATATTCGATTGAAAGGAATGCAGTTCGTGCTGAGGGTACTTTTGCCGAAGGGTCTTAAAATATGAGTCAAATGAGCTGTTCCCGTATACCTCGGGTTCCCTTTTGCCCAACAAGTTCAAATTTGGGCCATTGATTATGATTATTTTCATGTGATCATATTTAATTTTATCGGTGTGAAGCATGTATTTCAGGTAATACGAATTTCCTGGCCGTTTATCTCTGTCCAAATTTAATAAAATTATATGATAACTTTGTGTACCTTAGAATCGGTTATGAACTGGAAGGATTCCTTAAAACAATACAGGTTTTATTTAAAAATAGAACGCGGGATGTCGGACAATACTGTTGTAGGTTATGAGCAGGACGTCAATAAGCTGATCACCTACCTGGATGAAAATTCCATCGATGCCGACCCTGCAGATATCGGGGAGGAAACCTTGCAGCATTTCATTTATGACAGTTCGAAAAAGGCGAACCCGCGCTCACAGGCCAGGCTGTTATCGGGTCTCCGCAATTTTTTTGATTACCTGATCTTTGACGGAAAGCGAAAAGACAATCCCACAAACCTGATCGAATCCCCGAAGATAGGCAGAAAACTGCCTGATTTTCTAAGTACGGCAGAGATCGATGCCATCCTGTCGGTTATAGACCTCAGCACGCCGGAAGGTGAGAGAAATAAGGTGATGCTGGAAACTTTGTACAGCTGCGGGCTTCGGGTTACAGAACTAATCACTTTGCAGATCTCCGATCTCTTTTTCAATGAAGGTTTTGTGAGGGTTATCGGCAAGGGAGATAAGCAGAGATATGTTCCCATCAATGAGCAGAACATCAGGCTGATACAACTGTATCTCAGACATATCAGAACAGCCATACCTGTTCAAAAGGGTTATGAAGACACTGTTTTTCTTAACCGGAGAGGCAAACAGATCACAAGAAATATGGTATTTATGATCATCAAAGGTTTGGCGCAAAAGGCAGGTATCAGAAAAAGTATCAGTCCGCATACTTTCAGGCACTCCTTTGCTACCCATTTACTGGAGAACGGAGCAGACCTGCGCGCCATTCAGCAGATGCTGGGCCATGAAAGCATTACTACGACGGAGATCTATATGCACCTCGACCGCAAATTTTTAAAGGATGTTGTAGAAAAGTACCATCCCAGAAAAGATCAGTGATTACATGCTGTGGAACAGTACCAGGCTGGCCTCATGGTATTGCGGACCCAGTTTATTCAGGAGATTTCTGATCAGATCCGGATCGCCTTCAACCGCAAGTGCGGAATAACCGGTCTTACCCTTTTCACCCAGCCGCATATCAACAATATTGATATTTCTGGAGGCAAGTGCCGACAACAGGATCAGCAATACACCCGGCTGGTTGTTGTGCTTGGTAAGAATAACCTTGTCGCTGAGTGCCAGTTTTAATTCTACTCCATCCATTTCGTAGAGATAGACCCCTTCCCTGTAAAAATCGGGCAATTCCGTATTGTCCTCATAGGAAATATCTAAAAATATATCCCTGTCGGTTCCTTTCATGAAGTCCATTGCATTCTCAATATTTTGCTTATCTCCGGTAATCGTCAGAAAGGCAACAGCAGTGCCGTCGTTATTTGATTTAAGCCTTGCTGTTTCTACGTTGATCCCTTCAGAGGCCAGAGAATTAAATATTGAGGAGAGTATACCGGGTTTATCCAGATGTTTGGAAAGCAAGCCTTTCACCTTGTTTTTCTCCAATGAGGGAATTTGATTACCTACAGTAACCGACTTCTGGTGCTTGCGTATACGAATGGCATCGTATTCCCCCATGCCTGTTGCATTTTTATAAATACCCAAAAACTCAGAAAATTTACCTCCGAATGAAAACTTGGGGATTCCCTTTCTGAACTCATTGTCGAGACGCTGGTTTAATAGCTCAATCCCTTTGTTGAGTATAGTATATTTTACCTTCAGCTCATGATCATCAAAAACCGTTCTTTTTTCCGGTATTAATTTGGAATAACTCACATAATGCACATAACCGGCATCATGAATATATTGTAGGCTTTCGCTGAAATTTTCACCGTAGTATTTTACATGATGGAGGTCTGTACCCAGACAAACCGGGATCTGCAATTCCTTGGCTCTTTTTAAGATATTCTGAGAGGGATACACTCCGCAGCCTTTCACTTTACCTGCCATATTGACATCAAGAGACAAATTACTATCCGCAATTATTTCAAGCAAGGACCTGAATTTATTGGCAAGTGGCTGCTTGCTGCTTTCAAAATTGAGAAGCACATCCGGGACAGGCATATTGAGTTTGGGAAGGTCGATATGGCCAATTACCTGTATCATATCTCCAAAACCCTGGATCATCTCGATCATTTCATCAAAATATCCTTCCCAGTAGGCCTCCAGCGAACCTCTTAAAAGCAAAAGCTCCTGTGCTTCCTCCACTGTACCGTCATAAGGCAGGCCTTCCGGTCCAAAGTGGACTGAACCAATTACGAAATCGGCATCTTCCGCCTGAAATATTTTCGAACGGCTCCACTGCAAGCCAAGGTCAGAGCCCATCCATTCCAGTTCAACACCGTATTTGATATTTATCTTGCCGGCGTACTTTTCCCGGAGATTTGCAATCCGCTTTGGATATTGCAAATAGGAACTGTTTCCCCGGATAAATTTAATATCTGTTTCTCTTTCTGCTGTATACCTGAAATTGGTGAGGCGGGGTGAATGTATGATAAAAGTAATACTTGGGTGCTTTTGTTCTATGGCCTTATCAACCACATCCTCAAGTCTGTCAATACCGTGTTTGATATGATCTTGTTCGGTGCCGGCATGAATTCCGTGGGTCTCCCAGATAAATTTATTAAAAGGCTTCATAAAACTTTGTTTTTCCATTTGCAAATTTACCATTGATTTTACAAATATTTTAAAAAATATTTATTGATCACTTATAAAAATGCCTGACCCGGACTGTAATTAAACACATTATCAATAAATATGACAGCCGAAATGCATTATACCAGACGTGGAATTGTGATCAGCTCACCATTTGTAGTGTAAAAAGATTTCATAAGATCTGCAGTCAGGCATGAATGCACGGGTAATATATACAGTAAGTCACCGAGCTTGTACTTATCAAATAAATGACAGGGGACCTTTACGATTCCATGCTCCTGCGACAGGCCTTTCAATACCATACCGGGAACAAGGCTTCCCCATTTCAGACCATGCTGTTCCGCTACTTTTCCATAGATCAAACCTTCACTGCCTGTTTTTAAGCCATCTTTTGAAAAGTGAACCCCTCCGCCGTAAATGACTAACTCCAACCTTTCCGGATGTTTTGCAACAAGCGGACAAGCCATGGCAACAGCGATATCCTCTATTTGATTTGAACCTATATTTTCCTGAGTAAGATCGTAAAAAACAAAATTTCCCGGCCGGATTTCATCCAGTCCTTCAAAATTTTCAGCCAGGCTGCAGGATGGGGTGTCTCCAACAGAAAGGATCAGGTCGGGGTATCTGTTTTTGTATTTTTGCTTTAATTCAAGCATGATCCCGCGGGTCTTTTCGTGAATTTCAATGACCTCTTTTTTCGAAGTACAGCGGTAGGTATGTCCGGAATGCGCCAGAAAACCCCTGAACCTCATGTGATCGCTGCTATCGATGACATCCATCACGGCTTCAATGTTCTTGGTATCCTTCGGATCCGCACCGGTTCTGTGGGTACCAACATCTATTTTAATAAAACAGCCTACACCTGCCCGAAGGTTTTCGGACAGGAAGGCCGCGCTTTCAAAATTCTCCAACTGTATATTCAGGGTAATCTTCCATGCCAGTTCATTTATGGTCTCTATTTCGAGTATGTTTACCGGGAAGGCTACGGTGATATCATTCCATTCGCCTGAAAAATACCCGGCCATAGACAAGGAGGAAACGGTGATCTTTGTTACCCCGAACTCTCTGTACCACCTGCCTATTTCAAGAGACTGATGGGTTTTGAAATGCGGGCGGAAACTGAGTCCCTTGGCTGCGGCTTTTGCTGCCATCCTGCCCATGTTTTTTCTGCATTTATCGCTGTCCAGCAGCAAAGTTGGTTTTGTGATCATTGCGTTTATGTTAAATCATCGCTTACAAAAGTAACCAGGATAAATGATTAATGCGACAAGGTGGTTAAAGTAATTTAGACGAAAGTAGTGAGATGTGAGATGTGAGATATGAGAAATGAAACAGGAAACAGGAAACAGGATCAAATGACTGCAAAGATTTTTTTATCTTTTATCCTGTTTACTGATTCCTGATTTTGATTAATAAGAAAGTTTTTTGAAGTAAATAAATAATTATTAGAAACCCTGAATCGTCATTACTCCTTCCACCCCCGAAATAAGTTTTTTTCCCCCGAACAAACAAATTTCAATTTTCCGCCGGTTTCAAGATTTCTAATAATTAGTTTGAGCTTGCATTCAATATTACCATGTTGTCTAATCCATTATGCCTGCAAGCAATTCTTTTTCCTTTTCTGTTAGAATTTCCCCTTTTAATGATTCCGCCAATTTGCATAAGCGTTCATAGTCATCAGTTACCACCATTTCTTCATCAAAATTCACCTGGGAGAAGATCATATGCAAATTTCTTACTGCGTCCAGGCTCCTGAGATCCTGGTCAACAATTTGCTTTATTTCCGCTTCCAAAACTGAGAGTCTGTGAAGTATCATGGCTTTTTTAATTCGTGTGCAAAGATACACCTGCTATCCTTTTTGGTAAGCGACATCGACTGTCAAAAAATCCGTATTTTTTTTAATTATTTTAATTATCTTCGAAAAGTAAAGTTTTCCCCCATGAAAAAGTATTACACCTTAGGCGAATTGCTTATGGATTACCGGATCCACCGCAATATATCCCAGCTGGATTTCGCTGCGCGCCTCGGTGTAGATCCCCGATCGGTGCAAAGGTGGGAAAAGGACCATACCCTGATCAAACCCGAAAAGGAAGAAGATCTTGTGATAGAAACTTTATTCCCCTATCAGTTGGTCAGAAATCTGAATGCTCCGGTTACGATTCCAACATATTATGATTTTATCATTCGGAAATATGCCCTGAACGACATTGACTGCGAAACACCGGATGCCGAATTTTTTAAAGACCAGTTATACCGGGATACTGACAGGATCAGAACGATCATTTTTGATCAGGATTTTACCTACCTGAAGCGTTATCTGGAAATCTATAAGCCACTATCAGGCAATCTAATCAAAGTTATTCAGGAATCGATTGTCACTTTGCCTGAAATAAATAATATCATAATCGATGAGTCAGGCTATTATGCAGGACATTCTCTGGTATTTTCGATCAGCGAAGAGGCCTACGAAAAAATTAAGACCAGAAAAATGACCGAATTCGATCTCACAACCGAGGATCTGGTTGATTATAAAAAACAAATAAAACCAATTTTCTACACGCTAGATTTGAGTGCAGATTGCAATGTAAACTGGTACCTGATCGTAAATCGCCTGATTCGCTTTGTCGAAAACCTGCCCGATCACAATTACCTGCTTTGTAGCTGCCCCTTCAGGCTGGACAGCATAGCGCTTATCAAGCAGGCCGGTCTTGAAATTATCTGGGAAGGAGAAACCCAGGTCAACAATTTAGGAGAACAGTACCGAACGAGATTTCAGGAAGGAAATTTTCATAATTTCATGAACACATAATCACTTCTTTTTTTCCGGAACCGGATCATATCCACTGCCACCCCATGGATTACAGCTCGCAATCCGCTTGATGGTCAGCCAACCGCCCCGTATCAGTCCGTGTTTTTGAAATGCCTCAATAGCATAATGAGAACAGGTTGGTGAATAGCGGCAACTGGAAGGAAACAAGGGAGATATCAGCACCTGATATATACGGATCAGGAGTATAAAGGGTAAGATCAATATTTTTCGAAGGAGTTCCATGCGGAATCAATTCATACTATATGTGGTTCCTTCCTTTGCGTCTTTTAGCTGAATCCCCAGTTGCAGCAGTTTGTCTCTGATCTGATCAGAAAGTGCCCAGTTCTTATTAATTCTTGCATCTTCCCTCAATTCGATCAGCAACTGCACTGTACCCGACAATCTATCCGAAAAATCATCCTTTTGCTCTTCTATGGGTAAGCCCAGAACCTCAAAAAGAAAGCTGAACAAACTTTGCTGCAGCAATTCCAAACCTGCTTTATCGAAAACTGCCTTACCTTCTTTTGCCAGGTTGATCGCTTTTACTGCATCAAATAAATGGGCTATCAGTATCGGACTGTTAAAATCGTCGTTCATCGCAGCATAACACTGCTTTTTCCAGTCTTCCACATCGAACGTTGCGGTAGCTGCGGGTTGGAGGCCCTGAAGAATTTTCACGGCTTCCATCAGTCTGTTATACCCTTTTTCAGAGGCTAAAATGGCATCATCAGAAAAATCAAGGATACTTCTGTAATGTGCCTGCAACATAAAAAACCGAACCACTCCGGCACTGTAGCCCTTGGACAGAAAAGGGCTGTCTCCCGTAAACAGATCACCGGGCAGAATATTATTTCCTGTTGATTTGGCCATTTTCTTGCCGTTTAAGGTCAGCATATTACCATGCATCCAGTAGTTAACCGGCGGCTTGTGATTACAAGCCTGTGCCTGTGCTATTTCACATTCATGATGCGGAAATTTGAGGTCCATTCCGCCTCCGTGTATATCGAATTGCTCCCCGAGGTATTTCGTACTCATTACCGTGCACTCGAGGTGCCAGCCCGGAAAACCAAATCCCCAGGGGGAAGGCCAGCGCTGAATATGCTCGGGTTCGGCCTTTTTCCAGATAGCGAAATCCTGGGGGTTCTTCTTGTCGGATTGCCCATCGAGATCCCTGGTATTTTCGATGGTTTCCTCAAGTTTTCTCTTTGAAAGGATGCCGTAGTGTTCCTTTTCATTGTATTTCAACACGTCAAAATAAACAGACCCATTTATTTCATAGGCCAAACCCTGATCCAATATGGTTTTGACTGCCTCGATCTGCTCAACAATATGGCCGGTTGCGGTAGGTTCTATATTGGGCGGAAGGAAATTATACCGGCGCAATATCTCGTGAAAATCAACTGTATAACGCTGAACAATTTCCATAGGTTCCAATTTTTCCAACCTGGCCCGGCTTGATATTTTATCTTCAGAGTCATCATCCGTAAGGTGACCGGCATCCGTTATATTTCTAACGTAGCGCACCTTATAACCCAAATGCAAGAGGTAACGATATACGAGATCGAAAGAGAGGAATGTTCTCACATTTCCCAAATGCACATTGCTGTAAACCGTTGGTCCGCAGACGTACATGCCCACATAGCCACTTTCAATGGGTTTAAACAGTTCTTTTTTATTCGTCAGTGAGTTGTATATATGTAATTCTTGCATTCCCTATCAGAAATTTTAAGTTTTCAAAGATAATAACTTAAAATCAAAACAAAATATAAATTATTGCTGGGCATTGATGGTACCGCTCTTGCGGCCGGTTTTATAAGAACGGAACACTTATTCTTTATAAAATGGACAATTCTCATATCATACGGGATTTTTCAATAAATTTACCTGAACTTAAAATAAGTAAGCCAAACCCGTATTTTTGGGTGAATTTTTCGTAACAATAAAAACCGGCAGGTAGGAACTGTTTTTTTGGATGCATGATGCACAAAAAAGTAAATACAGAAGATTTTTTCAGGGAGATCAGAAAAGGAAACATCAGTTTTCTGGGCAGGGCGATCACCCTGATCGAAAGCACCAAAAAATCTGATCAGTTACAGGCCTTGCAACTGATACAATACTGTCTTCCTTTTGCAGGAAATTCCATCAGGATCGGAATCACAGGTCCGCCCGGTGTCGGCAAAAGTACTTTTATTGAAGCTTTTGGAAACTATCTGATCTCACTCGGTAAAAAGGTAGCTGTTTTGGCGATCGATCCGAGCAGCTCGGTTAATAAAGGCAGCATCCTGGGTGATAAGACACGTATGGAAAAGCTGGCCACAAACACAAATGCATTTATTCGGCCCAGTCCGGCGGGAAATACTTTGGGAGGAGTTGCCCAAATGACCAAGGAGAGCATTACTTTATGTGAGGCTGCCGGTTTCGATGTGATACTTGTCGAGACCGTTGGGGTTGGCCAATCAGAGACCCTGGTTTACAGTTTGACAGACTTTTTCCTATTGCTCTATCTGGCAGGTTCTGGTGATGAGTTGCAAGGGATTAAACGGGGAATCGTGGAAATGGCAGATGGGATTGTGATCAACAAAGCCGAGGACAATAATATACAGGCTGCCAGGTTTGCCAAAAAAGAATTGGAAAATGCACTGCATTTTTATCCGCCCAAAGAAAACCAGTGGAAACCGGAAGTGCATCTGTGCAGTGCCATTCTGAATCAGGGCATCCGTGAAATATGGGAAATGATCTCTGAATTTCTGACGCTGACCCGGAAAAACGGATATTTTGAGGCCAAGAGAGCCGAGCAAAATAAGGAATGGCTTAAAAAAAGTATTACCAACCTGCTATTGCAGGATTTCTTTGCCAGTATCAAGGTTAAATCGAGCATAAAAAAAATGGAACAAAGCATTGCGCATCAGCAGATATCTCCCCTTGATGCAGCCATACAACTGATCGAACTGTACAGAAACAAAAAGGAGGAATAAAAATTCCTCCTTTTTGTTTTGTTTATTTTTTAGTTCTCTAAAATTTCAAGTTGGAACAAAAGATCTGCATTGGGCGGAATAAGCCCGCCGGCTCCTTGCTCTCCGTAACCGAGGTGTGCAGGTATGATCAGCATAACCTTGTCTCCGTAGTTCATATTCAACAACCCTTCTCTGAAGCCAGCGATCAACTGAGCATCAAGGCTATAATCCATTGGAATTGGGCCATATCCGTTCATGGCATTTCTTCTTTCATCATATTTTCCGTAAACCTGCGCAACTTCTTTTATATTGGAATCAAACAGATCGCCGGTTGTAAAATAACCGGCATAATTAACATTAACCTTTGACCCTGCAGCCGGTTTTTTACCAGCTCCTTTGTTGATATAAATTATTTTTAAACCGGATGGCAGTACCTTTGCTTCCGCCTCTTTTTCTTTGATCATCTGAAGCAGATCTGCTTTGGCTTTTTCTTTCGTTTCTTCAACTTTTCTTTTTTCTTCAAGTAATTTGTTGAAATATTTCTCAAAAGTACCCTTGGCATTAAAGCCTTCCGCGTCCTTCCCTACCCTTATGATGGAAATCTTGTTGATCAGATCATTCTCTTTGATCGAATCCACAACTTCCTGTCCGACCACAACATGTCCGAATACCGTATGGCGTCCGTCCAAATGCGGGATTTCGTTATGGGTTATGAAAAACTGGCTGCCATTGGCAGCAGGTCCCGAATTGGCCATTGAAAGAATGCCGGCCTTATCGTGTTTAAGCAACAAATTGCCCTGATCATCAACAGGAAATTCATCATCAAACTTATATCCGGGATCACCGGATCCGTTGCCGCGCGGATCACCGCCCTGTATTACAAAATCTTCCACAACCCTGTGAAATTTCAGGCCATCATAAAATGGTTTCCCTTTAAATTCCTCATTTACATAGGGGTTTGTGCCATCAGCCAATGAGACAAAGTTGGCCACCGTAATCGGCGTATTTTTATATTCCAGTTGTAGAAGGATATCTCCTTTATTGGTTTCGATATCGGCGTAAAGTCCATCGGACAGATCTGGATATTTAGCTGTTTTACAAGAAGTTAAGCCAATAGCAATAATAAAAAATGTCAATTTAATAAATTTCATATAACTTAATTTTTAATGATTATTTCTTTTAAATGCACAGTATAGATCAGGGGTTCGTTGGGATTAATACCCTCGGATCCACTGTAGCCGAATGCTTTATGTGAGGGGAAAAGGAAGGTTACAATCTCTCCTTTGCGCATAAGTTTTATCCCATCCTGCAAACCTGTAATGAGTTCCTGTTTGTCCACTATATAACGAATATCGCCCAAAACATCCCTGCTGTAAACAACAGAGTCATTGATCCTTCTCACTTCATAACCAAAGATCACCTCATCGCCTTTTTTTGGAAGCGGACTGTTGAGAGAATCTTTTTGAACATAGTAGTACCAAAAACCCAGATCGGATTCAAGATAGGTATTCAGGGTATCTTTTTTTATTTTCAGAGCGAGCACTTTTTCCTCCAGCTTGATCCTGTCAATGTTTCTTTGTATGGATTCTTTCAAAAAGGTACCGGTTTTTCTGACCACCGGTTTTCTTGGCTCCGTATCAGCGCAAGAAATAAAAAATAAGACTGATAATACTATAATTAATCTATTCATGGCCTTGCATTAATAAGTCCTTATACTTTGGTAAGATTCCTAAAAATCCTGCAACAGTTTCATTTAATTGCTTTTCGCTGCGCCCGCCTGCCGCGTTGACATGGCCCCCACCGTTAAAATGGGCTCTGGACAATTCATTTACATTAAAATTTCCTTTTGATCTGAATGATATCTTTATGATCCCCTGTTGTTTGTCTTCAATGAAAATGGCTGCAAATATAACATCTGTTAACGAAAGTGCATAATTTACCAGGCCTTCTGTATCTCCTTTCTGATAATTGAATTTATTCAGCTCATGATTGGACAGGGTGATATAGGCTGTTCGGTAGTCTTTCAGGTACACGAGGTTGTTTATGGCTTTGCCCAGGAGTTTTAACCGGTCAAATGAGTTCTCGTAGATCAGACCGTAAATTTTGGTGTGCTCGATTCCGAGATCCAGAAAATGAGCCGCGATCCGGTGCGTATCTCC
>JBFYPZ010000047.1:0-15319 GCA_041303035.1 Flavobacteriaceae bacterium
GTTTCATGGAAAAAGATTAAAAAAATCAGGGTAAAAATAAAAAAGAAAAAAATTCACAGCCGTTTTTCGATCCAGGATTTCAGGTCATAAAAATTCTGAGGGGCAACACCATGACCTACAGGATATTCTTTATAGCTATTCGGAATCCTCAAACTGTTCAGGATATCGGGAGTCTTCCTTGCCCAATCCACCGGTATGACCTGGTCAACGGAACCATGGGATACAAAAAAATCCAACTTTTTAATGGCTTCTGTATCCAGATCTTCTCTGATCAGCTGGGTATTTAAATAGCCGCTCAAAGCGAGTACATAGGGCACTTTACCTGGATTATTAAGCGCGTAGGCCATGCTTAAAATAGCGCCCTGACTAAAGCCGAGCAGAAAAATCCTTCTCCTGTCAGCCTGGTACTCTTCCAATATTTCTTCCAGAAAATCGTCTATGATCTCCAGCGATTTCTTTGCTTCAGGGATATCTGAAAATTTACTGGCATCATTGCTAAAATGTATGGTGTACCAGGCATAGCCGCCATAGCCCATTGACAAAGGCGCCTGGGCACTGACTACAAGTAGTTCCTTTGGCAGTTCTTCGGCAAACGAGAACAAATCTTCCTCATTGCTTCCATAACCGTGTAAAAGTAACAAAAGGGGTGGTTTTTCTGTTTTGATCGCCGGAGGCCTGAACAGATAATGCAGCGAGTTGTTTTTCATAATAAAAAAAGGTAAAAGCGCCAGGACTGATCAGTTGATTTTCCCGTTGAAGGCACTTTTACCCTGCTACTTAAAGGTATTAAATATTTATAAACCACTGCTGGAAATAATCTCCAACAACAGGAATCGTTTTTTCTTTGCCCTGAAATGCATAAACGAGCCCGACGACCCATAACAAAAATATCAGTATGCCCAGCATTTGAAATGCAAAGCCGAGATCAAAAAGTTTGGTGATAAAATTAAAAACCACACCCATTAAAAATATACCGAGGGCTTGCCTGATATGAAAAGAGGCAAAGGAGTTTCTTGTCTTTTGGTTCATGATGAAAGCAATTAGCGTACCGATTACGGTAATGTAAGCAATAATTGCAGTTGTTTTGCCTTCACTGACGGTTTGATTGTCCATTTTTTTAAATTTGTTAAGAGTTAAAAATAAGAAAAAAAAGATTTAAACCAAAACTAATGTTCCCTTATTTATTATGCCATAGGCAAGGCCCTTCATTTTATAATTCTTAAAGATTGCATTCTTGGATTTAGAACGTATGCGGTCTGCATCAAAGACATAGGTTTTTTCGGGGTTAAACAAGCTCAGGCAGGCCTTTTCATCAAGGGCGATCTTTACTTCAGGTCTGTTAAATACTTTTCTTGGGTTGCTGCTTATTGCCTTGATCAGCAGATCCAGATCCAAAATGCCGTTAAGGCTTCCGAAAAAACTTTCGAGTCCGATCGTACCGTACATCGCATTCTGAATTTCGAGTTTTTTATTTTCTATATCGATGGGGTTGTGATCACTGGTAATGATATCAATGGTTCCGTCTTCAAGTCCTTTGATGAGGGCTTTTATATCCTTTTTTGATCTTAGAGGTGGGTTAACTTTATAATCTGCATCAAATCCATCCAGACAACTGTCATCCAATACAAGGTTGTGGGCAGCGACACTACAGGTAACCTGAAGGCCCTGTTTTTTTGCATCGCGGATCAATTTCACAGATTTTTCAGTCGAGATCGTGGGGATATGCAATCTTCCGCCGGTATAATCGAGGATGTAAAGATCCCTGATGATCTGCAATTCTTCAGCCAAAGCGGGTACAGATCTTAAGCCCAGATGGGTACTTTGTATTCCTTCATGTACAAATCCGGAACCTGCTATGTTTGCATCCTGAGGAAAACTCATGATCAGTCCATCAAAATTTTGTGCGTATAGCAAAGCGATCTTGAGCATGTTGCTGTTGGAGATGGGTTTGTTGTAATCCCCGAAGGCGATGGCACCTGAATTGGACATGTCGTACAGTTCGGCCAGTTCTTTACCTTCTGCGTGCAGCGTAAGATTTCCGATAGGCCATACATCCACCATGCTTTCCCTGCCTTTACTGACAATAAATTCTACAACAGATTTATTATCGGCCAAAGGCTTTGAATTGGGGTTGACTGCAACAGAAGTGAATCCGCTTTTGGCGGCAACTTCCAGTCCGTTAGCTATGGTTTCTCTGTCCTCCAGACCCGGTTCACCCAAAGAAACACTCGTATCAAACCATCCCGGTGAGACATGCAGCTCTTCCAGGGCGATCTTCTTCGAACCCGGACTGTCAATGTGGTCCTCTATGGCGGTGATAATGCCGTTTTCGATTAAAATATCTTTTGTAAGTTGATGATAATCAGACTTGCTGTCTATTATTTTGGCTGCTTTTAAAAGTATTTTCACCTTTAAGAATTTACGTGATGAGAGGTTAATTTTTCATGAATAACTGAATCGCAATCTCAGTTAACAGAAAGATCAAAGCAAAAATAATAAATAATTGCCACAAATTTCCTGATTTGTTGCCTTCTTGTTGATCTAAAACAGCATTTTCCAGATCGCTGTGAATGATTATATTCTTTGCTCCCTTTAGGGATGAAAGCAGGTTGTTGTTATGCAGCTTACCCTCTTCCTTCAGGTAATTGTATGCTACTTTTTGTTGGACTTCATTTTTAAGGGTCAGATCATAAAGACCTGATCTTGAAGGCTGATCTTCAGTTGTGATGAGGATCTTATCTGTTTTTATCTGTTGCATGGGGATGAAGTCTGTATCTTCATTTTTGAGATGCAGCACTTCTTCATTTCCGGGCAGGATGTCTGCCGAAAATTCAGTGAGACGACCGGCACGATAAAAAAGGGGTGTCTTTGAAAAATTTTCCAGACTAAAGTTGAAAAAGGTTGGAACGATAAGCGGCGATTTTAAAAAATTACTGACCTCATTGTTCAGTGGTGAGGAGAACCAGTAAAGATTGCCCTGTTTGCGGTTGAGTTTCGATAAAAATGCACTGTTGTCTTCATAAAATATGAGCCCGGTATGGGAATTCAGTTTGGTATTATACTTGAGCTCAGCATGTGGGTAGGCAAAGTTCTCTTCCTTATTTTCAAAGACATTCTTAAAAAACGGGTGTTCGTAATCAATTCTGTTTATGGCGGTTCTTTTTCTTACAGAGTCATTTAGTACCCCCATACCCAGGTCTTTAAAAAGCTGGGTATAGCTTGTCCGGTCGATTTTTTCCGACGGGATGATCACCACAGTGCCTCCATTTTCCAGGTAATTTTTCAGGCTGCCGCTGAGGTAGGCGGGGACTGATTCCAACTCATTCAAAATGATGAGGCTGTAATCTTCTATTTCCGGAAGGTTTAATTGCTTCAGCTCTGTTCGAACAAGATCAAATTCATGTTTGCCAAAGATCTTGCCGAGAAATGCTGATTCGGCGCCGATCGAAATAATTTTTTTGATTTTTTCGGCAGGTATGGAAAAATAGAACTGGTTGTCAAAACTCAAACCGGGGTCGTCAAGTACCACTTTTCCTGTTCTTTCACCGGTATTTTTTACCGAGAAATCCAGAACAATATTGCTGTTCTCCTCAATTTTTGCGAGGGCCTTGCCCTGGATGGAACCATTAAACCAGAGCGTGACATGGGTTTCTTCCTTTTCGGAATAGGAATTGGAAACACTGACCTTTAAGTTTATGGTATTGCTGTTCTTGTCGCTTATCCAGATGCTGTCTACACTAAAATTACCTCTGTTCTTTACTTGCATGGGTATGAGGTGGAACAGGGTATTGGTATCCTTCAAAAAGATACCGGGATCTTTCAGGTCCTGGAAGTCGGAAATGATAAATACCTGTTTATCAATATTTTTTATTGAATTGAGGGAAGACAATCTGAGCAGGACTTGTTCCATATCCGCTTTTTTTGGTGAGAAGTCCGTATTCAAAAAGGATTGATCCATGGTAAAATCTTCCTGCAAGTCATCGTTGGTCAAAAAACCAAAGGATTTGTTTTTATTGCCATAGGTCTTAAAAAGAATTTGTTTGGCCTGCTCAAACAAGGTTCCTTTCTCGCCTTTGGCCTGCATGCTCAGGCTGTTGTCAAGATAGATAAAGGTATTGTCTTTTTTTTGACTTTCTTTTTCAGGAATATAGGGTTGAGCAAATGCCAGGATCAAACAGAGGAGCAGCAGGAGCCTGGTGATCAGCAGCAGCCATTTTTTTAGCCTTGAACTTTTACGGGTTTGTTTTTCAATTTGTTGAAGAAACCTGACATTGGTAAATCTGACGGTTTCGAATCTTTGTAAATGAAAAAGGTGAACGAGAATGGGAATAATAAGCAGGAAGAGTGCGTATAAAAGTAAGGGATTTTTAAAAAACATGCTTCCGGTTTGTATGACCAAAGTTAAGAAATAAATTGAAGGCAAAAAAAATAGGCCGTCAAAAACAGTTCAGAAGACCTATTTCATAAAGATGTTAAACCCCTGATCCGCGGTTTTCAGAAATGGCAGAAGCCAACCGAAAAACCGATAAATCTTGAAATATGATCTTTTACTGTTCCTGCGGCCAGGCAGGCAAATTCTACCTTTGCCGTTTATTCCAGTTTTTTGGCGTTTTTTACTTTTTCTTTCAAAAGGGCATACCCGATCACTTCCTTCATATCCTTTACATAATGGAAAGTCAATCCTTTGAGGTATTCAGGTTTGATATCAAGGATGTCCTTTTTATTTTCCTCGCTCAGGATGATTTCTTTGATCTCAGCTCTTTTTGCAGCGAGGATCTTTTCCTTAATGCCACCCACAGGCAATACTCTACCGCGCAGGGTGATCTCACCCGTCATGGCCAGCCTCGACCTCACTTTCCTTTGTGTAAGCGAAGAAACCATTGAGGTCAGCATGGTGATACCCGCACTGGGCCCGTCTTTGGGTGTAGCGCCTTCAGGTACGTGAATATGGATGTTGTAATTGTCAAAAACAGTTGGGCTGATTTCGAATTCTTCCGCATTCGCCTTGATGTATTCCAGCGCAATGATCGTGGATTCTTTCATTACTTTTCCAATATTTCCGGTGGTGCTCAAAACACCTTTCCCTTTTGAAAGTATGGATTCGACAAAGAGGATATCCCCGCCAACGCTTGTCCACGCCAGGCCTGTAACCACGCCGGCAATGTCGTTGTTTTCGTACTTGTCTCTTTCCAAATGAGAAGGTCCGAGAATTTTTTCTATGTCCTCATTCCTTACCTCAACCTGGTATTCCTGTTCCATGGCAATCGATTTGGCGGCATGTCTCACCACTTTTGCGATCTTTTTCTCCAGTCCGCGAACCCCGGATTCTCGGGTATAACCGGTAATGATTTTTTCGAACTGCTGTTTGCCCATTTTAACATGATTTTTCGTCAAACCATGTTCCTTCAGTTGTTTTGGTAACAGGTGCCGTTTGGCGATTTCAATTTTTTCTTCAATGGTATAACCGTTGATCTCGATAACTTCCATCCTGTCGCGCAGAGCCCAGGGGATATCGGATAAATTGTTGGCTGTAGCGATAAAGAGTACTTTTGACAGGTCGTAACCGGTTTCGATATAATTGTCGTAAAAAGAGGTGTTCTGTTCCGGATCCAAAACTTCAAGCATGGCCGAAGAAGGGTCGCCCTGGTTACTGGCACCCAGTTTATCGATTTCATCGAGCACAAAAACCGGGTTCGAACTTTTGGCTTTTTTGATGTTCTGAATAATTCGTCCCGGCAAAGCTCCGATATAGGTTTTCCTGTGTCCACGGATCTCGGCTTCATCGCGCAGACCGCCCAATGACATGCGAACATATTTTCTTCCCAGAGATTCTGCTACGGATTTTCCGAGAGATGTTTTTCCCACACCCGGAGGTCCGTACAGGCAGAGTATGGGAGATTTCATATCTCCTTTCAGTTTTAAAACGGCCAGGTGTTCTATGATCCTTTCCTTGACTTTTTCCAGTCCGAAGTGATCCCTGTTTAAAATTCTCTGGGCTCTGACCAGATCGAATTTATCTTTGGTATAGGTTTCCCAGGGCAACTCGAGCAGGAGGTCGAGGTAATTGTATTGTATTGAATATTCTGCTACCTGCGGGTTCATGCGCTGCAGGCGTCCCAGTTCTTTATTGAACAATTCGGCAACTTCCTCATTCCATTTTTTCTTCTTTGCCCTTGCCCGCATTTCTTCCAGCTCTTCATCATAAGAAACACCGCCCAGTTCCTCCTGAATGGTCTTCATCTGCTGGTGGAGGTAATATTCCCGCTGCTGCTGGTCCATATCCTCACGAACTTTTGACTGGATCACATTGCTCAGCTCCAGCTTCTGCAATTCCAGGTTCATTTTTTTGAGAGTTTCAAAAGCCCGGTCCTTCAGGTTATTTATATTGAGTAGTTTCTGTTTTGAGGCGGTATCCAGGTCCAGGTTACTCGAAACAAAATTTACCAAAAAAGCATTGCTCTGGATATTTTTAATGGCGAAAGAGGCTTCACTCGGAATGTTTGGGTTCTCCTTGATTATTTTTAGGGATACATCCTTGATCGAATCGATGATGGCGTTGAATTCCTTATCACCCTTTTTGGGTATGATATCTGGAACCTCCTTGGCAGTAACTACCATATAAGGTTCTTCTTTGATCAGGCTATCGATCTCAAATCTTTTTTTGCCCTGTAGGATCACCATGGTATTCCCATCAGGCATTTTCAACATTTTTAATATGGTGGCCACAGTTCCTATATGGTAAATATCATTTAATCCGGGGTTTTCTGTGTTTTCATTTTTTTGTGCAACCACCCCAATAGACTTATTCGCCTTATGCGCATCTTTTACCAGCTTGATAGACTGGTCACGGCCTGCGGTGATAGGCACTACTACTCCGGGAAACAATACGGTATTTCGTAGGGGCAGAATTGACAAAACCTCAGGCACACCTTCTTTTTTCATTGCCTCTTCATCTTCGGCAGTTAACAGAGGAATTAATTCTGAATCTTCATTCATCAGATGCTGAAGTGACAATTTGTCAATATTTAAAAATTTTGGATTGTTCATATATTTTATAAGTCATTATGGCATAAAAGAATCAGCAGCAAGGCTTAAATATAATCAGTTATTTCATAACTTACTGACTGCAAATGTTTTAATCTTTATACCTTTCATTTTTCGAATTTGTATTTCAATTCTTATGCCACAGATTTTATTACGGGACAAATATTAGCTAAAATATTCAAATAAAGCCCGACTCTTTTTAAACATTTTGGCAGGCTTTCCGGGAGAGGATATATATTTTATTAAACGGTAAAATTTTCTTACATTGAATATTTTATTGAGGCAGTGTAAAAAAGTGTAACAAATTGAAATATGTCTGGTCTATAAGTCAGAATTCATTCATTGAAAGCAAATAGTGAACATATTGATCAGCTGATCAGCAACTGTAAAAAGGGGAATAAACAAGCACAGTTTGCCTTGTACAAGATGTACTGCAAAGGCATGTATAATGTGGCGTTTCGTATCCTGAACGACAGTTTTGAAGCAGAAGATGCCATGCAGGAGGCTTTCCTGAATTGCTTTACAAAAATGGAGAGCTATAAAGGTGAGGTTGCTTTTGGTGCCTGGTTAAAAAAAATAGTGATCAACAAAAGTTTGACCAATCTGAAAAAGAATGAAAGCAGGAAGACCACAGGAATTGAAAGTGTGGCCTACAAACTGGCTGATGAGGAGGAAAAGGATTTGGGAATTGGTTCGGATGAAAAGAATGAAAAAGTAAAGCTGATTATCGATGCTATACAGTCATTAAAGGAGAATTATCGTATTATATTGAATTTGAGTCTGTTTGAAGGATATGACAATGAAGAGATAGCAGAGATTATGGGAATCAGCGATGAAAATTGCAGAACGACCCTTTCAAGGGCCAAGAGTAAACTCAGAAGCATGTTGAGCTCACCCAGTTTTGCAAATTGATCAATGGAAAAGTGCTGGATCAAATCCTAAAAATGGCAAATAGTAAAGTTAAGAGGTGTATAGATTGCAGTTAATAAAGCAAAATTAAATGAAACACCCGGGAATAATTTCAGACAAGTAAAAGGATAACAATGGGTGTTTCAGCACACAGATAAAAAGAAAAAAATAAGATCATATGAAAAGTAATTTTGAAGAGTTTATCGAAAAAAACCGGGAACTTTTTGATGTTCAGGAGCCTGAAGCAGGGCATTTCGAAAGATTCAGGGAAAAATTGGACACAGCGAAACCCGGGCAGGGGAAGGGCAGAATAATCAGTTTTTTGCCCTGGCTGCTGGCGGCTGCCTCTGTACTTCTGCTGATCACAATTTCATTTACGGCTATCAACAGCAAAAAAGGATCTGAACTGGCGGATATTTCTCCGGAAATGAAAGAAACCCAGGGGTTTTTTGAATCGACCATCATCAAGGAAATGGCCGGTATTCAAAAAATAAAAACACCTGAGAATTCAAAGATCATTGAAGATGGCCTCCAGCAAATGAAAAAACTGGAAGTAAATTATGAAATATTAAAACAGGAATTAAAACAAAGTGGCCAGGATAAGCGCGTGATCTATGCCATGATATCAAATTTTCAACAGCGCATTGAGATCTTGCAAACCATCATGCTGCAGCTGGAGGAACTGGAAGAGATCAACAAACAGAAATTAAAAATCAATAATGTTTAAATCAAAAAAATCATGAAAAGAAACTATAAACAAAAACTCAGCTTGCTTTTGTTGCTGATCCCGTTCCTTGGTATCAGTGCAGTCGGGCCAATCAAAGGTAAGATTGAAAAAAGCAGGACAATTAAAAAGGAGTTTACTGTGAATGCCGATGCCGTGGTAAATATAGCCAACAAATTTGGTAACCTCGATGTGGTAACCTGGAGCGAGAACAGGGTGGTCATGGAGATCACGATCAAAGTGAACGGCAACAACGAATCAAAACTTCTTGAACAACTCGAAAATATTGATGTGCAGTTTTCCAACAGCAGCAGTTCGGTTTCAGCCAAAACGGTCATCAATAAAACCAGTTCAGGCTGGTGGTTTGGCAACAATAACAATGTAAACTACGAGATCAACTACAAAGTGAAAATGCCAAAGACCAACAGTGTGAATTTTGAAAATGATTATGGATCGATTTCTTTGAATGAGCTCAATGGAAAGGCGAACATCAGTTGTGATTACGGTAAAATTATCATCGGTAATTTAAACCACCCGGATAATACCATCAATATTGACTACACATCCAATTCCAGTATAGAATTCATGAATGGTGGCAGTATCAACGCCGACTATTCCGGCTTCACTTTGGCCATGGCCAAGCAAATTGACCTCAATGCGGATTATACTTCTTCCAAATTCGAGAACATTGAAAAATTACAGTTCAGCTGTGATTACGGCAGTGTTGAGGTAAAGAACGGAAATCATATTAACGGATCAGGAGATTACCTGACCATGAAATTCGGCAACATATATAAAAATATTAAAGTTGAGGCCGACTATGGCGGAATTAAAATAGAGCGGATGATGAAAGGGTTTTCATCAGTGGACCTGAAAGCAGATTATACCGGGATTAAAGTAGGAGTAGACCCGGAAGCGGATTACAGGTTTAATATCATCACTTCCTATGGAGGGCTTGATTACCCACAGGGACAGCTGGAATTCGAGAAAAAAATAGTAAAGAACAGTTCCAGCTCTTATGAAGGATATGCAAAAAACCAGACTAGTGGATCTTTGATCAGGATTGAAACCAGCTACGGAGGCATCAATTTATACAACAACTAAAATAATGGGGTCGGGCTTTATAAATCTGTAAGGAAGTAAAACCCGACTCTTTTTAATTAACAACAAAAACAAGAAAATACATTATGAAAACAAATCTTAGGAATACCCGTTTTATTGCACTGTTATTTATCTTTAGCCTTATTGCCGTGAGCTGTAATGCCCAATATGGAAAAAGGATTAAAGGGAATGGAAAAATAACCACCCAAAACCGTTCTGTAGGTAATTTTGATGAGCTGGCCGCAGGCGGATCATTTGAAATTAAGCTGGTCAACGGAAAAGAAGGGGAGATGACCATAACCGGCGATGAAAATTTGATGGAATATATTGAAACAGAAGTAAAGGGTGGTGAATTAAAGATCAAATGGAAAAACAATTACAATATTTCTACCAGCAATGACGTGGAAATCAAACTGGCTGTTGAACAAATAAACGGAGTAAGCCTTTCCGGTTCGGGCAGCATTGAAAGTGAAAAGAAACTGGTAAGTGAAAATTTTAACGCGGCGATCTCAGGGTCATCAGATGTTATACTTGAACTCGAGGTAAGCGATCTGAACCTGGCGATCTCAGGTTCGGGAAATATGAAGTTAAAAGGAAAAACAAATAACCTTGACGCTGCTGTTTCCGGTTCAGGGGAAATTGATGCAAAGAATATGCAGAGCAAAACTGCCGAGTTGAGTGTTTCAGGTTCCGGCGACATTTCGCTTTGGGTTACCGAGCAACTGAAAGCCCGTGTGTCCGGATCAGGTGACATAGAATATACCGGTAATCCGAAAATAGAAGATGTTAAAGTTAGCGGTTCGGGTGAGGTGAAAAAAATATAAGTTTTACAATATTTTTTAAAAAAACTGGTTTTGAATAAGAACCAGTTTTTTTTTAAGAAATATTTAGCAAAAAAATTGTAACAAATTGAAAGAATGGTAGTCTTATTAATAAAGTATCATGTTAAACATAGTACTGTATAAGTTAATGAAAAGTTAAAAAAACCATACCATGAAAAATCTTATTTTTAGCAGTTTATTCATTGTTTCCGCAACAATATCTGCACAATTTGCTGAAAGCAGCTACAGAAGTGTAAGCGATCTTTTCCCCTATAGTTATCAGGATAATAATTTAGTCATACCAAATAATATCAGGGATTTATCTCAGGATGAAGCTGATGCGCCTTTTGATTTTGACACAAAACTTTATTTGCCAAAAGGGTTTGATCCCTTTGCACCGAAAGTGTCTGCAGCCAAAATAGTAGATCTGATGCTGGCAGAAGCAGATGCGCCTTTTGATTTTGATGTTACTGCCTATTTACCTGCTCAGTTTTACGCATATGAAAACAAGGCTCTTTTCGCTGCATATGAGGAGATTAATGCAGAATCCGATCAGGCTTTTGATTTTGATACAACAGCCTATTTGCCAGCCAATTTTTATGCTTTTGAAAACCGAAGTCTGCATGCAGCCTATGCAGAAGTGAACGAGGAAGCCGATCAGATCTTTGATTTTGATGTAAATAAATACCTTCCTGAGCTTTTTAACCGTTTTGCGAACAGAACTGTATCGAAAGCCTATGAAGACGAGAAGGAAGAAGCAGATGCCTTATTCGAATTTAACCTGAAAGACTATTTGCCCAAAGGATTTGATCCGTTCAGAAATACGGCCATTTTAAAAGTAGCCGATTTGTTGAATAGAGAACCGGATGCTGCCTTTGACTTTGATACCAAAATATACCTTCCTGCCGGTTTTAACAGCATGGCCTGACCGGTTTTATGATAAAAGAAAATACCAGTAAGGGTGTCCGCCGGGCACCCTTTTTTTATTTAAAACACCAGTTCGGGAATATTAAGAGTCTTATAAATCCGACAACTTTTTCGGTTCACCGCAAATTTTCTCCCGTTCATCTCATTTATAATATGTTACCGTATAACGTATGTAAATTTGTAATATAAATAAATAACAAACATGAAAAATCTAATTTTAAGCGGCCTCATCATTGTTACATCAACAATAGCTGCATATAGTAATGAAAACAATTCCAAGAGTCTTAATTATATTTCTTCTTATGATTCGGGCATAACAAACTACAAGAACCTCGCAGGTGGTAACCCTTTCTTTTCTGAAGTTGAAGAGGATGTTCCTTTTGACTTTGACACCAAAAGCTATTTACCAACAGGGTTTGATCCTTTTGCCAGGAAAGTATCTACTGTGAATATAATGGATCTTAAGCTTGAAGAAGCTGATGCAACCTTCGACTTTGAACTGAATGATTATTTACCTGAGCAGTTTAATGCATTTCAAAATCCATATCTGAGTGCTGCTTATGAAGAAGTGAATGAGGAACCAGATCAGGATTTTGATTTTGAACTAAAGAAGTACCTTCCGGTTCCGTTTAACAATTTTGACAATAAAATGTTGAGAAGGGCTCATGAAGAATTGAACAAAACTGCAGATGTACCCTTCGAATTTAATCATAAGGAATATTTACCCAAAGGTTTTGATCCGTTCAGAAATACGGCTATTCTAAAGATTGCAGAATTGTTGAATACAGAACCGGATGCCGCCTTTGACTTTGATACCAAAAAATACCTTCCTGCCGGTTTTAACAGCTTGGTCTGAAAGGGTTTAAGATAAAAGAGAATACCAAAAAGGGTGTCCGCCGGACACCCTTTTTTTATTTGAAATTTCTGAACTTTTCTGTCAGGGTGTAAACATGTTCCAGGATCTTTTGGTCCTTTTCGGTAAAGACCTCATTTTTACGGGTCATCACCCTATGGGAAGTTTGTTTTGCTTTATCGATAAGATAGGTAGTGAAACCTGCGGCTCCTCCCCAGGCAAAGGAAGGGATAAAGTTTCTTGGGAAGTTGCTGCCGTAAATATTGGCGCTGACACCAACAACTGTACCTGTATTGAACATGGTATTTATGCCGCACTTGGAATGATCACCCATGACCAGGCCGCAAAACTGCAGGTTGCTGTTCACGAAACGCTCCTCCTCATAACTCCACATTTTTACAAGGTCATAGTTGTTTTTCAGATTTGAATTGTTCGTATCGGCGCCTAAATTACACCACTCCCCGATAACCGCGTCACCGAGATAACCCTCATGACCTTTGCTGCAATAGCCTGAGAGTATGGCATTTTTAACTTCCCCGCCAATGGTGCTTTTCGGTCCCACTGTAGTCGCTCCGTAAATTTTTGCTCCCATTTTAACCACTCCGTGTTCCAAAATGGCAAAGGGGCCGCGTATCATGCAACCTTCCATGATCTGGGTATTTTTTCCAAGATAAATGGGTCCTTTAGACGCGTTCAGCACAGTCATCTCCATTTCAACACCCTCTTCTAAAAAGATGCGTTCTTTATCTATACATCGCACACTTTTTGGTATAGCTGCAGATTTTCTGCCCTCAGTCAGGAGCTCAAAATCGCGTTCCAGGGCTATGCCATTATAAGTAAAAAGATCCCAGGAATTTTTTAAACAGATCAGTTTTTCGGGAAATTCAAGGTGCTCTGCCCGATCAAAATCAAGTTCCTGTGCTTCTTTGCTGAAAAAGGCGATCAACTCACCTTCCTGATAGATTACCTGATTTTCCCGGAGGTCCATAATGGCCTCAGCCAGTTTTCCGGTAGGCAAGACAGCCGCGTTGATCAGTATATTTTCTTCCATTTCCACCATGGGGAACTTTTCAGATAAATAATCTTCCGTGACCGTTGTGGTCGTGCTTCCCAGATAATGCTGCCATTTCTCCCTGAGCGTCATGATCCCGATCCGGAGTTCCGCCACAGGCTTGGTAAAAGTGAGTGGTAAAAGTCCGTTACGCGAGGGTCCGTCGAACAATATGTAGTTCATCTGCTTTCTGTTTAATGCTGAATTGAATTCCAAAAATTTACGGTTTTAAACCGGGTACTTTACTGTTTATAATTTCTAACAAAGATAAAAATATACTGTGCTTTTACCTCTGTAATTATTTGTAATTTTATAACGACTAACAAACCCCCCTTATTATGTCTTATTATCTTCACAAAAAACTTAAAGGTATTCAGTTTCCAGAAGCCAGATCAAAGGTCATCGAGGCTTTAAAGCAGGAAGGATTTGGTGTTATCACACAAATTGATCTTCAGAGTACATTCAAATCAAAGCTGGATGTGCAGGTAAGGCCTTACGAGATCCTGGGAGCCTGTAATCCGGATTACGCGTACAAAGCACTCCAGTCCGACAGTAAACTCGGTGTTTTTCTGCCCTGTAATGTGCTCCTGGAAGAAAATGAACAGGGTGATATTGAGGTTTCTGCCATAGACCCTCAGGCTGCCATGGCTACTGCTGAAAACCCCGAAATTGAGATTTTTGCTCTGGAGATCAGGAAAAAACTGCAGAATATGTTGAATAACTTATAAAAGTTTTTTTAAACCGATTCCTTATTTTATTTTTGCCGGCTATGAATCAAAAGGTATCAGGCCGGTTATTTTTCGGTATTTTTTTTATTATTTCCCTGACTTTTTACGGTCAGCAAAGTATTCCTGATAGTGCCAGAGCGGTTTCTGCTAAAACAAAGCCCCTGCAAACGCTGCAGGATTTTTCAGTTCTGTCTCCGGTTGATGTAATATTATTTGATAAAGACGAAACGGTAATTACCGAGTTTACTAAAGATTATATTCACAAGAATTTAACCTATGATCCCATACGAGACCCCAAGCGGTTGGCCTATAACAGCGGTTTATTTGTTGGTGGTGCTGTTGCCGCTTTTGGATTGTTATGGATCATGCCTGAGAGTTTTACCAGTTGGGATAAGGATGAAATCAGGGAAGAAGGACTGATCAGCAAATGGGAGGAAAATGTAAAGGAAGGGCCAATATGGGATAAAGATGGTTTTTTCTTTAACTGGATTACCCATCCCTGGGCCGGAGCTGTGTATTATATGTCTGCCAGGGGAAGTGGATTCAAACCCTGGGAGTCGTTTACTTATTCCGTATTGTTTTCTACTTTTTTCTGGGAGTACGGGGTAGAGGCCTTTGCTGAAGTACCCTCCTGGCAGGACATCATCATTACTCCAACAGTCGGCTCACTGTTCGGAGAAGGGTTTTTTATCGCAAAAAAGAAGATCGTTGAAAATGATCACAGGATATTGAAATCCAGGGCATTGGGTGTAACTACACTGATTCTTATGGACCCTTTTAACGAGATCCTGGATGGACTGGGTTATAAAACCAAAAATAAAACGCAGACTTATTCTTCCTTCGCTCCGATTCAGTACGATTACATTTCCAAAAAACCGGTCTGGGGCCTTACCGTGGCTGTAAATTTTTAAAAAAGGAACAGGAAAGATCGCGATCCTTCCTGCTGTTTTTTTATTTGCTCAGATACATTTTCCTTCTGAGATAAAGCTCATAGAACTGGTCATCTTTCAGGTTATCTATGAATAAAATGCTTTCACCTGTTGATTTCATCTCCGGACCCAGGTTCTTGTTAACATTCGGAAATTTATTGAACGAGAAAACAGGTTGTTTGATCGCAAAGCCTTTTAATTGCGGATTGAATTTGAAATCGGTAACCTTATT
>JBFYPZ010000048.1:0-19753 GCA_041303035.1 Flavobacteriaceae bacterium
ATAAAAGGATAAAGGACAAAGGACAAAGTTTAAAGGCAAAAGTTTAAAGGTAAAAGTAAAAAGGATAAAGGACAAAGGACAAAGTAAAAAGTAAAAAGTAAAAAGTAAAAAGTTGTCTGTAACCTTAAACCTTGAACTCTGAACCCCGAACCTGCCTCCGGCAGGCAGGTAAATCTTAAGCTATTGAGGATTTAATGTCATTACTCAACATTTAAACTTTCAAACTTTCAACTTTTTAACAACAAAACTTGAACCTTGAACTTTGAACCTTGAACTTTCACCCTGCCTTCAGCAGGGAAAAAGTACCCGAGATTTTGATTAAAGTAAAATATTATGCAATCGCTTCCGGACTGGTGGTCAGATATTCTTTGGCCGCGATCTTTCCCTGACGAAATGAATCAATATTGATCTTGATCAGTTCCTCCTTTTTGGCCAGAAATACCTTGTAAATGGATTTGACGAAATCCGATTCCGTAAGCGGAAGCAGGTTCGAAGCAGCGCCTAGCAAAACGAGGCCACTGATGCGGTCATCTCCATGGTGTGTGGCTATATCCGTTGCATTGATCAGGATATGATTTTTTCGCAACTTGATTTTTTTGTATTCCTCCTGACGTTCCGGGTAATTGATTATGTTGCCAAAGGTATTGGCATCAGAGATCACCCAGCTGTTTTCAGTAAGATATTCGTCGAGGTCTTCTGAAAACTTGGGCCCGGCAGAAATTAACAAATCTGCAGTATGTATATGGGCACAATCCGGAACGACATTTCCATCAGTTATGCAAAGCAATTTCTGGTATCGTTTTTTTATTTTGCTGCCACTGACAGGTATATCAAGTGTACTGACCGACATTTTTTCTGAGATGGCTGCAGTTTCAATGATTTTTACCAAGCGGTCTATACACTGGTTTCTAAATCCGGCAATTATGATGTTTGATTGCATTGCATAGTATTTTTGGAATTTTTATCTTTTTTGCAATGATTAGTAAAGAAAAGTGAAGACAAACCTGCAAAAAATATAAAAAAGCCACTGATTTCTAAATCAAAATTAGCGCATTTCATTTTTATAAAATATGACAAAGGTCATATTATTGTTTATTTTCAATATCTTATGTGAATTTGGTGATCTTTTTTATTCTTGTCATTTAATATGGCAATCTGTTTAAAAAAGTATATTTTTATTACCCTTTTCAGGTTATAATTTATCATATGAACAAATTAATCTTTATTACAGGAGCTACATCCGGTATAGGCGAGGCTGCGGCAAGGCTGTTTGCACAGGCAGGAGATGATCTGATCCTCACAGGCAGAAGGTCAGAGAGATTGCTGAGCCTGGCCAAAGAACTTGAACAAACCTGTGGTGTTGAAGTCAGGACCCTTTGTTTTGATGTCCGCGACCAAAAAGAGGTGGAAAAGAATATAGGCGGATTAACCGGTAAATGGAGAGGTATCGATGTGCTGATCAATAATGCCGGACTGGCCGCGGGCCTCGATAAAATTCAGGATGGCAGTACAGCGGATTGGAACACCATGATCGATACCAATATCAAAGGCCTGCTTTATGTGAGCCGGCAGATCATACCCCTGTTTATCAAACAAAAAAAAGGACACATTATCAATATAGGTTCAACAGCGTCAAAAGTTGTTTACGAAAAGGGAAATGTTTACTCCGCTTCAAAGTTTGCCGTGGATGCACTCAGCAAATCCATGCGCTTAGACCTGCTGGAACACGGAATTAAAGTCACCCAAATATCACCCGGTGCTGCCGAAACCGAGTTTTCTGTGGTCAGATTTAAAGGCGACAAATCAAAAGCGGACAATATTTATAAAGGATTCAAACCCTTAAGTGCTGCCGATATCGCCTCCGCCATTTTCTATACGGCTACCTTACCCGAGCATGTATGCATAAACGAACTGGAAATTACAGCCCTGGCACAGGCGAACAGTACCCATATTTATAAGAAATAAGATGCTGATTATCAGAACAGATTATCCCTTATCCCAGCTTCTTTTTTTTCTGATATCCTTGTATAATTTTATGCCCAGCATCAAGAGGACAGAAATACCCACAATACCAAGGACGCCGTAAATCCAGTTCAGTGCGCTTTTTAATACCACCAGAAAAACACAGGCAAACAGAATAACGGTAGCTACTTCATTCCAGATCCTCAACTGCGCACCGCTTGGCTTAAGCTGGTCTTTTGTCATCTGGTTAAGCATGACCTGGCAGGAATAGTGGTAGCCGTAAAGCGCGAGTACAAATCCCAGTTTTACCAGCATCCAGCCCTGCGGTAGCAGAGCGGGATTGATAAACAGCATCCAGACTGCAAAAATAGTTGAAAGAACTGCCGAAGGCCAGGTGATGATATACCACAGCCTTTTGCTCATCAGCAGGTATTGCTTCTTTAATATGGTTTTTGCCGGTTCTTCTTTATCTTCCGCTTCTTTGTAATATATGAACAGTCGGATGATATAGAACAATCCGGCAAACCAGGTTGTTATAAATATGATATGCAGTGCTTTGATATACAGATAAGCCATAACTGATTAGTTTCTGTGATCATTGATCCAGGATGCCATAGTGTTTACCCAGGTTTCATCGTCGTTCAGGCAGGGTATGTGCTGAAAATTTTCTCCACCGGCATGCAAAAATTCCTTTTTTCCTTCCATCGCGATTTCTTCCAGAGTTTCAAGGCAATCCGTAACAAAAGATGGCGTGATAACGGCCAGATTCTTTACCCCATTTTCGGCCAGACGGATCAATTCAAAATCTGTATAAGGCTTAAGCCAGGGATCTTTTAAAAGCCTTGACTGAAAAGAATCGCTATAAGTGCCCTGTTTCAGATTCAATGCTGCTGCAATGGCTTTGGTAGTCTCAAAACACTGATGCCTGTAACAGGTTTCATGCGCCTTTGATCTTGTTTCGCAGCAGGTTCCGTCTATTTTGCAATGACTTTTCGTTGTATCACTTTTTAATATATGCCTCTCGGGGATGCCGTGGTATGAAAACAATATGTGGTCGAAGGTAGTTGTTCCAAGATGTTTTTTAATATTTTCCACCATGGCAGCGATGTACTCTTTGTGGTCAAAAAAGGGAGGTAGCACGGAAAGTTTTACTTCAGGATGCTTTTTTTGAAGGATTTCTTCGGTTTTTACCACTACGGTTTCAAAGGAGGACATGGCGTAATGCGGATAGAGGGGGATCAGGAATATCTCGGTCACGCCTTTTTTCAACAATTCCCCAATGCCCTTTTCAATAGACATAGAGCCATACCGCATACCCAGTGCAACAGGGATCCTGACCTTTTTTTGTAGTTTATCATAAAATTTTTCAGACAAAACCACCAGGGGAGAGCCCTCTTTTAACCATACTTTCTTGTAAGCCGCCGCAGTTTTTTTTGGGCGAAAATTCAAAATAATTCCCTTTACCAATAAAAATCTTTTCAGATAAGGCATATCGATCACCCTTTCATCCATTAAAAATTCGTCGAGATATTTTCTGATATCCGGAATGCTAGTCGAATCGGGAGAGCCCAAATTCACTAAAAGAACACCTTTTTTATTCAAAATTTCCTTTGTATTATTTACTGCAAATATAATTTTTTTATCGTTATTTTTATTTGAAACATGACAAATATCATTATTTGCAGGTTTTTTTACCGATATTTTTTTTAAAAAAAACGATACCATAAACCTCAGGATGTTTTAATTTAGCGGTGTAATTATGTAACCATTGATACCAACGCTTTTTTATTGATTTGCTGGTATATAATGTAAGGTAAATGGCAATAAAACTCTTTATGGAGAATCACAGAAAGGATAATAATTTTTATGTAATTGGATTGAGCTACAAGAAAGCGGATGTAGCGATAAGAAGTAAATTTAGTTTGTCCAAAGAAAATGAATCAGCCCTCCTGAATGAGGCCAAAGAACTCGGCATGGATGGGGTCATGGTGCTTTCCACCTGCAACAGGACGGAAATTATTGGCTTTGCCCACCATCCGTATGAATTAATTTCCCTGCTATGCAAATATGCGAATGGTTCAGTTGATGAGTTCGCAAATGTGTCTTTTGTCTATAAAAATACCGAAGCAGTCGAACATTTTATCAGTGTTGCAACCGGACTGGACAGCCAGATACTTGGAGATTACGAGATCGTAGGCCAGCTGAAAGCGGCTTTCGAGCTTGCAAAAAAAGCAAACACGGTGAATGCTTTTATCGAGCGGCTTTATAATACAGCATTACACGCCAGCAAGGAGGTCAAGAACAAGACCAAACTGAGTGCGGGTACTACTACTGTGTCCTATGCTACTGTTCAGTATATCAAAGAGCGGGCTGTAAAATATCCAAATCCTAAAATTTTGGTTTTTGGCCTTGGTGATATCGGTGAAAGCACAGTAAAAGGGTTGAATAGCCACTTGAAACAAGCTGAAATTACTGTTATAAACAGAACTGAAGAAAAAGCGACAATTCTTGAAAACAAACTGGGCGTAAGAGCGGCAAAAATGGCCGACTTAAAGAATGAGATCCGTAAATCAGACATCCTAATAGTTGCAACAGGCTCAGCGCAGCCAACCGTTACGGCCGATATGTTTGACGAGCATACACCCCAGCTCATCATAGACCTTTCCGTACCTTGCAATGTTTCCTGTGAGGTCAAAAACATGAGCAATAAAAAACTGCTGGATGTGGATATGTTATCTGCAAAAACCAAATCAACCCTTGAGAACAGGAAGTTGCAGATTCCAAAAGTTAAGAGTATTATCCAAGAATACACAGATGAGTTCTATGAATGGGTCATCTTCAGAAAGAGTTCCCCTGCACTGAGCACATTAAAGCATTCGCTTGAAACGATAAAAAATGATGCGATCGCAATTAATCTGAAAAAGAACGATCATTTGAAGCCTCAGGAGGTTGAAGAGATTACCAGTTTAATGATCAACAAGATCGTATCTAAATTTGCTACCTACTTAAAGGACGAGAACAGCAAGGCCGAAATGAGTATAGAGGTGATTGAGCAGGTTTTTAAATAATTTGCATCAGTCAATTCATGGAAAAAATTATCAGAATAGGTACCCGTGCCAGTGAACTGGCTTTATGGCAGGCGAAACTTGTAGAAGAAAAACTGAAAGCCCTGCACCAGGAATCCTGTATTGTAGAAATTTCTTCTACAGGTGATGAGATCCTGGACAAACCCCTGCATCAAATAGGCGGATTTGGCTTGTTCACGAAATCGCTGGACGAGGCCCTGCTTCAGAATAAAATCGATATTGCTGTCCATTCTCTCAAAGATGTGCCAACCAGCCTGCCTGAAGGTATAGTTCAGGCTTCCGTTCTGGAAAGGGGACCTGTTATGGATGTTCTTGTTTTTAACAAGTCCGTTGATCTGATCCACCCGGGGAAATCAGTATTTGCGACAGGGAGTCTGAGGAGAAAAGCACAATGGTTGCAAAGGTATCCTGACCACACGATACATGATTTGCGCGGGAATGTCAATACCAGACTGCGAAAATTGTGGGAAAGCAACTGGGATGGTGCTATATTTGCAGCTGCCGGATTAAAACGCATTAATCTGTTGCCTGAGAACCACCTGATCCTTGACTGGATGCTTCCGGCTCCTGCACAGGGTGCTGTCATGGTGGCATCAAGAGGTGATGCAGCGGACATACTGGATGTTTGCAGCAAAATAAATTGTGAAAAAACGGCCATGGCTGTGCATATAGAGCGGCAGTTTATGAAGGTTTTAGAGGGTGGATGTACGGCTCCCATTGGAGCTCTTGCAGAGATCTCAGGGAATCTTATTACTTTTAACGGCCTTCTGATTGGTCTTGACGGAAGTGAGAAGATTGAAGTAAGTAAAAAGGTTTCACTTGGGAACTGGCAGGAATTGGGAAAAATTTGTGCCCTCGAGATCCTTGAGTCGGGTGGAAAAAACCTGATGGCAAAAATAAAAGCTCAAATGTCAAAATGATATGACGAAAAAAAAAAGGATATTAGTTACCAAAATACTGCCACAAGAGCTTAGAGACCGGCTTTCTGATTTTGACATTGTAGAGGAAGCACTGATCGCGGTGAGCTACAACCAACATACCGTATTGCCGGAAAAGGCCCCTAATGCCATTTTTACAAGCAAAAATTCCGTAATTTCACTGAAAGAAGGGCTCTTAAATAAAAGGATCTCCTTCGACAGGGTTTTTTGCGTTGGGGAACAAACAGAAAGATTGCTGGCTCAATACGGAATCGATCATACTGTTAGAGCGAATAGTGCTGCGGAACTGGCCTATATGATCATTGACGAAAAAATAGAGCAGGCAGATTTTTTTTGCGGCAACCTGAGAAGAGAAGAGCTGCCTGTTATTCTGGAGGAACACGGTATACCAGTTAATGAGCACATTGTGTACAATACGGAGTTTACTCCTGTCAGGTTCAAGGAGCATTTTGACGCTATACTGTTTTTCAGTCCTTCAGGGGTGCTCAGTTATTTTTCTGAACAAAATTCCAGGGAGCCTGTGGCTTTTTGTATCGGGAACACCACTGCGGTCGAAGCGATCGATTATTTTGAGCAGGTACATGCCGCCGAGGAACCGTCGGCAGAAAGCCTGGTAGCAACTGTAATTGAATATTATAAAAATGAATAGAACAAGAAGGTTAAGAAAAACGGACAGCATCAGACGTTTGGTTCGGGAGACCAGACTGCACACAGACAATTTTATCTACCCTTTGTTCATAGAAGAGGGTAAGCATATAAAAAATGAGATAGCCTCCATGCCTGGTGTTTTCAGGTATTCCCTGGATGAGCTTGCTGCAGAACTGCAGGAAATAGTTGAACTGCAAATACCTGCGGTGATCCTTTTTGGAATCCCCGCAAAAAAGGACAGCACAGGATCCGAGAGCTGGAATGACCAGGGCGTTATCCAACAGGCGATCCGTTTTATCAAAAGCAAACACCCTGATTTGTACGTGATCACGGATGTGTGTTTCTGCGAATATACAGACCACGGACATTGCGGTATCATACACGATCATGATGTGCTTAACGACCCTACCCTTGAAAATCTGGCCAAACAGGTAGTATCGCATGCCCGGGCCGGGGCTGATATGGTTGCTCCATCAGGTATGATGGATGGTATGGTAAAAACGATACGCGAAGCCCTGGACAAGTCAGGATTTGTAAACCTGCCAATCATGTCCTACGCAGTAAAATACGCTTCCTCTTTTTATGGTCCCTTCCGCGATGCAGCGGATTCAGCACCTGCTTTCGGCGACAGGAAAACCTATCAGATGGATCCTGCAAACCGTTTGGAAGGTATGCGCGAAGCGCGATTCGATGAAGCAGAAGGAGCGGATATCCTGATGGTAAAACCCGCTCTGGCTTATTTGGATATCATCAGGGAACTGAAAAATTCCACAAATAAACCGGTAGCCTGTTATAATGTGAGTGGCGAATACGCCATGATCAAGGCAGCTGCCGCGAAAGGATGGATCGATGGAGAACGTGTTATGATGGAAAGTCTGCTGGCCATGAAAAGAGCCGGTGCAGATATAATCATCACTTATTTCGCCAAAGAAGCGGCACGGTTAATTCAAAACAAACAATAAGATGTCTGATAAGAACTTCAAGAACTCGAAAGCGCTGTTTGAACAGGGGCAGAAGCACCTTGTTGGCGCCGTTAATTCTCCTGTCAGGGCCTTTAAATCGGTTGGAGGAACACCTTTGTTCATACAAAGCGCTGATGGCAGCACAATAACAGATGTGGATGACAATGAGTACCTCGATTTTGTCCTCTCATATGGCCCCATGATTCTGGGTCACCGGAACAGGAAGGTAGAAAAGAGCATAAAAAAAGCCTTGCGAAACGGATACTCTTTCGGGGCATCTGCTGAAGGGGAACTAAAACTGGCCAAGACGATCTGTGCCGCTTTTCCAGGCATGGATAAGATCCGTTTTGTAAACTCGGGTACAGAAGCCGTTTTTAGTGCGATCAGATTGGCCCGTGCCTTTACGGATAGAAATAAGATCATCAAATTTTCGGGTGGCTATCACGGTCATGCCGATGCCTTGCTGGTGGCGGCCGGTTCAGGACTCGCTACCCTGAGTTTGCCCGGAAGCAGGGGTGTACCGCCCGAAGCGGTTAAAAATACCCTGGTTGCAGAATTCAACCAGATCGAGAGTGTAAAAAAGCATATCAAAAAACACAAAGACATTGCGGCCATCATCATTGAACCAATTCCGGGCAATATGGGTGTTGTGATTCCTGATAAAGCATTCATTGAAGAGCTCAATCAACTGGCAAAAGAGAACGGTATTTTAATCATTGCCGATGAGGTCATGACAGGATTTCGCTCAAAATTTGGCGGGGCTCAGGAGCTGATAGGTTTGCATGCAGATATCACCTGTCTGGGTAAGGTTATAGGAGGTGGTTTTCCTGTTGGAGCTTACGGAGCGCGAAATGAGATCATGGAACTGGTCGCACCGCTCGGACCGGTTTATCAGGCCGGAACCCTTTCCGGCAATCCTGTTGCCATGGCGGCCGGAATAGCGACTTTAAAAGAATTGAAAAAGCAGGATCCCTACTCAAAATTTGAAAACGTTGGAAAAAAACTGGAACAAGGTTTGCTGGAGGCTTCTATAAAGTATAACGTTCCCATTCAGGTAAATCGTTTCGGCTCTATGTTCAATCCGTTTTTTTCAGAGCAGCCTGTAAGGGATTTTTCATCTGCGCTGAAAAGCAATACAGATCATTTCAGGGTCTTTTTCTGGGAGCTGATCCGGCAAGGTTTGTTTATACCACCTTCGCAATTTGAATCCTGGTTCCTTTGCTCGAGCCTCAGTAAATCAGAAGTTAAAAAAGCGCTGCGCGCCATAGACCTTGCAGTTAAAAAAGTTGCTGAACAGCAGTAAACCATTTCACTATAAAACAAGAAATAAATAATATGGGCACTATCAGGAATGATCTTTTTTTAAAGGCGCTCAGGGGCGAAACAGTTGAAAGGCCCCCTGTTTGGATGATGCGTCAGGCAGGGCGGTATCTGCCTGAATTTATAGCCCTCAGAGACAAATACGATTTTTTCACCCGTTGCCAGACACCGGAACTCGCGGCTGAAATCACAGTACAGCCCATAAGAAGGTACGGGCTCGATGCAGCCATCCTGTTTTCGGATATTCTGGTTATCCCTCAGGCCATGGATATTGAAGTGGAAATGCGGTCGGATATAGGTCCCTATTTGCCTAAAACCATTCGCAGCCAAAAGGAGGTCGATGGCGTAATTGTACCGGATGTACAGGAAAAACTGGGCTATGTATTTGACGCGATTCGGCTGACAAAAGAAATGCTGCATGATGAGATCCCGCTGATTGGATTTGCCGGATCGCCATGGACCATTTTGTGCTACTGCGTTCAGGGCAGGGGTTCCAAATCCTTCGACAAGGCTAAGGAATTTTGCTTTACCGATCCCAAGGCGGCCCATGAATTCCTTCAGAAAATAACAGATACCACCATTGCCTATTTAAAGAAAAAAGTAGAAGCCGGGGTAAACGCCGTACAGGTGTTTGACTCCTGGGGAGGTATGCTTTCCCCTGAAGACTATATGGAATTTTCCTGGCCCTATATCAACCAGATCATCGAGGCGCTAAAGGACAAGTCTCCGGTGATCGCTTTTGGAAAAGGTTGCTGGTTTGCTCTTGAAGAAATGGCTTCATCCCATGCTGCTGCTTTGGGTGTAGACTGGACCATTGCTCCGGCCACGGCGCGAAAACTGACACAGAACAAAATAACACTGCAGGGAAATTTTGATCCGGCGAGATTGCTGTCGCCTCCTGCCGTCATCAGAAAAAAAGTACATGAAATGATCGATGCCTTTGGAAAGGATAAATATATTGTAAATTTGGGTCACGGTATCCTGCCAAATATTCCGCTCGATCACGCGGGCGCTTTTGTGGAAGCCGTTAAAGAATACCGATGCAGATGAATTCAGCCCTTATACAAAAATACAACATTCCCGGCCCCAGGTATACCAGTTATCCCACTGTGCCCTTTTGGGATCAAAAAGGGATATCTGCTGCGGATTGGAAAGATTCCCTGGTTCACTGTTTTAATGAAAGCAATGACAAAGAAGGGATCAGTTTGTATATACACCTGCCCTTTTGCGAGAGCCTCTGCACCTTTTGCGCCTGTCATAAAAAGATTACCAAACAGCATGATGTAGAAACACCTTATATCGATGCCCTGCTCAAAGAGTGGGATCTATATTGTGATCTCTTCCCCAAAAAGCCAAAGATCAAAGAAATTCACCTCGGTGGGGGAACGCCTACATTTTTCTCTATGGAACACCTCAGTCTGTTGATCACCGGCATTTTAAAGAAGGCGGAAAAGGCAGCAGATTTTGAGTTCAGTTTCGAAGGTCACCCGAACCATACCTCCAGAGAACAATTACAAGGTTTGTACGATTTGGGATTTAAACGAAACAGTTTTGGTATACAGGATTATGATGAGGTGGTGCAAAAGGCAATTAACAGGGTACAGGGTTTTGATCAGGTACAGAAAGTGCATGACTGGTCGCGTGAAATAGGGTATACTTCCATCAGCCATGACCTGATCTTCGGACTTCCATTTCAGAATGAAAAAAGCATACGAGACACCATAAAAAAAACAGTTTCACTGAGACCTGACCGGATAGCCTATTACAGCTATGCACATGTGCCCTGGATCAAGGGTGTGGGGCAGCGCGGATTTGAAGATGCAGACCTTCCGAAAGATGAAGTAAAACGGCATTTGTACGAACTCGGCAAACAGTTGTTCTTTGAAAATGGCTATGTAGAAATCGGAATGGATCATTTTTCTTTGCCTTCCGATAATTTATTCCAGGCCATGAAAAATAAAAAACTGCACCGTAATTTTATGGGATATACTGCGGGAAAAACGGCCCTGATGATCGGTTTGGGCATGTCATCCATCTCGGATTCATGGTATGCTTTTGCCCAGAATGAAAAAAGTGTTACCGATTATACAGCCCGGGTAAACAGAGGGGAATTTCCGGTTTTCAGAGGACATCTGCTGAACGACCAGGATTTGATCATACGAAGGCACATACTCAATTTGATGTGCAATCTGGAAACAGAATGGTCGTATGGCCTGGATGAAAGTACCAAAAAAGGTATCGTAAAGCGCCTGGAGAGCCTGATCGACGACGGACTTTTAGATATTACGGACAACAAAGTCAAAGTGAAGGAAGAAGGCAGGATGTTTGTGAGAAATATCTGTATGGCCTTTGATCTCAGGCTGATCGAGAATAAACCGGAAACACGTATTTTCTCTATGACCATTTGATCAGGTCATATTATTTGACAATTGATACAGGCTCTTCTGGTTTTACATCAATTTTTTTCAATAAATTTCAGGTCAGGGATGGCCTTCTGTTAATATATAGAAACTGAACCCCGGGGAATGCATTTTATTTTTAAATTTGTAAGCTAATCTGAATGCGTATGTCAAGATTTGAGTTGAAACTGCCAAAAATGGGGGAAAGTGTTGCTGAGGCAACCATTACTTCCTGGTTGAAGGAAATAGGTGATAAGGTCGCCCTGGACGAACCTGTGTTGGAAATTGCCACAGACAAAGTGGATTCTGAAGTTCCAAGTGAAGTAGAGGGAATTTTGGTAGAAAAACTTTTCAAAGTTGATGATTTGGTCAAAGTTGGAGAAACCATCGCCATACTGGAGGTAGGCGGATCAGGAATTGTCAAAAGTCAGGTTCAGGAAGTTTCAGCTCCTGTTGAGGTCGAAACAGAGGCTGTTGAAAGTCTCAGGCAGGAGATCCGTAAAGTTGAAGAAACTATTTCGGCAATAAGTCCGGTTTCAGGCAGATTTTATTCGCCGCTGGTTAAAAATATAGCCAGGGCTGAGGGTTTGTCTGTGGAAGAACTGGAAGCCATCGCGGGAACAGGAAAAGATGAACGCGTCACAAAAAATGATATTCTGGGGTATTTGTCCAATAAGAACGCGGTGAGTTCTGTTGGGATTCCGGCAGCTCAGCCACCTGCAAAACAAATAATTACAGAACCGAAACCCGCGATCCTGAGAAGCGGGGAAGATGAGATCATCGAGATGACCAGAATGGGGAAGATCATCGCAAAGCACATGGTCGATTCTGTGCAGACTTCAGCGCATGTCCAGAGTTTTGTGGAAGTGGATGTTACCAATATCGTCAAATGGCGTGAGCGTATCAAAGATGCCTTCTTTAAGAGAGAGGGAGAAAAGATCACCTATACACCCGTATTTTTGCTGGCTGTTGCCAGAGCACTCAAGGATTTTCCGATGATGAACATCTCCGTCGACGGGGATAAAATCATCAAAAGAAAAGCGATCAACCTGGGTATGGCAGCCGCGCTGGCCGATGGTAACCTGATCGTACCTGTGATCAGGAATGCGGATGCCCTCAGTCTGGTAGGTTTGACCAAAGTGGTGAATGACCTTGCCGACCGTGCACGTGCAGGTAAGTTGAATCCTGACGATATACAGGGAGGTACCTATACAGTAACAAATGTGGGCTCTTTTGGCAGCATTATGGGAACACCCATCATCAACCAGCCTCAGGTTGGTATACTGGCTTTGGGAGCTATTCGAAAAATGCCGGCAGTAATAGAAACTCCTGATGGAGATATGATCGCCATCAGGCATAAAATGATCATCTCCCATTCTTATGACCACAGGGTTGTGAACGGAGCACTGGGCAGCATGTTCGCTAAAAAAGTGGCAGACTATCTGGAAGCCTGGGATGCAAAAGCCGAATTTTAATTTTTATTATTTTAAATAAACCTAAATTTTTTAGATGAATCTCCAACTTGAGAAACCGATTGTCTTTTTTGATCTGGAAACAACAGGTATACAAATTGCTACCGACAGGATCGTAGAAATATCCCTTTTAAAAGTATTTCCGAACGGAAATAAGGAAGCCTTTACACGCTATGTAAACCCCGAAATGGATATTCCTGCCCAGGCAACGGAGATTCATAAGATCACCAACGAGATGGTTAAGAATGAACCGACCTTTAAGGAACTGGGACCCCAGATCAGCAAAATGATTGATGGCTGTGACCTAGCGGGATTTAATTCCAGCAGGTTCGATATTCCGCTGCTGGCTGAAGAAATGCTGAGAGCTGGTATAAATTTTGATATGGACAACAGAAAAGCTGTGGATGTACAGGTAATCTACCACAAAAAGGAACCGCGTAATTTAAGTGCGGCATATCAGTTTTATTGCGAAAAGTCGCTGGAAAATGCGCACTCGGCAAAAGCGGATACGCTGGCGACCTTTGAAATATTAGATGCACAGATCGCAAAGTACGAAGACCTGGAAAGTTCTGTTGATTTTCTGAGCGAACTTTCACACCACCACAGCCGGGTTGATTTTGCGGGATTTATTGTATTAAATGAAAAAGGAGAAGAGATCTTTACTTTCGGAAAATACAAAGGCAAAACAGTAAAAGAAGTATTGAAGAGTGATACGGGTTATTTCGGCTGGATCCAGAATTCTGAATTTCCCTTGTACACGAAAAAAGTGCTCAAGGATATCAAGGATAGGGAGATCTCAAATAAAGAAACCTTTACTCTGGATGACCTTAAGAATAAATTTAAAAAAATATAAGCATGCTGGTTGAATTTGAACAGTTATCAGATACATCAAAAGTATGGATCTATCAATCCGACAGGCCGTTTACTGCTGCCGAAGAGATGGAGATCAGAAAAAAAATTGAACAATTTCTAAGTTCCTGGAAACGCCATGGCGATGACCTGAAAGCCTCATACCAGATAAAATACAATCATTTTATCATCATTTCAGTCGATGAAACCTACAATCCGGTATCCGGTTGTTCTATCGATGCTTCTACATATTTTATCAAACAACTGGAAAAGGAATACCAAATGGAGCTCTTAAACAAGACCAATACGGCCTTCAGAGCAGGAGAGAATATCAATGTGGTTCCGTTGAGCTCCTTTAAACAATTCGCCAGTGAGCGCAAGATCGATCACAAAACCATTGTTTTTAACAATGTGGTGAACACCATCCGGGATTTGAATGAGCAATGGGAAATAGAAGCAGGTAAAAGCTGGCACCAGAGGTTTTTGAATTGAACGGAAAAAAGAAAGAAGTAAAAAGAAAGAAGTAAAAAGAAAGAAGTAAAAAGGAAAAAGTTCAAAGTTCAAGGTTCAAGGTTCAAGGTTCAATGATCTAGTTACAGTTATGCGGTTATGCAGTAATCAGTCTGATTCGTGTCATCCGTGTGCTGTTCTTAGAAGTAAAAAGTAAAAAGGAAAAAGTAAAAAGGAAAAAGTAAAAAGTTGAGGATCGAGAAGCATAGGTGATAGCCTTTAAGATCGGAATTTTTGTAATTTACGAAAACAAATCTGTATAAATCAGTCTGATCCGTGTCATCCGTGTGCTATTCCTAGAAGGACAAAGTAAAAAGTAAAAAGGCAAAAGTAAAAAGTAAAAAGGCAAAAGATATTAAGGTTAAATTCAATAATTAAATTTTTATACATGTTCAAAAAAGTTGTTTTTATATTCTTCACTTTGTTTGCAGTGCAAACTTACGCACAAAAACACCCTCTTGTGGCAGCGGACAGTCTGGCTCAGAGCAAATGGGTGGACAGCATTATAAATAAGATGACCCTGATCAATAAATATGAAATTGGCGGTGTCATTTTTTTTCAGGGCACTATTGAAGGCCATGCCAAGCTGATCAACCGTTACCAGAGCATTTCTAAGTTGCCATTGCTGGTTGGGATCGATGCAGAATGGGGATTGAACATGCGTCTGGAAAATACAACTCCCTTTCCGTATAATATGGCTTTGGGGGCAATAAAAGATGACCACCTGATCGAAGAATTTGGTGTGCATGTGGGCAGACATATTAAAAGACTGGGGATGCAGATAGATTTTGCCCCCACCGTAGATATCAACGTAAATCCTGAAAATCCGATTATCGGTAACCGATCCTTTGGAGAGGACAGAGACAATGTAACCGAAAAGGCAGCCCGATTTATAAAAGGAATGCAAAACCAGGGAGTGCTGGTCAGTGCCAAGCACTTTCCGGGTCATGGAGATACGGCGACAGATTCTCATAAAACCTTACCTGTGCTAGATTTTTCTATGGAGCGACTGGATTCTATAGAATTGTATCCTTACAGAAAACTGATCCCCAAAGGATTAACCGGGGTGATGGTTTCTCACCTCAGCGTTCCCGCGATCGAACCAAACAGCAACACGCCCACCTCCATTTCTGCCAAAGCTGTGACGAAATTGCTCAAAGAGGACATGAAATTTCAGGGACTTATTTACACAGATGCTCTGAATATGCAGGGTATAACCAGTTATGTAAATCCCGGAGAGATCGATTATATGGCTTTTATTGCCGGAAATGATGTGCTGCTCTTTGCTGAGAGCGTCCACATGGGGCATAAAAAAATTAAACAGGCTTATGAAAAGAAAGTGATCACAAAAGAACGCCTGGATCACTCTGTGAGAAAAATTCTGATGGCGAAATACTGGTCTGGTTTAAACCATTACAAACCGGTTGATCTCAATCATTTAAAGGAAGACCTCAATACCGTACAGGATGAACTGCTCATGAGAAAACTGGTAGCGAGTTCTATTACTGCGGTTAAAAACGAGAAGGATCTGTTGCCTCTGAAAGATCTGGAAAAAAATAAAATTGCTTATGTCAAACTCGGTAAATACGAGAATGAGACCTTTGTAAAAAGATTAAATGATTATACGAAAGTGGATGTGATCCAGGGAAATACACTCGATGTGGTGCTGGAGGAGTTGAAACCATACCAGACTGTGATCCTTGGTTTTCATACCAATGGAAAGAGCGCGTACTCGAGTTATAAGTTTAGTGAAACGGATCTGCACTGGATACAGGAGATTGCGCGAAAACACAATGTAGTGCTCAACGTTTTTGCGAGTCCCTACAGTTTGTTGCAGTTAAAATCAACTGTACATATTGAGTCTATTTTGGTTTCCTACCAAAACACACCGGTTTTTCAGGACATGTCAGCGCAGATGATCTTTGGAGCCATGGACATTAAGGGCAGATTACCGGTAAACATCAGTAATGAATTCAGCTATGGTAAGGGACTTGATATAGCAGATATAAAAAGACTGGGTTATTCCATACCGGAAGACGTTTGCCTTGACAGCGGCAAACTGAGCAGAATAGATTCTGTTGCAAATCATGTGATCCGTGAAAAAATGGCACCCGGTCTGCAGGTACTTGTTGCAAAAGAGGGCAAGGTAGTCTATCGAAAAAATTTTGGTTATTATACCTACGACAACAAGATACCTGTTACAGATGAAAGCATTTATGATCTCGCATCGGTTACCAAAATACTCGGTGGTCTTCCGATGATCATGAAGGCCGAGGAAGAGGCGAAATTCACGATCGATTCCAGATTGGGAGACCTGATTCCTGTATTGAAAGGGAGCAATAAAGAAGGGGTAACCGTAAAGGAAGCCTTGTCGCATTACGGAAAATTGAAACCTTTTATCACCTTCTACAAACCAACACTGGATCCTGTGAGTTCAAAGCCACTGGATATTTTTTACACAAGTGAACCCGGCAGTAAATTCAATATTCAGGTTGCAGATCACTTGTATCTGCGTGATGATTATGAACAGGAGGTGTTCAAACAGATCGCCGAGGCACCACAGAACAGCAGTCTGGATTATAAATACAGTGACCTGCCGTTTATTCTTTTCAAGGATTATCTGGAGAGTGCTTATAATAAACCCCTGGATCAGCTAAATGACGAATTCTTCTATGCAACGCTCGGGGCTTCGACCATGACCTACAATCCATTGAAAAAATTCGAAAAAGAGCGGATTGTACCTACAGAAAATGATACCTATTTCAGGAATCAGCAGTTACAGGGAACTGTTCACGATGAAAGCGCAGCCATGCTGGGCGGAGTGAGCGGGAATGCAGGTTTGTTCAGCAATGCCAACGATGTGGCCAAGATGATGCAGATGTATATGCAGGGTGGTTATTACGGAGGTAAGAATTTTTTAAAGACCGAAACCATAGATAAGTTTAACCACAGGTATTATCAGGAAAAAGGTAACAGAAGGGGTTTGGGATTTGACAAACCAGAACTGGATCCAAAGGAAAAATCCACTTGTGGCTGTGTGTCCATGCACAGTTTCGGGCATAGCGGATATACAGGTACCTATACTTTTGCAGATCCCGAAACACAAATTGTATATGTTTTCTTATCAAACCGTGTTTATCCCAGCCGCGAAAACAACAAATTATCTTCGGCAAGCATCCGTTCCGAGGTTCAGCGTTTAATTCAGGAATCTATCGTAGAATAGGTTTATTTTTTTATCTTCGAAAGCAGCAACACGCTTAAAAGGGAAAATCCAAAATACAGCCATCCGGCAGGTTTTCCAAATAAATATCCCAGCATCAGACTTTGCAAAATGTAAAACAAGGGAAAAACGGTTATACCCAGTGTAAATTTGTAGGTAGCTATAAACTCCTTTTCATGAATTCCCTTTTCAAAATAGCGCCAAACAAGCAAAGGGAAAAAACTGTTCATGCTGACTATTTTTTGCAGCAGGTTAAAAGATTCCTCAGGTTGGGCGATGCCTTCACGTGTTTCTAGCGTGGATATGCTTTGATTGAAGGTAACCGGGTCAAGAAAGGCTTCTTTTTTTGTGTTTTGCAAAATGGCTTCGTAATTTTCATCAGTACCAATATGGCATACAATTTCTTTCAAGGCCTCCGATGTGCGTTTGACCAGTTCTGCAGTACCCTTGTTTTTATCATTGGCCAGCCAATACGGATTTGCACTGACCGGTTTTCCATAATAGATGGCCACACTTGACCCAAATCGGGTAGGGTCGCTGTAATTGATACCAACCGGAACTATATCGATCTCGAGCCCGGGATACCGGTCCAGTGCTCCAAAGATAATTCTTGTAAACCCTTTGCTCAGGGGCCGCACCCTGCGTTTTAAACTGTGGCTGCCCTCGGCAAAGATAAGCAGGGCAAATTGTTCATTCAAACGGTCGAATGCATATGCAAAAACCTTTTCATTATTTTGCAGGGTATTAATCCCATCACTCATTCTGTAAACGGGCAGCATATTGACTGAATACAGCAATTTTTCTACCAGTTTGTTTTTAAAAACACCTGACCTGGTAAAGTAATAGGTGATTCTCTTGTCTGTAGTTGCAATTAGCAGCGGGTCTATTAAGGCGTTGGGGTGGTTGGAGACAAAAAATACAGCTCTTTTCCGGGGGATGTTTTCCTGACCGTAAGTAAGTATTTTTTTAAAATAGAAAAAAAAGCCTATTTGTGTATAAGTACGTAAAAAGTAGTACCATAACTTTTTCATCATTTACTCAATTTTCCTTTATAAAACGAATAAAGAAAACCCAATAACAAACCGGAAACCATGTCCCAGATAGCCCAGAATGCTACAAGGATTGCCATTCCGCCCAAACCGCCAAAGAAAGAAAAGACCAGCATTAATCCCAAACCCGAATTTTGTATGCCCGTTTCTATACTGATGGTTTTTTGGTCCAGGAGATTTAAACCAGCTGTTTTGGCGAGTATAAATCCTGTCGCGAAAAGGAGGCCGTTATGAAGGATGACCAGAAAAAATACGTGATGTACGTGGTTTAAGAACACGTCCAGATTATTTAAAAAAGCACCAATGATAAAAGTCAGAAATATGATGACCGAAACAGGTTTCATTATTTTAGAAAATCTGGAAGCGAATAACGGTTTGAAATATTGCAATAAGGTTCCCAAAAGTAAGGGTATGCCCAGTATGAGCAAAACCAATTTTGATACTTCCATCGGATCCAGGGATATGCGTTTCAGGATTTCAGCCGTGGGAGGGTATAAATTTCCGTAAAAAGCAAAAATAAACGGAGTCATTACCAGTGAAGCAAAAGTTGAAATCGTCGTCAGGGTTATCGATAAGGCCAGATTTCCTCCTGCCAGTTTTGACATGAAATTTGAAACGTTACCACCCGGGCAGGCAGCAACCATGATCATACCGAGTGCTATACTCGGGTGAGGTTGGATTATAAGAACAAGTAAAAAAGTGACAAGGGGAACAAAAATGATCTGTCCGATAAGACCTGTAATAACAGCTTTTGGGTATTTTAGTACATTGGTAAAATCCGACATTTTTATGTCGAGGGCGATGCCGAACATAACCAAACCCAAAGCAAAATTGACGACCCAGAGGTTATCTGAATTTATGTTGATTTGTATTTGGTCAATGTTTTCCATAACAGATTAATTCAAAAAAGCATACGAAATAATATTTGCTCCCATTTGCAGCGCTTTCAATCGCAGTTCATAGGGGTCATTATGTATGCTCTCGTCTTCCCAGCCATCGCTGAGGTCAGATTCATAATCATAGAAACATACCAGCCTCTCATTGTAAAAGAGTCCAAATCCCTGGGCTCTTTTTCCATCATGCTCATGGATCTTTGGCACTTGTGAAATGGAAAATTTCTGGTGATAGACCGGGTGATCCAGAGGAACTTCCAGAAATTCAAGCTCCGGAAAAACTTTTTTCATTTCTCTTCTGACCGAAGTGTCGAGGCCGTAGTTGTCGGATATGTGTAAAAAGCCACCTGAGATCAGATAATTGCGCAGATTCACGACGGCTTTTTCATTGAATACAACATTGCCATGACCTGTCATGAACAGTATGGGATAAAATAGTAGCTCT
>JBFYPZ010000049.1:0-14565 GCA_041303035.1 Flavobacteriaceae bacterium
TACAATACCGTTTCTACGGAATATCGCTTTCTTTCTGCCAAAGACCCGCTTGGAGAATTCAAAATCTTTCAGCCCAGAGAGCGGGATCTGGAGTATTCGGTTGATCATTATAAAGACAATTTTTACATCCTCACCAACAAAGACGGGGCTAAGAATTTTAAGTTGATGAAAAGCCCTTTGGACAAAACGGATAAATCGAATTGGGTTGATGTAATTCCACATCGTCCGGAAACTTTGCTCGAGGATTTTTCAATATTTAAAGACTATTTGGTATTGGAAGAAAGAACGAACGGATTGAATCAGATCCGCATTAAAAGATGGGACGGATCCCAGGATTATTATCTGCCGGTAACCGAAGAAACCTATACCATGTATGTTTCTTCCAACCCGGAATTTGATACTGAGATCCTTCGGTACAGTTATAATTCCCTCACCACACCCAATTCCGTGATCGATTTCAATATGGCTGACAAAACCAGTGATGTTAAAAAGGAACAGGAAGTGCTGGGAGGTAAGTTCAAAAAGGAAAATTACAAAAGTGAACGAATCTGGGCAACAGCCAGAGACGGCAAAAAAGTTCCGATCTCATTGGTTTACCACAAAGACACCCCCTTGAATAAAAACACACCTCTATTGTTATACGGATATGGTTCTTATGGCAATACGATGGATGATCAATTCAGCACCACCAGATTGTCTCTGCTTGACAGAGGTTTTGTTTTCGCTACTGCTAAGATCAGAGGTGGAGAAGACCTGGGAAGAAACTGGTATGAGGATGGAAAAATGTTTAAAAAACAGAATACATTCAATGATTTTGTAGATTGTGCCAAACACCTGATAAGTTTATCCTATACATCGCCTGCTCATCTTTACGCTGAAGGCGGTTCTGCAGGAGGTCTGCTGATGGGCGCAGTGATCAATATGAATCCCGAACTTTTTAACGGGATCATTGCGGCCGTGCCTTTTGTTGATGTGGTTACGACCATGCTTGATGAAAGCATTCCACTTACAACCGGAGAATATGATGAATGGGGAAATCCAAATAACAAAGATTCTTATGAATATATGTTGTCGTATTCTCCTTATGACAATGTGAAAGCTCAAAATTATCCGAATATGCTGGTAACAACAGGTTTGCATGATTCACAGGTACAATATTTTGAACCCGCCAAATGGGTGGCAAAATTAAGAGAACTGAAAACGGATAACAATCAGTTGTATTTGTTCACAGATCTTGAAACAGGGCATGGTGGCGCCTCGGGCAGATTTGATGCCTTAAAAGAAATTGCCAGAGATTATGTATTTCTGTTTGATTTAGAGGAAATTAAAGAGTAAAGATAAGGCTCTTATCAAAAAAAGTATCATGAAAAGGGCAGTAAAAATCATTTTTTTAATTGAATATTTAAAAATTGTTTAACTTTGCCCCCGAAATTTATCATAAAAGTCTTTAACATTTATGGAAAAGCATAAAGGGATTACCAATAATATTCTTGAATTAATAGGAGAAACTCCCCTTATACGATTAAACAAAATCACCAATCACTTACAAGGACAATTTCTAGTTAAATATGAAGCTTTCAATCCGGGTCATTCCATGAAGGACAGGATAGCTTTGCATATTGTTGAAGATGCCGAAAGGAGAGGAATACTGAAAAAGGGAAGTACGGTGATAGAAACTACTTCTGGGAATACGGGCTTTAGTGTGGCTTTGGTATGCCTGATTAAGGGTTACGACTGTATTCTTGCCGTAAACTCAAAGGCCTCACCGAGCAAGATCAATATGTTAAAAGCTATGGGCGCCAAGGTATATGTTTGCCCGGCTCATGTGGCTGCCGACGATCCGCGTTCCTATTACGAGGTAGCTAAAAGACTTCATTCAGAAACTGCCGATTCAGTTTATATCAATCAGTATTTCAACGACTTGAATGCAGAGTCGCACTATTTGTCTACCGGCCCTGAAATATGGGAACAGACCGAAGGTAAAGTTACACATATCATTGTTGCCAGCGGCACTGGAGGAACTATTTCGGGAGTGGGAAAATATTTGAAAGAGAAAAATCCAAAGATCAAAGTATTGGGAGTTGATGCCTATGGTTCATTGCTCAAAAAATTTCATGAGACCAAAGAATTTGATGAAAAGGAATTGTACCCTTACCGCATTGAAGGCCTCGGAAAGAATCTGATTCCTACCGCAACGAATTTTGAGGTGATCGATGTTTTTGAAAAGGTTACCGATGAGGCTTCCGCACACCGGGCCAGAGAACTTGCGCTTACTGAAGGTTTATTTACCGGTTATACTAGCGGAGCTGTTTTACAGGCGGCCATGCAATACGGTGAGAAAGGATATTTTGACAAGGACAGTATGGTTGTGATGATACTTCCTGACCACGGATCCAGATATATGGAGAAAATATTTAGTGACGAATGGATGGGCGAGCAAGGATTTTTTGATACAAAAAATATTGTCGCAGGGGAAGTTGAATATCTGTAAAAAGAAAGAACTTTTAATTATATAAAAGGTTGCTTACGGTGTAGGCAGCCTTTTTTGTTTTAATGGATTAAAATTGATCGCACTCATTGCAGACTACCTAAAAAAGGCTAATTTTGCAAAGTTTTTACTTTTTTAATTTTTATAAAAAAATCTTATGAAAGATCTGTTTGACAGAATTATCAATGACAAAGGCCCTTTGGGTAAATGGGCCAAGCAGGCTGAGGGATATTATGTATTTCCAAAACTTGAAGGACCTATAGCCAACCGGATGAACTTCAATGGAAAAGAAGTGATTACCTGGAGCATAAATGATTATCTGGGTTTGGCAAACCATCCTGAAGTGAGGAAAGTGGATGCCGAAGCTGCAGCGGAACACGGAATGGCTTATCCTATGGGAGCCAGAATGATGAGCGGGCATACGGTATTTCATGAGCAGTTGGAAAGAGAATGTGCAGAATTTGTGCATAAAGAGGCGGCATATCTGGTAAATTTTGGTTATCAGGGTATGGTTTCAGCCATTGATGCTCTGGTTTCAAAAAATGATGTAATTGTGTATGATGTTGATTCTCACGCATGTATCATTGATGGTGTTCGCCTTCACCAGGGTAAAAGATTTACCTACCGCCATAACAACATGGAGAGCTTCGAAAAGAACCTTCAAAGAGCCACCAAGATGGCAGAGGAACAAAACGGAGGTATTCTGGTTGTAACAGAAGGCGTTTTTGGTATGAGGGGTGAGCAGGGTAAACTAAAAGAGATCGTTGAATTCAAGAAAAAATACAATTTCCGACTGCTGGTAGATGATGCACATGGTTTTGGTACTCTGGGTAAAACAGGAGCAGGAGCAGGTGAGGAACAGGGCATTCAGGATCAGATCGATGTATATTTTTCAACTTTTGCAAAATCCATGGCAGGCTTTGGTGCCTTTTTTGCAGGAGATAAAGATGTTATTCAATTCCTGCAATACAATATGCGTTCACAAATGTTTGCAAAAGCCTTGCCTATGGCCATGGTGAAAGGAGCATTAAAAAGACTGGACATGATCAGAACCATGCCCGAACTGCAGGAAAAATTATGGGAAAATGTAAATGCCCTTCAGAACGGTCTGGTTGAGAAAGGTTTTAATATCGGATCTACCAATACCTGTGTTACTCCGGTATTTTTGGAAGGCGAGATTCCCGAAGCGATGGCACTGGTAAATGATCTGCGGGAGAATTACAAAATTTTTTGCAGCATTGTTGTTTATCCGGTAATCCCTAAAGGAATGATCCTTTTGCGACTAATCCCTACAGCAGCCCATACGCTCGAAAATGTTCACGAAACGATCGCGGCATTCTCAGCAATACGCGAGAAATTGCAATCCGGAGTTTATAAGCGGATCGCCGAAAAGTTTGTAAATGCTTAAAATATGAACCGTCGGAAGACGGTTTTTTTTTGTGCTCAGATCAGCTCTCACTAACCGTTAAGCGCGCGGTCGCTTTGATATCCTGTTTGGAACTCAGGTTTTTAAGGTAGTGCTGGTACCCAACAATGCCTATCATGGCTGCATTATCGGTCGTATATGCAAATTTGGGTATATAGGTGGTCCAGCCATATTTTGATTCCGCATCCCTCAGCGCCTGCCTTATACCCGAATTTGCGGATACACCCCCGGCAATGGCAATATGCCTGATACCCGTTGTTTTTGAAGCCAGGAGCAATTTGCTTACCAATATGTCAACAATGGTCTTTTGTATGGATGCACAGATGTCTTCAAGATTTTCTGTGATAAAATTTTCGTTTGCTTTTTGCTCTTTTTGCAAGAAATAAAGAATGGATGTTTTTAGCCCGCTAAAGCTGAAATCCAGTTCGTTTTCAGTTTTAGGTTTGGCGAATGCAAAGCGTTCTCCATTCCCGGTTTTTGCCAATTTATCTACATGTGGGCCCCCGGGATAAGGAAGTCCAAGTAGTTTTGCCGATTTATCAAAGGCTTCTCCCACCGCATCATCAATGGTCTCTCCCAAAATTTCGAACTGAAAAAAATCAGTTACCCTTAAGATCTGGGTATGACCACCGCTTATCGTAAGGCAAATGAATGGAAAGGGAGGTTTTTTTTGTTCCTCATCATCAATAAAATGAGCCAGCACGTGCGCTTGCATGTGGTTGACACCAATTAGAGGTATTTGAAGTGCCAGGGACATGGATTTGGCAAATGATGTTCCAACAAGCAGTGACCCTAATAAACCGGGTCCCCTGGTAAAGGCAATGGCATGGAGTTCATTTTTACTGATGCATGCTTTTCTTAGAGCCATTTCGACCACGGGTACTATATTCTGCTGATGCGCCCTGGAGGCGAGCTCGGGCACCACCCCACCAAATTCAGCATGTATTTTCTGATTTGCGATGATATTTGACAATACCCTGTCATCTTGCAGTACGGCCGCTGAGGTATCGTCGCATGAGGACTCAATAGCCAATATATTTATTTGTTTTTTAGCCATTTATTTGGAATTTGGGCAAAAAAAATATTGTATTTTTAACCGAGCAAATTTAGACAATTATTTATCAATAAATTTAAAAAAATAGGATCCGGAGTTCTGGTCTTTTTAGTACTGCTGCTGGTAGTGCTGGTCTTTTTATTGTCTCTTTCTTCTGTGCAGACTTCCCTTGCAAAAAGGGTGACGGATTACGTAAACACTACTTATGGCAGTGATATACATATTGAAAAAGTCGATATTTCATCACTGAGTAAAGTAAAACTGGTGGATGTACTCATCAGAGACCATCACGGTGATTCACTCATCTATGTCGAGAAGGCGAAGACTTCTGTATCCCATATTCCTTCCCTATTTAAAAACAAATTTGTACTAGGTTTGACCAGCCTCGAAAACGGCTTTCTGAATATGAAGACCTATAAGGATGAGGAGACCAATAACCTGACCCTGTTCGTGCAATTATTTGATGATGGTGAGGTATCAGATGGGCCTGAATTTATTTTGACAAGTCCGAAGATTAAACTCGAGAATATAAGCTATGAACTTTTTGATCAGAACAAAGGGGAAGCAGCCATAGTCTATTATTACGGCATCAGCGGTGATTTAAATGATTTTGCGATCAAAGGGTCGGAAGTACAAACGCAAATAAGAAGTGTTTCCATAGACAAAAACCACCTGCTCAAGATCCTCGATTTTAATTCAGATTTCAAGTATACAGAAAATCAAATGGAATTTTGGCATACGAATCTGACCTCAGAAAATTCCTTTCTTGATGCGGATATTGTCATGAGTTATGGTGAAGATGACCTGGGTGATTTCAATGAACGAGTTAAGATCAATGCTATTTTCAAAAAATCATCCATTGCCCTGGTGGATTTGAACCAAATTTACGGCGAGTTTGGAACCAAAGACATCATATATTTTACTTCTCAATTTGTTGGCACAATAAACGATTTTTTGGTCAATGATCTCGATTTGAGAACAGAGAGAAAATCTGTTCTGAAAGGCGATTTTGTTTTTAAGAATATATTGGATACGGATGAATTTTTTATTGACGGGAATATCGAAAAGCTTTCTTCAAGTTATTCAAATTTAAGTATTTTACTTCCCAGACTCATCGGTAAAAATCTGCCGGAATCATTCAGCGATTTTGGAATATTTGAGGCTTATGGAAATTTTGCGCTCACGAAAAATACGCTTAACCTGAATATGGATTCCAATTCTAGCCTGGGTAAATTGAGTACTGATCTGTATCTGACCGATTATCAGGTCCTCGATAAAACAAAATACAAAGGAACCGTGGTCATGCAGGATTTTAGGCTGGGCGGTTATTTAAAAGATCCTATGGTAGGTAGAACTTCGCTCCAGGGAAAATTTGATGGGCAGGGATTTTCATTGAATTCCGTCAATACCTCTATCATTGGCAGTATCTCAAAACATGAATACAGGGGATATACTTATCAGAATATTGATGTAAACGGTGTTTTAAGGAACAGGAATTTTCAAGGCGAGCTGGTGGTTAAAGACCCCAATGTACAAATGAATTTTTCTGGCCTCGCGGATCTGTCTAAAAAAATATACCGATTTGACTTTCAGGCAGATGTGGAATACCTTGACCTGAAACCCTTGCATTTGTTTGAAAAATATGAGAGATCAGTTGTCAAAGGGAAGGTCAATATTAACCTGACCGGAAATACGATTGAAACGCTCGATGGAGAAATTAGTTTTCAGGACGCAATTTTCACCAATGAGAATGACGAGTATATTTTTAAAGATTTCCATGTTCTTGCAGAAATCGGGGACTCGGTGAGAACAATTTCGGTCAATTCTCCGGACATTATAGAGGGAAGAATTATTGGGAATTTTAAATACGGGGACTTACTCAACATTACAAAAAATTCTCTTGGCAGCCTTTATGCCAATTACAAACGGGTCAAAGTTGCACCGGGACAGAACCTGGATGTATATTTTAATATTTACAATAAAATCCTGGAGATCTATAATCCGGAATTGGAGTTGGGTTCAAATACCTTTATCCGCGGCAAGATCAATTCCGATGATGATGACATCAATCTGCTTGTGAAGTCATCGCGCGCGCGCGTTTACACCAATGAATTTGATAATGTTAAACTACAGATCAACAGCAAGAGCCCCTTGTATAATGCCATATTGAGCATAGACAACATAAGGACGAAATATTATGAAGCCTCAAATTTTAACCTGGTTAATGTTACTTTGAACGATACCCTGTTCATGCGTACAGATTTTATCGGCGGGAAAGAAAAGTCAGAAAAGTACGATTTGAGTATTTACCATACGATAAACAAATCGGGCCACTCTGTGGTTGGATTCAAAAAATCGGAGATTGTCTATAAGGATAATGTCTGGTTCATCAATGAATTGGACGACTCTTTGAACAAACTTGTATTTGACAAGGATTTTAAGAATTTTGCCATAGATAAAATTAGTGTAGATTCACAAGGTCAGAATATTGGTATATCCGGAGCAATGAGCGGAATTACCCAAAATATTGATCTGGACTTCAAGAATGTAAATCTCAATGCAATAAGCCCACCTATTGACAGCCTGAGACTCGACGGCAAGCTCAATGGAAGGGTGAGTCTTCAGAAAAAAAATGAAAAATACATACCGCTTGCCGACCTGAGCATCAATTATTTCAGTATCAATAGTGATTACTACGGAGATTTTACCATGGTGGCAGAAGGTAATGAAAATCTCAGCAATTACACATTCGATGCTGCCCTTGTAAACAGTGACCTCATAGCAGCAGAAATCAAAGGTAACGTGGATTTTGAACAAAAGACACCCACGATCCTGGCTTCCGTGCAATTGAATAAATTCAGGTTGAATGCCTTTAGCCCATTGGGCGGTATTGTGCTTTCAGATTTGAGAGGGATTGCGTCAGGTAGTGTCAATGTTTTTGGAAATTTGTACAACCCGGTTTTCGATGGAGAGATCCTGCTTGATGATGCCGGTCTTAAAGTTCCCTATCTGAATGTAGATTATGATTTTGCTGAATATTCCAAAATATTGTTATACGATCAAACATTTGATTTTCAGACTATTGGCATTACGGATACGAAAATGGGTACCAAGGGCCTTATTGGAGGGAAGATCAAACATGAAAATTTTGAGAAGTGGTTTATAGATATCTTTATCTCAAGTGACAATTTACTTGTTTTAGATACAGAAGAACATGAAGATGCACTGTATTATGGAACCGGACTGATCGAAGGGGAAACCACTATTTACGGTCCTGTAGACAATTTATTTATCGATGTACAAGCCACAACAAATAAGGGAACCCAGTTTATTATTCCTCTGAGCGATGTGAGTACGGTTGGAGAGTCAAACCTGATCCATTTTGTTGATCCCTTTGAGGAAGAACTGGAGGACGAATACAGAAAACTGGTAATGATGCAGCAAATGAAAGGGCTTAACCTGAACTTCAACTTGAATGTTACAAAGGAGGCTGTGGCTGAGGTGGTTATAGATAAAGAAACAGGAAGTATTTTAAGAGGCAGGGGTGACGGAAACCTGAGGCTGGGTATCGATATGAACGGCAAATTCGAAATGTACGGGGAATTGTTGATCGACAGCGGCGAATATCTTTTTAAGAGCATTGTCAGTAAAAACTTTTTAGTTCAGCAAGGTGGTACCATTATCTGGAACGGAGACCCGATGGACGCATCAATCAATATTACCGCAATACATAAAACCAAGGCAAATCCTGCCGTTATTCTGGACGAGCTGAGCAGTTCAAGAAAAATTGATGTCAATTTAATTACCCAGATAAGCGGTACACTTTCAGAAGCTCAGTTGGATTTTGATATAGAAATTCCAAAAGCCAGTTCCCTTGTGGCTTCAGAACTGGAATTTAAACTTGCAAATCCGGATGACAAACTTACCCAGTTCTTTTCGTTGCTTGCCACGGGGTCTTTTTTAAATACAGATTCTCGTAAAGGAGAATTTAGTGGTGGTTCGGTTGTTGCCGGGACTATGGCAGAACAGGCATCGGCTATCTTAACCAATGTGTTGGGTACTCAGTCTGATAATTTTGAAATAGGTCTCGATTATGAGGTAGCTGCACAGAACAAGGTAGAGAATGTGGATACCGATGATCAGTTGGGCATCATGGTTTCGGGTAGGATAGGAAATAAGGTTATCGTGAACGGTAAGGTAGGGGTTCCGGTTGGCCCGAATACCCAGTCAAGTGTGGTTGGAGAGGTTGAAGTGATGTTGCCTTTAAATGAGGCCGAGACCTTCATGGGGAAGGTGTATAACCGGCAAAATGAAATTCAGTTCGATATCATTGACAGTGAGGGTTACACACAAGGTGCCGGTATTTCCTATCGTTTTGAGTTTGCCAATGCCAGGGAGTTTTCAGAAAAAGTAGGTTTGAGAAAAACTGAAGAAGAAAAGCTCATGACCAAAGAACAAAGAGATAGCATTAAATCTGCACAAAAACTTTTAAAGAAAAAAGAAAGTGAAGAGAAGAAAAAGAAGAAAAATCCGCAATAATTTTATTGCTGATAACCATTCAGAGGGTTTGCAGGCAGCTTAAATTGATTATTTTTGAATAAAAATTAAGGTATGTTAAAAGAAGAAAGGCAGAATTATATACTGGAAAAGATAAGGGAATTAAATACCGTCAAATCCAATGAGCTGGCCATTGAACTGAATGTTTCTGAAGACACGATCAGAAGAGACCTCAACCACATGGCTCATAACGGTAAGATCCTGAAGGTACATGGAGGCGCTTTGTCCACTTATCAGAAGTTGTATACGTATAATGAAAGTTCCGTATTTAACAGAGAGAACAAAATTGCTATCGCTGAAAAGGCTATCTCACTACTTAAGGACGGACAGACAATACTGATGAGCGGAGGAACGACCAATCTCGAACTGGCAAGATTACTTCCTCCCGAGCTCAATGCCACGATCTACACCTACAGTTTGACCATTGCCATGCAGCTGGCAGAACACCCAAGTGTTGAAGTCATACTCATCGGAGGCAAATTGAATAAAGAAGCAATGGTGACCACAGGTGTGAATGTAATCAAAGTTTTGTCGAATATAAAGGCAGATATTTGTTTTTTGGGTACCAGTGGATTGGATGCTGAAGAGGGAATTACGGAGGTTGGTTATGAGGTTTCCTTTGTCAAAAGGGTTATGATCGCTTCATCTAATACCGTGGTCTCTCTGCTCACTTCTGATAAATTGAATATAGCCCAGCGCTATCCCGTTTGTGACCTTACTGAAATCCACAAGATCATCACTGAATTGCCCCCTGGCGATCCCATATTCTATCCGTTTATAAAAAAAGGGATAGAAATTATGTAATACTTTATTTTAGTGCAATGAGCATTTTGTCCTGATCGGTTTTATGGGTTTTATTTTATCGACTGCAGTTGTATATAATTATTTTTGCGTTTATATGCGTTTATTTGCGTAATTAATAATTATAACTTACCTTGCTAAAAATTCAATGGTCTTGATTTGCCCAAGTTGTTCGTGTTTTTAAGATACAATCTTTGGCCCGGGAGCAAAGGAAATTTATGGATTGAAATTTAATTTGATAAAGATTTAAGGTTTGAGCACTGTACTGATTTTTTCCATCATCACAGCCTACTTTGCCATAATTATGGTGATTTCTCACTTCACTTCAAAAAAGCGCAGTGATGAAACTTTCTTTACAGGCGACAGAAAATCTCCCTGGTTTCTGGTTGCCTTTGGCATGGTGGGGGCTGCCTTGTCAGGAGTAACCTTTGTTTCCTTACCGGGCATGGTGGGAAACAATTCATTTTATTTTTTTCAGTTTATTCTTGGAAATGTAGTTGGGTATTTTTTTATAACCTTCGTTTTAATACCGCTGTATTACAAATTAAATCTTGTTTCTATTTATGCTTATCTGAAAGAACGGTATGGAAAAGTCACATATAAAACGGGCTCCCTTTATTTTCTTGTTTCGCAATCTTTCGGTGCTTCCCTTAGGTTGCTTCTCGCAGCAAAAATTCTGCAGTTTGCTTTTTTTGACAGATTGAACATACCTTTTTTTATTACGGTCATCATCATCTTGCTGCTGGTTTGGCTCTATACTCATAAATCCGGTATAAAGACCATCGTATGGACGGATACCATGCAGACCTTTTTTCTGATACTCGCTGTCTTGCTAGCGATTATGGCTATAAAGAACTCGATGAACCTCAGTCTTTCGGACTCAATTTCTCAGGTAACACAACATAAATATTTTAAAGTATTTGACTGGGATCTGAAATCCGGTAACAACTTTTTTAAGCAATTTTTATCAGGAGTACTGATCGCTATTGCCATGATGGGACTTGATCAGAATATGATGCAAAAAACGCTGACCTGCAAAAATGTGAGGGACGCACAAAAGAATACGCTGACCTTTAGTCTGTTTCTGGCTTTTACACAATTCCTGTTTTTGGGTTTGGGTATCATGCTTTATATGTATGCCGAAGCAAATCAAATAAATCTGCCTTTGGGTCCGAACGGAAAGTTTTTAGACACAGATTCCCTGTTCCCAAACCTGGCAATCAACTATCTGGGCGTTTTGGCGGGAATTAGTTTTTTGATAGGAATAATTGCAGCATCTTTTTCGAGCATAGATTCGGCACTTACTGCACTTACGACTTCTTTTATCTATGACTTTCTGAATATAGGCGGCAGGTCGAGTGAAGAGAAAAAGAAAATCAAAAACAAGGTTTTCTTTGGTTTTTCTCTGATTGTATTTCTAATTATTATGGCGTTCTCTGCAAGCAGGGGAGATGTGATCAGCACCATTTTTAAAGTGGCGGGATATACCTATGGCCCACTTCTGGGACTCTTTCTGTTTGGCATGTTCACCGATATAAAAATAAAGGACAAACTAGTTCCTGTGGTCTGTATATTGGCCCCGGTACTGACATATATTCTTAATTATTGGTTAGCCACGGCTTATCAATTTGATTTTGGATTTATCAATATCGCTGTAAATGCCCTGATTACAATTACAGGCTTATTGATTATTAAAAAGTAAATTATTGGTCATATGACAATTAAGCGTATTACTGAGGAGTCGTCTTATTACAACGACCTTGAAAACATGAGCGTTCATGATCTGTTGGTTAATATGAACGCTGAAGACAAAAAAGTTCCGCTTACTGTGGAAGCTGCCATCCCGCAAATAGAAGCTCTGGTCAGGAAAATTATAGAAAAGTTTGAATCCGGCGGACGGTTGTTTTATATAGGGGCGGGCACAAGTGGCAGATTGGGTGTTCTGGATGCATCCGAATGCCCGCCTACTTTTGGGGTACCGCAGGACTGGGTAATCGGATTGATAGCAGGTGGCGACGGGGCTTTGAGAAAGGCCGTTGAAAAAGCGGAGGATGATACCGAACAGGCCTGGAAAGATCTTATGAAGTACAACATCAATTCAAATGATGTACTGGTGGGCATCGCTGCCTCTGGAATGACCCCTTATGTAATTGGTGGTTTGCAACAGGCGAATGAACACGGTATTGTAACCGGTTGTGTTACCTGTAATCCGAATTCGCCGGTAGCTGCAGTTTCCAAATATCCTGTTGAAGTCGTTGTAGGACCTGAATTTGTAACCGGAAGCACACGGATGAAATCAGGAACTGCCCAGAAACTGGTACTCAATATGATCTCTACTTCTGTAATGGTCAAAATGGGCCGGGTGCGGGGAAACAAAATGGTCGACATGCAGCTGACCAATGAAAAACTGGTAAAACGGGGCACTGCGATGATCAAAAATGAACTGCAAATCGACGAAAAACTCGCTTATGATTTATTGATGAAGCACGGAAGCGTGCGACTTGCGATCGATCATTACCACAAATAAAAAATGCCCGGTCAGGGCATTTTTTATTGCTGTATTTCAGATCAGCGATCCAAGATATCTTTCAGCATCCAGGGCGGCCATGCAGCCTGTACCGGCAGCTGTAACCGCCTGTCTGTATTCTTTATCCTGTACATCACCTGCGGCAAATACACCGGGTACATTTGTCTTTGTGGTTTTACCTTTGGTGATGATATAACCCACTTCATCCATATCAAGCATGCCTTTGAACAGGTCCGTATTGGGTGTATGTCCGATGGCTATAAAAACTCCCGTTACCGGAAGTACCTTTTTTTCCTTGCTTATGTTGTTGAATACCCGAACTCCTTCAACAACCTGATCCCCAAGGACCTCATCAATTTCGGTATTATACATTACCTCTATATTTTCTGTGATCTCCACCCTGCGCTGCATCGCTTTGGAGGCCCTCATATAATCTTTTCTAACGAGTATGGTCACCTTTTTACAGATATTGGCCAGGTAGGTCGCTTCTTCGGCTGCCGTATCTCCGGCTCCTACAACCACAACTTCCTGCCCCCTGTAAAAGAAACCATCGCAGGTGGCACAGGCCGAAACTCCTCCGCCAATTAATCTTTGTTCGCTAGGGATGTTCAGGTATTTTGCCGTTGCGCCGGTTGAAATGATTACTGTTTTGGCTTCTATGATCTTCGATTCATCAACGGTCACTTTATGGATACCTCCGGGTTCATGGCTGAATTCTACCTTGGTAACCACACCAAACCTCACTTCGGTATCAAATCGTTCTGCCTGCTTTTTCAGATCTTCCATCAATGCATTTCCATCTACTCCTTCAGGATATCCGGGAAAATTATCTACTTCAGTTGTGGTGGTCAGTTGCCCACCCATTTGCATTCCTGTATACATAACAGGTTTCATATCCGCACGGGCGGCATATATGGCAGCTGTATATCCTGCCGGTCCTGAACCAATGATCAGGCATTTTATTTTTTCTGTTTCATTACCCATAATGACTGCTATTTTTGTTTGGTAAATTTAGCTATTTCCCGAAGTATAAGGAATGATATTGTATTATTTTTCTTCTCTCTGCCGCAAATTTATTGATCGAAATACACTTTATTTGTGTGAATTTTTTATGCTTTTATTTTCTTGATAACAAATGGATTATCGAATTATTACTTCTCAAAATGCTTTCGAACAGGCAATAGAAGATCATGAGGCTGTACTTTTTTATTTTTCAAGCCTGAGTTGCTCGGTTGGAGAAACAGTTCAATCCAAAGTCATGGATTTAATAAGAACTGATTTTCCACGCATGCCCTTTTATTTTGTGGACATGCAGTTCAATGCAGCGCTGGCTGCTTCATGTAATATTTTTGTTGAACCAACAGTGCTTGTTTACTTTTACGGCAAAGAAAGTATAAGGAAAAGCAGGAATTTTGGAATCTCGGAACTCGCAGTTGCCATCCATAGATTATACAGTCTAAGCCTCCCTGAATAATTAATAAATTGCTTGGATTGTATACGATTAGTTTTATATTTGCAGCGGTTTATTTTGATCTGATCAAATGGAATCACGGGGTGTAGCGTAGCCCGGCTATCGCGCCTGCTTTGGGAGCAGGAGGCCGCAGGTTCGAATCCTGCCACCCCGACAAAAACCTTGCTTTTGGCAAGGTTTTTTTTATTTAAATTATTGTCAATGTATGTTTATATCTTACAAAGTGAAAAGACAAAGAAGT
>JBFYPZ010000050.1:0-14423 GCA_041303035.1 Flavobacteriaceae bacterium
CCATACAATCCTGATAAAATACGCACTTTGTTTTGCAGGTCTTCGAATTTATCTTTATCCAGGGTATAGGCATCGAGGCCATCATACACATCTCCGCTAAAAGCAAAAACTGCCTGCCGTGCATTTTCGGGACCAAAAGGCAGGTGCCAGTCCTGATTTCGCTGGTAGTTCAGTGTACTTAAATTTTCAGAAATGTCCATAAGCTCCATGAGCTTCTTCGGACTTTTCTTTTTGAGTACGGCGTTTAGTTTTTCCGCCTGCTTCAGAAAAGCGCATTCGCTATGCGTCTGAATGGGAACAGGTTTATTGAATTCGAGGGTTTTGGCCGGTGAGATTACAATTTTCATGGATTGGAAATTTTAAAAAATCACAGAATATTTTTTGACTATTCCTCCTTGCGGTGCAGGGAATAATTGCGCCATTTTTCCAGACAAAGCACCATATCCTGAGGCATGGGTGAATCAAACTGCAAAAACTCCTTACTAACAGGATGCGTAAACCCGAGGGTTTTGGCGTGAAGGGCCTGGCGCGGTAAAACAGCAAAACAATTTTCTACAAACTGTTTGTATTTGGTAAAGGTGGTTCCTTTTACAACCTCATTACCTCCATACCGTTCATCATTGAACAAAGGATGCCCGATGTGGGCAAAGTGCGCCCGGATCTGATGGGTTCGGCCTGTTTCCAGTTTACACTGCACCAGGGTTACGTAATTGAAACGTTCAAGCACCTGGTAATGCGTGATGGCCGGCTTTCCAAAATCACCTTTGGGAAAAACATCCATCAGGAGTCTGTTCTTCAGGCTTCTGCCTATATGGCCTTCTATAGTGCCGGAATCTTCATCAAAATTTCCCCATACCAGGGCATAATAAAGCCTTTCGGTAGTTCTTTCAAAAAACTGGTTGGCGAGATTCGCCATGGCATACTCGGTTTTTGCCACCACGAGCAAGCCGCTGGTATCTTTGTCTATGCGGTGTACCAATCCGGGTCTGTCACTGGAGTTGGCAGGCAGGTTTTCTATGTGGTACAACAAGCCGTTCACCAGGGTTCTGCTGTAATTTCCGTGGCCCGGATGAACAACAATGCCTGCTTCCTTGTTTACTACGATCACTTCGTTGTCTTCATAAACAATGTCCAAAGGCATTTCTTCGGGCACCATCAGGTTTTCGTGAGGCGGATAGGCCAGAACCACACGCACCACATCTTTGGCTTTTACCCGGTAATTGGATTTGACCACCTGCTCATTTACAAGGACATTTCCGGCTTTTATGGCCTGCTGGATTTTGTTCCTTGTGGCATTCTCAATAAAATTCATCAGGTATTTGTCCACGCGCAGTGGCTCCTGCCCTGCAGCAGCAGTAAAACTGTAATGTTCATAAAGCTCATCGTTTATGATCTCGTCAAAATTCTCCTGCATTGGGTATACTGTCTGTAGCTAAACTGTCTGTTACTATTTCTTCCAATCCATCACCCACAACCAGGTCAATAACAGAATTTTTTGGGAGGTAATCGCCCGGTTTTATCGGTCTGCCCAGGTATTCCATGCGTCTGACCACATCTTTTCCTATGTCTGGTATCTTTATATCCTTACCGATTTGAAATCCCGCAGATTTCAGTCTGGTAACCACCTGTCTTTTTGTCTGATCCAGTACTTTGGGAACCTCAACTTTCAAAAAATTAGAAGGATTCAAAGTGAGGTAGATCTTTCTGTTCACTTTTACATAGGATCCCGCCTCAGGATCCTGCTCCATTACAGACTGCGGTGGAAAATCAGGGTTAAATTCCGAAGAATCGATCACCACCAAATTGAGATCTATATCTTCGAGTAAGCTTTCAGCCTCCGCGATCGATTTTTTTTGCAGATCAGGAACCTGGATCTTTTGGTTGTGATGGGTATAAAAACCAAGTCCTATGCCTGAAATAAACATTACAGCCAAAGTGATGACCAGCAAGATCAAAACTGTGTTCAAAAACTCCCTGCTTTTTATGTACTGAAAAAATCCCATACGCTGAATTTATGCACCAAAGATAATTTTTTTTTAACTGAAACCTGATGAAGCCCGTCTCAATTTTTAAAAATGAGGTTTGGATCCATCCGGTTTGTATCAGCCTTCTTCCAAAAAAGTGCTGCCAGGTTAAGGTACGATTGCACTGTTGACCCATAGCAGCAATCAATATTTACCTGTTTTTATTTTGTACCTGAGATTTTTTTGTATGTTTGTTTGTCAACAAAATTTGTATGAAGAAAAATATTGCCATCATCATGGGTGGTTACTCCAGTGAAGTAGATATTTCAATACTCAGTGGCAATGTGGTTTATGCCAATCTGGATAGAGAAAAATACAGGCTCTTTAAATTGCTGATCTTAAAGGAAAAATGGGTTCATGTTGACGAAAACGGACTCGAAACCCCGGTCAATAAGGAAGATTTTAGTCTGAGATCAGGAGCAAATAAAATTCATTTCGACTGTGTTTTTAATGCCATTCACGGCCATCCGGGCGAAGATGGCGTGCTTCTCGCCTATTTTGACCTGTTTGGGATCAAACATACCTCTGCCCCCTTTTACCAGATGGCAGTCACTTTCAATAAAAGAGATACCCTGAGTTTTTTAAAACCCTACGGTATAAAAATGGCAAGCTCCGTTTACCTGAATCAGGGCGATCCATATGACACAGACCAAATACTTAGACAGGTTGGCCTGCCCTGCTTTGTGAAACCCAATAAATCCGGCTCCAGTTTTGGCGTCTCGAAAGTAAAATCCAAAGAAGCCCTCGCCCCTGCCATGGACTTCGCCTTTAAGGAAGACAACGAGATCCTTATTGAATCCTTTCTCGACGGAACCGAGGTTTCGGTAGGTGTTATTGAATGGCAGAACAAAATTAAAGTGATGCCCGAAACGGAAATTGTCAGCCACAATGAGTTCTTTGATTTTGAGGCCAAATACCTGGGAAAATCGGAAGAGATCACCCCGGCAAGAATTTCTGAGCTACAACGGAACAACCTGATCGAGGCAGCAGAAAAGATCTATAAGGTACTCAACCTGAAAGGCCTTTCGAGGGCTGATTTCATTATCGTTGGCGACATTCCGTATTTTATTGAAATGAATATGGTTCCCGGTATCACCACCGAAAGCATCTTGCCCAAACAGGCCCGGTACGCAGGCATCAGCCTGCAGGAACTTTTTGGAAATTGTATAGAAATGGCATTAAAATAAAACGATGAGAAGAGCAGTTTTTCCCGGATCCTTTGATCCGCTTACTTTGGGACACACAGATATCATCAACCGCGCACTGAATCTTTTTGATGAGATCATCATTGCCATTGGCAACAATACTTCGAAAAATTATATGTTTTCACTGGAGCAGAGGGTAAAGTTCATTGAGCAGACCTATGCCGGGGAAAAGAAAATAAAAGTGGATACCTATGAAGGCCTGACCATAGAATACTGCAAAAAAGTGAACAGTGCTTTTATTTTACGCGGACTCAGAAACCCCGCCGACTTCGAATTTGAAAAGGCCATCGCACATACCAACCGAAAACTGTCGAAAATAGAAACCGTATTTTTGCTCACAAGCGCCAATACATCGTATATCAGTTCCAGCATCGTGAGGGATGTTTTGCGTTACAAGGGCGACGTGACCGGACTCGTGCCTGATGCCGTTCACCAGCATGCGCAATAAAAAATTAAATAATTTGGGCATTTCATTTACTCGCAAGGGCAGTTTCTGGCTCCTTGTTCTTGTCTTTGTTCAATTGACTGCAGCGCAAAATCTGCCCACTGTTTTTGAACAGAGTGGTGGTACAAAAACGGCAACTTATGAGGAGGCCATCGGCTATTACAAAATACTTGCGGAAAAATTTCCCGGCATCTCCCTTGAGGAAATCGGAAATACCGATTCAGGCATTCCGCTGCATGTGGTAACCTTTTACAGCGGTGGAAAATTACGCCTCAATGACGTAAAGAAAAAAGACAAAATTACCCTGCTCATCAACAACGGGATCCATCCGGGAGAGCCTGACGGAATTGACGCGAGCATGCTGTTGCTGCGCGACCTGGCCGAGGGTAAATTGGGCAAAGAAAAATACAAGGACCTGATCGTTTGCGTAATCCCTGTGTACAATATCGGAGGCAGCCTGAACAGGAACAGCACGAGCAGGGTAAACCAGAACGGACCTGAAAGCTATGGATTCAGAGGCAATGCCAGAAATTTTGATCTGAACCGGGACTTCATAAAAACCGACACAAAGAATGCCCTTACTTTTACCAGGATCTACCACCTCATCGAACCCGATGTGTTTATTGATAATCATGTTAGTGATGGTGCAGATTACCAGTACGTGCTGACCCATTTATTTACCCAGCACAACAAACTCGGCGGAACGCTCGGTTCCTATTTAAATAACACCCTGAAACCCTGGATTGAAGAAGATCTTTTGAAAAAAAAGTACGACATAACGCCATATGTAAACGTTTTTAATACCACACCTGACAAAGGATTTTCTCAGTTCTTTGACAGCCCGAGGTATTCAACGGGTTATACCTCTCTTTTTGGTACCCTGGGTTTAATGGTGGAGACACATATGTTAAAACCGTATAAAGATCGCGTAGCAGGTACCTATGCACTCATGCACAGCCTGCTGGATTTTAGTGCTGAAAAAGGTTTCGAAATAAGGAAACTGCGAAAGGATGCCATAAATAGTCAAAGGACCTTAACTTATTATCCGGTGAGCTGGAAGGTGGATACGACGAAATACGAAATATTAAATTTTAAGGGCTATGAAGGCAGTTTTGTTAAAAGTGAGGTAACAAGCCTGAACCGGCTGAAATACGACCGCAACAAACCCTTTAGCAAACCAGTAAAACATTACAATGAGTTTGTCCCGGGAAAAAGCATTAAAATACCGGCAGCCTATATCATACCGCGGGGCTGGTGGCCGGTGACGGAAAGGCTCGACTTGAATCAGATTCAATATGCTGTCTTCAAGACAGATACGGTGCTTGAGGTGGAAACATACAAGATCAAATCCTATAAATCGGTTAACAAGCCCTATGAAGGCCATCAGTTACATTACGATACACAAGTTGAGGTGAGCACCGGAAATAAGCAATTCCGGAAAGGAGACCTCCTGGTTACAACAGACCAGCCCGGAATGAGATACTTGCTGGAAACACTTGAACCCGAAGCCAAAGATTCGTTCTTCAACTGGAACTTCTTCGACGCCATTCTGGAGAACAAAGAATATTTTTCGCCCTATGCCTTTGAAGAGCTGGCAGAGAAGATCCTTCAGGACAATCCGGCATTAAAAAAAGAGCTTGAGGAAAAGAGGGAGAAAGATCCTGAGTTCAACTCGAACGGCTATGCTCAGCTGGATTTTATTTACAAGCACTCGAAATACTTTGAATCTTCCTTTATGGAATACCCTGTTTACCGGATTACAAAAAAAGAATAGGTTTTGCCGGACAACTTTCGGACAGAAAAAATAGGCTCCACTATATTACCCAGTGATTCTACCCTTTTGCTTCAGTAATCAAAACCTTATTTATCAGCCATTTAATATTTGGATAGGTGTTTTTAAACACCTCATCAAGCTGCTCCTTGCCCTTCCAGACTGCCCTGCTGATCCCTTCCTCGGTTTGCGGTATAAGTTTTTGATCAGGATCTTTTACACCCATGGTATACCAATGGCTGGTTTTAAAGAACTGTTTACCCTCCATTTCATACAAATGATACGTTAAGCCGGCGAAGGTTTTGATAAAAACGCCTTCCAGTCCGCATTCTTCTTCAACTTCCCTCAAAGCGGCTGCTTCGATCTGTTCATTTTTTTCAACCTTTCCTTTAGGCAGATCCCAGATACCATTTCTGAAGATAATCAGCAATTCCTGGTTTTCGTTTAAAACAAGCCCTCCGGCAGCATTCACCTGAACAAATTTTTTCTTAAATTCTTCAAAGAGTTTTTCGAGGTCTTTATAATAAATATAATAGGTTTTACGTTCTGTTTCACAAGAATTTAAGTACAGCTCAGGATCGCAATTCTCCCAATGAAAGCAGTTGCTCCGACCGGTATCTGATGGATCGCTTGTTAAAAAAAAGCTACAGTTATTTTTAAAAATTACATACATTTGCATATGATTTTCAACAAAAATACAGCAAAAAAAACCGCGGAATTGCTTTTATCCATAAAAGCGATCAAATTAAATCCTGATGAGTCTTTTGTATGGGCCTCGGGATGGCATTCCCCTATTTATTGCGATAACCGCTTAACCTTGTCGTTTGTGCCAATTCGCAATTATATCCGCGAGCATTTGGGAAAGATCATCCTTGAAAAACACGGTAAACCCGATGTGATTGCGGGGGTTGCTACGGGTGCCATAGCAATTGGCGTACTCGTTGCCCAGGAGCTTGGCCTCCCCTTTGTTTACGTCAGGCCGGAACCCAAAAAACACGGCCGCATGAATCAGGTTGAAGGATACCTCAACAAGGGGCAGAATGTGATCGTTGTGGAAGATCTGATCAGCACCGGAAAGAGTAGTTTGAATGCTGTAGAAGCGCTGAAGGATTGTGATGTACAGATCAAAGGCATGGTATCTATTTTTGATTATGGATTCGATGCTGCCAAAGAAAGTTTTGGCAAAATAAATCTTGAAGTAACCAGCTTGAGCGATTATGACAACCTGATCGAACAGGCACTGGAAATGAATTACATCTCGCAAAAACATTTAAAAACCTTAATGGCCTGGAGAGCTAATCCGGCTGAATGGAAATAACAGGAAATGAATTTAGAAAGCCCCAAAGTAACCGTCAAAAAAAACAACAAGGAAATATTCGACTTTTTGAGTAAGGTTGAGAATTTTGAGCAGATCATGCCCGAAAATATCGATAAATTCCAGGCCGGAGAAGAATCTTTTGTTTTCGCACTCAAGGGTATGCCCGAAATCAAACTAAAACTCACGGAAATGGTGCCCGGAAAAAAGATCGTGCTGGGTTCTGCCAGTGACAAGCTTCCTTTTTCATTAACAGCAAATATTGATGAAAAAACGGAGCACTCCAGTGATGTGCAACTGCTTTTTGAGGGCAATTTTAATCCCATGATGGCCATGATGGTCAAGGGCCCGCTGCAAAAGTTCATCAATACCCTGATCACGAATATTGAGAGCACCTAGGTTTCTTACAAAAACATAATTTCCTTAAACCGAAAGCACCGCTGCGTTTCGTCCTGTAATTCAAGAACCAGACTGCCCGAGGGATCTATATCAATTATTTTTCCCATGAAAATTTCGCCGGCTGTTGTTTTATACATGGCCGGACGGCCAAACTTGTACAGGTTTTCCTTGTACTCCTGCATCAACCTTTTGTGCCGGACTGATTCAAATAGACCGGCATACAGCTTTATTTTCTCCACAAGCTCCAGCAGCAATGCGTTCCTGTCTGTTTTTTTGCCCAGGATCTGATACATCGAGATGGCTTTGGGCAGTTTCGCGGGGAATTTTTCTTCATTCACATTGAGCCCGATACCAACTATGGCATACCTGATCTGCCCGCTGAGGACCGAATTTTCTATCAGTATGCCGCCCAGTTTTCTGTTTTCTGCCATAATGTCGTTTGGCCATTTCACCCTTAAGTCAGGCAGCTCATAGGCTTTTAAGGCTTCAAGTATAGCCAGTGAAACGGCACAATTCAGATAGAACTGATCCGCTGCCATAACTCCTTGAAATTTTATTAAAATACTGAATAAGAGGTTGCTGCCTTCGGAAGAATACCAAACAGTTTCCATTTGTCCCCTGCCCTTCGTTTGAAATTCTGCACTGACAACGGTAAAACTTTCAATCACCTCATTCTTTACCAAATCTTTTAAATAAGAATTCGTAGAGGGAATGGCATCAAGTTTGTACAGGTACATGCAGATTAACTTTTGGGTTCATCTAAAATGATAAAAATGTAATACATTTGCAACAATATATGAACTTTATTAAATGACGAAAAAATTAGCAAATCCTGATGTGCTTATTGCAGAAATAATCAAAGGGATTGAAGAAGTAAAAGGAGAGCACATCACCCTGCTGGATCTTAGAAAAATACCGAATACCGTTTGTGATTATTTTATTATTTGCGATGGAACCTCGAACACACAGGTTGCAGCCATTTCAGGTTCCATACAAAAAACCGTGAGCAAAAATATAAAAGAGAAAGCCTGGCATATTGAAGGAGAGAGCAATGCCGAATGGATCCTGATGGATTATGTAAACGTAGTAGTCCATATTTTTCAAAGAAAAACCCGGGAGTTTTACAACCTGGAAGGCCTGTGGGGCGATGCCAAGATCACCAATATATCAAATTAGTATTAAATTCATTCCCCGATTTTATGAGCGACGAAAAAAAACAAACAAACAAAGATACCGACAACAATCCTTTGAAGCAATTTAACTTTAAGTTCAATTTTTACTGGATATACGGTATTATCTTTGCTTTGATTATAGGATATCAGTTTTTAAACTCCGCTGACCTGGCAAGTTCTAAACTTACAGAAAATCAGTTCAACGAAATTTTAAAAGAAAATGATATTCAGAAAATAGTCATTGTCAACGGCGATTTTGCGCAACTTTTTTTAAAGGCGGAAGCTTTACAAAAAGAAAAACACAGCAAAAACAAGAATACTTCCTTTTTAAATGCTACAGCGCCTGCCTATACCTACGATTTTGGAGATCTCCAGAATTTTGAGAACAAGTTGGCACTTGCCAAATCAGAATTCACCCTTGATTTCGACAAAGATACCATAACCCAAACCAGTTTTTTTGATTCCTTCATAGTCTGGTTACCCTTCCTGTTCATCATCGGTTTATGGATATTTTTCATGCGTCGCATGTCAGGTGCCGGTGGCGGAGCCGGAGGTGGCGGACAGATTTTCAACATAGGTAAATCCCGTGCCAAAATATTTGATCAGAACACAAAAGTGAAGACCACCTTTAAAGATGTGGCCGGCCTGGAAGGTGCCAAAGAAGAGATACAGGAAATAGTAGAGTTTCTTAAAAATCCGGGTAAATTCACCAAACTGGGTGGGAAAATACCAAAGGGCGCTCTTTTGGTAGGGCCTCCTGGTACCGGAAAAACCCTTTTGGCCAAAGCCGTTGCCGGTGAGGCCGACGTGCCCTTCTTCTCACTTTCCGGATCAGATTTTGTTGAAATGTTCGTTGGGGTTGGTGCAAGCAGGGTGCGCGACCTGTTCAAACAGGCTCAGCAAAAAGCACCTTCAATTATTTTCATCGATGAGATCGATGCCATTGGACGAGCCCGTGGAAAAAACAACATTACCGGAGGAAACGACGAAAGAGAAAATACGCTGAACCAGTTGCTTACAGAAATGGATGGTTTTGGCACAGATTCCAATGTAATCGTGCTTGCCGCTACCAACCGGGCCGATATTCTTGACAAGGCACTCATGCGTGCCGGAAGATTCGACCGGCAGATTTATGTAGACCTTCCCGATAAAAATGAACGTCTTGAGATTTTCCACGTTCACGTAAAGCCCCTGAAACTGGGAAAAGATGTGGATCTGGAATTCCTTTCAAAACAGACACCCGGTTTTTCGGGCGCGGATATAGCCAATGTGTGCAATGAAGCCGCTTTGATCGCGGCGCGAAAAGGCAATGATGCAGTAAACCACCAGGACTTTTTGGATGCCGTCGACAGGATCGTGGGTGGACTCGAAAAGAAAAATAAGATCATCACCAACAAGGAAAAACGAACCATAGCCTACCACGAAGCCGGACATGCAACGGTTAGCTGGATGCTGGAACATGCAGCTCCGCTCGTAAAAGTGACCATAGTACCCCGTGGAAAATCGCTGGGTGCCGCCTGGTACCTGCCGGAGGAAAGACAGATCGTTCATACCGACCAGATGCTGGACGAGATGTGCGCTACCCTGGGCGGCCGTGCGGCTGAAAAGATCACCTTTGACAAGATCTCCACGGGAGCACTGAACGATCTTGAAAAAGTTACGCGTCAGGCCAAGGCCATTGTAACGGTTTACGGACTGAATGATAAAATAGGGAACATAACCTATTATGATTCTTCCGGTCAGACTGATTACAGTTTTAACAATCCCTACAGCGAGAAAACCGCACAGGTCATAGACCATGAGATCTCCTCCATTGTTGAAGAACAGTACCAAAGGGCTATCGGCATATTAACCAAACACAAGAAGGAATTGACAGTACTTGCCGAATTGCTCATGGAAAAGGAAGTGATCTTTGAAGATGACCTCAGGAGGATCTTTGGAGAAAGGCCTTTTACCAATGATGATGAAGCCCATCTGGTAAGTAAAGCGGCTCAGGAAGAAAGTAAAAAGGAAAAAATTACAGGAGAAAGTGAAATTTCTTCCAAAAACACCATTTAATAAATAGTTTTTGTAAATTTGGTTTTTTCCGTACCCGATGAATCTGTTTAAAAAATTTTTTCAAAAGAAAGAAGCTCCTTCCAAACCCAAAGAAGATTTTTCTTCAAAAGATAATCTGTCGACAGATGAATTGTTCGTAAGAAAGTTTATTTCGAAAGGGGGAAAATTTCTGTATTGCCAGGATAAAGAAGAAGTTAAAACGGAATTATCAAAGATTCTTCTGGAAAATGAATGGAACAATGTTGTTTGTTTTGACAACAGTCTGAATGAGATCTTATCTGATATCAACAGTGCAAAAACACCCAAGGTCATACTCAACCTGCCATTTTTTACTGCCTGTGAAGCATTGGTCTCTGAAGACGGCAGTATTATGTTTTCTACCTGCCAGTTAAAAGAATACAAGTTGCAGGATCTGCCCAACAGCTTTATTGTATTTGGCAAAACCAGCCAGCTCGTAAAATCGATCAGCGATGGCGTTATGGGTGTGAGAATGCGTTCTACAAAAAATTCACCAACCATCATAAGCTCTGTAAAAGATTACCTGCCCAATAAATCCGAGGTTGACTTTCTGACTTATGGAAATAATAATTCTAAAACACTCTATTTGCTGTTGTTAGAGGATCTATAAAACGGATGAACAATTTTACCCTGCGCTTAATATTCGGATTGTTATATGCGATAGTCGTGATTTTTGGCGCCTACCTGGGTAATGTTACTTTTTATCTGGTCTTTTTTGTGTTCATGATCTTCTGCCTGTATGAATTTCTCAGACTGATCGACCTCAAAAGCGGTTATCCTTATCTGCTGGCAGTCGCCTCCTTTTTATCTGCCATCATCAGCAATGAGGATGCGCATACCAGGGATAATGTTTTGATCAACAAGATACTGTTCAGTATAATTGCAGCAGCCCTGTATTTTAGTTTTATATCTGCTCTGATCTCTTCGAGGAAAATTTCCATACAATATCTCGGAAAGATCTTTTTAAGTCTGATCTATATCATTCTGCCTTTTTCTTTTCTGATAAAAATTCCATATCTGAATGTCACCATTACCTATGATTACGTGGTTCTGATCGGCATTTTTGTACTGATCTGGAGCAACGATGTTTTTGCATATCTGATCGGCAAGAATTTTGGAAAACATAAACTGATAGAAAGAGTCTCGCCAAACAAGACGGTTGAGGGCTTTATTGGCGGCTTTGTTTTTACTTATATAGCCGGTTTTTTTATTTCTGTTTACTGCGATTCCCTTTTTTCATACCAATGGCTGGGAATAGCCATTATCGTTAGTGTTTTCGGGGTATTGGGCGATCTGATCGAATCCATGTTCAAGCGACAGGCAGGGGTAAAAGACAGCAGTAATTTTATACCGGGCCACGGAGGTTTTTTAGATCGGCTGGATAGTATTATATTTGCCACACCATTTATATTTATTTATTTATACCTCACTGCGTAAATGTTTCATAAGGAAGGATATAAGATCATCGTAATCGCTTCAGTAATCCTGGTGGCGCTCATGCTGCTTACCGACCATTTTGTGCCTGTTCTTTGGTTGCAAAAGCTGCTGATGATCTCTTTTTTACTACTTTATATTCTGGTTTTGAATTTTTTCAGAAACCCGAGAAGAAATACGGTCATCCATGCGGAACACATACTGGCTCCTGCCGACGGGAAGGTTGTCGTAATCGAAGAAGTTGAGGACAATGAGTTTTTTAAAGGAAAACGCCGGCAGATCTCTATCTTCATGTCGCCCTTGAATGTGCATGTGACCCGGTATCCCATAAGTGGCAAAATCATTTACAGCAAATACCATCCCGGAAAATTTCTGGTGGCCTGGCATCCAAAATCTTCAGAGGACAATGAGCGCACAACCATCGTGATAGAAAATGACACCGTCGGTAAAATCATGTACCGGCAAATAGCCGGGGCAGTAGCGAGACGGATCGTGAACTATGCCAAAGCCGATCAAACCGCAGTACAGGGAGCAGATGCTGGCTTTATAAAGTTTGGATCAAGAATCGATATTCTCGTACCTCTTGATATGAAAGTTCATGTTGGTCTGGATCAAAAGACCATCGGTGGAGAAACTGTAATCGCTTCGAAAAGATGACAGAACTAGATAAAAAATTTGAGAAAGCCTATGAGATCGCATCGGCTATGACAGAAAAACTTCCGGCGGATGTAATGCTGCAATTCTACGCTTATTACAAACAGGCAACACATGGCATGCCCAGTTTAATGCCAACCGGCGATAATGAGGTGCGGAACGCCTTTAAACTGAATGCCTGGTTACAGGTAAATCATTTAAGTGAGGACGAAGCGAAAATAAAATATATTGAGCTCGTAGAGAAGTATAACAATATCAAGCTATAATAGACCTTTTTCCTCCGTCACTCCTTGCAGGCCGACGGCCGCATTTTACGGTTCATAAATCAGCAACCAGTCTGTATCCTCCCCATTTTTCAGCGATTTGATCAGTTTGAAATGATTCTTTTTATAGAATTGTATCAGATCTTCTTCTTCAACTGTCAGCCAATATTTTTGTTCAGGGAAGTCTTGCATCAATAATTTCAGCCATGCTGAACCCAGCCTTTTTCCTCGGTAAACTTCGGGTACCCATAAAAAACCTATGTATAAATACCCCTGGTCAAGCCATATCCGGGCTTCTTCAGGATCATAGAGCATATCAGGAGAACAGGTAGAAAAAACGATCCCTCCGGCCATCAATGCCTCTCCTTCAAAAAGACCGTATATTTTTGCGTTCTGTTTGTACTGATCCCAATAGGGTACTATATTTTCCTGCCAGCCTTCCGGCAGTAAAGGAAAGAAAGTCTTTGCGGATATTTCTTTAATGGTCAAATCCATAAACACACATTATAACAAACCCCAGGACATCAACCTGTCAGAATCGTGAAACCACCTGTCGCCTATATCGGTTCTGTAATAGGCATTGTTAATGATCACATTCTTGATCCTGTTGAACATCATTTTTTGGGCATCGCGCATGGTCAATCCCGTTCCGGTTACCAGCAGGGCTAAACCGGAATCACCGGTAATCAGCCATTCCTTATTGATCATTTTGAGGTGCATGGGATGCAGTCCTTCTTTCATCTCCTTTCTGAAAATAACCACCGCATCTTTAGAGAAGGTTTCAAAAGTTTTTTTGTCGTCATAGGGAAAAGGAGGTACAACCATATAAGCACCAACCTGAAAACCGGTTTTTGTGTTGATCTCAAATTTTTCTCCGCTGGCTACCTTATACAGGAAGTTGCCAAAGGGCTCATTGATGCCGGCCCTTTGGATCTGAACCTGCGGATAGCCAAACCGGGAAGTGAACTCAAGGGGATAGATCCCGTTTGAATTGACGATGCAGTTGATATCAATATGACCAACAAACTTATCTTTTGCCAGTGTGGTTTCGAATTTCCTCAGGGTTGCCTCAAAGATCGGGTTCTCATCCGTCCAGAACATACTGGTTCCCATTTCACCGGTAGAAACCCCCAGTTCTTTGGGAAATAACTTCTTATGTTCAAATGTAATATTGACAGGTTTCAAAAACTCATTTCCATTAAAAAAGGCAGCTACCGAAATTTCAACACCGGTCACTTTTCGCTGCAGTTGAAAGGAGCCCATTTCGTCTCCCCAGGTCTTTTCATAAGCTTTGAGGACTCGAATGATATCAGAACCGTCATCATCCACCCCCACAAACAACAATTGTTTATAGTCCTGTATTTCGCCTGAGGGTTTTATTACATAACTGTTCGGGTTTCGCTTAACATAATCAATAGCATCATGAAAGGTTGTGAACTCCTGAAATGGGAGCGTTTTGATCTTATGCCGCCTCAGCTCCTCCTGGCCAAATCCCCTGTCGAATTCCAGGTTATCCGCATATTCGGTTCCTCCTATCACCAATTTTCCTGCTTTGCGAAGTTCATCAGCTATTTTGCCATAACCTGTAAAATCAAAAACGATCACATCGGCCCAGTCTATGTGCTTCTTCCAGTCCGGGGTTTTGGGTACAAAGCCTTTACCAAT
>JBFYPZ010000051.1:0-18278 GCA_041303035.1 Flavobacteriaceae bacterium
TCCTTTTATCCCGGCAAAATCGCTTAAGAAAAGTGCGAGACTTTCCTTATCGTCGATCACATTTCCCCCAATTTTAACGATTGTTACTTTCTGTGCCATTTCTTTTACTCTTTGTCTTCCAGAATTTTTTTCAATACCAGCTGGGCGGCATAGGTTCTGTTATTGGCCTGTGCTATGACGATCGAATTTTTACCGTCCAGCACCTCATCGGCTACGACCACATTTCTGCGTACGGGCAGGCAGTGCATAAACTTGGCCTTGTTCGTCAGATCCATCTGTCTGTTCGTAACCATCCAAGCCGGATCCTTGTTTACAACTTTGCCATAGTCCTTAAAGGAACTCCAGTTCTTCACATAAACAAAATCGGCATTTTCGAATGCCTTTTCCTGATCGTATTCTATTTTGCTGTCTTTTGTGATTTCCGGATCCAGTTCATATCCTTTCGGATGGGTGATCACAAAATCAGCATTTTGCAACTGCATCATTTGCACAAATGAATTGGCAACTGCGTGCGGCAAAGCCCTCGGGTGCGGAGCCCAGCTCAAAACAACTTTTGGCCTGGCTTTGGTTTTAAATTCTTCTATAGTTATGGCATCTGCCAAAGCCTGAAGGGGATGTCCGGTTGAACCTTCCATATTCACAACAGGTACGGTTGCATACTTTTTAAAACTTTTGAGAACTTCTTCCGACTTGTCTTTTTCCTTATCGGTCAGGGTTGGAAATGCCCTGATCGCGATGATATCACAGTATTGAGAAATTACCTGGGCGGCCTCTTTTACATGCTCCGATTTTCCCTGGTCCATGACCACCCCATCTTCAAACTCAAGCAGCCAGCCTTCATTGTTAAAGTTCATCACCATGCTCTGCATTCCGAGATTGGCCGCTGCTTTTTGGGTGCTGAGACGGGTCCTCAGACTGTTATTGAAAAACAAAAGGCCAATGGTTTTGTTTTTGCCCAATTCCTGAAATTCAAGCGGCGCGGCCTTGATCTCCAGCGCTTCTTTTACCCAGTCTTCTAAAGAATCTATATCGTTTACAGAAAGGTAATGTCTCATGGCTTTATTATTTTGGTGAATGGAATTTTGTTTTCAAAAGCATTCAGAATAAACCGATCCTGCAGGCCATTGACGATCCAGGTCTCAATACTATGGCTGTAGAGAATTTCCGCTGCTTCTATTTTTGACTGCATGCCACCGGTACCGTGACTGGATTTTCCGCTGAAGATCTCCTCTTTCAGTCCGGCCAGGTCATTTACCAGGGTTATGGTTTCAGGTGTTTTATCAAGTGATTCCTTCTTGTAAATTCCATCTGTATTTGTTGCAATAATCACCAGATCAACATGAAGCAAACTACCCGTTAAGGCGGCAAGCTTGTCATTATCTCCAAACTGTATCTCTTCCGTGGCCACAGTATCGTTCTCATTGATAATGGGTATATATCCGTTGGCCAGGAGTACATGTATGGTGTTGTATATGTTTTCGCGCGAACTCTTCCTTTCAAAATCGGGATACGACAACAGGCACTGGGAGGTTAACAGACCTAATTCCCGGAAATTTTCCTGAAAAATTCTCATCAAATGCGGCTGCCCGATAGCAGCAAGAGCCTGTTTAACCGTGATCTCTTTTCCGTTGCTCTCGAGTTTCACAAATTGCTTTGCCACCGCAATGGCGCCTGAGCTGACTATAATAAAATCATAAGCGTCTTTGAGCTGAGCTATTTGGCGTGCTATATCCTCTATTTTACCCCTCGAGATCTGATCGGTCTCTTTTGTTAGTGTATTCGTGCCCACCTTGAGCAATACCCTTTTTTTATCTGATCTGGCCTTCTCCATATACATACCATTTGTTTGTTACCAGATGTGTCAGTCCGATAGGTCCTCTCTGGTGTAATTTATCTGTGCTGATGGCCAGCTCTCCTCCCAGTCCGAACTGGAAGCCATCTGTAAAGCGGGTGGAAGCATTGCGATAGACGGCTGCTGCGTCAACCCCATCCATAAAAACTCCGGCCACCGCATCATTTTCAGTAATAACCGCAGCTGAATGTCCGCCCCCGTATTTGTTGATCATGTTCATGGCATGTTCAGGTCCAATCACCATACCGAGTACGATTTTATAGTCTAAAAATTCTTCTGACCAGATCTCTTCATTTTCAATCAGACTGGTATTTGGGTACGCGGAAAGACTCTTGTCAACAAGAACAGACACCCTGTTTTCCAAAAGCGCACCGATCAAAGTCTTAACAAAATGATCTTTATCCGGCAGCTGATCATCGATCAGAATTTTGTCCAGGGCGTTACAAGCCGAGATCTTAGACACCTTTGCGTTGATGATCACGGAAAGAGCCTTTTTCAGATCCGCCTCTTTGTGGACATAAACAAAATTATTGCCCCTGCCGCTCACGATTACCGGGCAGCTGGCGTGTTGCTTCACAAATTCAATGAGTTTTTCTCCGCCTCTCGGGATGATCAGATCAATTTTCTGATCCGGATACTTTAAAAAACGCTGCGTTTCCTCCCGGTTAAAATTCAGGTAGCTGACCCAATCCGTAGCGATTTCATTTTCTTTCAAGGCGCGATGCCAGAGATCAACGATGGTCTGGTTAGACCGGTTAGATTCTTTTCCACCTTTGAGGAGTATTTTGTTGCCGGATTTAAAAGCGATACCCGCAGCTTCCACCGTAACATCGGGCCTCGATTCGTAAATGATCATTACTGTGCCAAAGGCGGCCGTTCTGTTAAAAATCTGCAGGCCATTTTCATGTGTAAAATGAAACAATTCCCTCCCCACAGGATCTTCCTGTATTGCCAGTTGGTTGAGGGAAGCGATCATACCCTCAATTTTATCATGATCAACTTTTAAGCGATCGTACATGGCCAGGTCGTTCTCATCAAAACTCTTCAGATCGGTCTGATTTGCGAGAAGCAAAGAGGCACTTTCCTGCTTAAGCAGTACCGCCATCCTTTTCAGGACCTTGTTCCGCTGTTCTATTTTGAGAAGACTATACATGCTGAACTTTTTTATCAGCACTTTCCAGCACTTGTTTCAGGGAGTCCAGAAAATAATCCAGTTGTGCACTGCTGATATTCAACGGAGGCAGTATACGCAATAATTTTTTATTGGAGGCTGCCCCTGTGAAGATATGCTTCTCATAGATCAGTTCTTTTCTGAGTGCAGCCACTTCAAAGTCAAATTCCATGCCCAGCATGAGTCCCCGGCCTTTGATTCTTTTTACCTGAGGTATTTCCCGGGCCTTTTCTATAAAACGGGCAGAGACCATTTTCACATGGTCCATCAGATTTTCCTTTTCTATTACCTCAATTACCGACAGTGCAGCAGCGCAGGCCAGGTGGTTTCCTCCAAAAGTAGTTCCGAGCATACCGTGTTTCGCCGTGAATTGATCAGAGATCAATACCCCACCAACAGGAAAACCATTGCCCATTCCTTTTGCTGTGGTAATAATATCGGGACTTATGCCGTGATGCTGGAAAGCGAAAAATTTACCACTTCTTCCATAACCCGACTGGATCTCATCCAGAATAAGAACAACCTGCTCCTTTTTGCAGAGGGTTTCCAGTGCCCTGAAAAATTCCGTGGTTCCCTCATCGAGGCCTCCCACACCTTGTATGCCCTCAATGATGACTGCACAAACATCTCCCTTTTTTATTTCGTTTTCCACGAGTCCGATCTCGTTCAAGGGCAAAAAAGTAGTGGCCTGCTGCCGGTTCAGGGCTGCGTTGATCGCCGGATTATCGGTTACCGCAACCGCGGCCGAGGTACGGCCATGGAATGCATTGTCAAAAGCTATGACCCGTTTCCTGCCGGTATGGAAGGACGCCATTTTTAAGGCATTTTCATTGGCTTCGGCACCTGAATTGCAAAGAAACAAGCGGTAGTTTTCACAGCCTGAGATCTTACCCAGTTTTTCGGCCAGCGCTTCCTGCAAGGGATTCAGTATTGAATTTGAATAAAAGGCAATTTTGCTGAGCTGCCCGTTGATTGCTTTGACATAAGTCTCATGGGTATGGCCTATCGAGATCACCCCATGTCCGCCGTACAGATCAAGGTAGGCTGTATTTTTCTCATCATACACATAACAGCCCCCGGCTTTCACCGGTGTTATATTATAAATGGGATACACATCGAATAAATTCATGCCTTCAGGTTTTATATCTGGTTAATTTTTTCAAAGGAGGTGACGATTCCTTTGATCAAGGAGGAACTGAGTCCCTGGTGTTCCATCTCATTCAGCCCCTCGATCGTACATCCGCTCGGTGTTGTTACCTTATCTATTTCCTGTTCGGGATGACTTCCTGATTGTATCAGCAGACTTGCCGCACCGAGACAGGTTTGCATAGATAGCTGCTGAGCCTCTTCGCTGTGAAAACCGAGTTGCACAGCACCCTGGGTGGTGGCCCTGATGAGTCTCATCCAGAATGCGATTCCACTTGCACAGATCACGGTTGCCGCCTGCATCAGACGTTCTTCAATGCATAAGGTCGTTCCCAAAGCATTGAAAATGGTTTTTGCCTGTTCAATTTTCTCCTCACCCATTTTGTTCGCAGCAATACAGGTCATGGATTGCCCGACCGCGATTGCGGTATTCGGCATACAACGAATAATGGCCACTTCTTTTTCAAGAACCTGAGCAATATCTTCGATCTTTCTCCCTGTGATCACTGATATGAGGGTATGCTTGCCGGGATCTATAAGGCCCTTTATCTCTTCCAAAACCCCTTTTAGTTGCCCGGGTTGAATAGCCAAAATCACGATTTCCGAATTCCTCACCGCTTCAAGGTTATCTTTTGTTATCCTTACAGTGGCGTACCGCCCAAGTTCTTCAATGGATTTTGTATTACGTTTCGTGAGAAACAGAGAATCACAAAAACTGTCTTTACCCTGCCCCAGTATGCCTTTGGCTATGGAATGCCCCAGATTACCCACCCCGATGATTGCTATTTTCATATTTTCTGATTAAAAATAATTTGCTTTTAATTGTAATCCCCTGTTTTCACTCAGTCCGAACATCAGGTTCATGTTCTGCACGGCCTGCCCGGATGCCCCTTTTAACAAATTATCTATTATGCTGGTTATCAATAATTTATTTTTATACAATTGGATATGAATCAGGCATTTATTCGTATTTACTACCTGTTTCATATGAATTTCATCTTTTGACAAATGGGTAAACACCGCCTGGTTATAGAAATCTTGATACAGGTCATGGGCTTCGCTCAAAGTCCCGTCAAAGCGGGTATAGCTGTTGGCAAAAATTCCCCGGCTGAAATTACCCCGGTTGGGCAGGAACAAAATTTCTTCCTTAAAACCGGCCTGCAATTGGTTTACACTCTGGTTTATCTCGGCCAGATGCTGGTGGTTAAAGGCCTTATAATGGGAAAAGTTGTTGTCCCTCCAGGCAAAATTCGTCGTTGCAGACAAGGCAGTACCGGCTCCTGTTGCCCCGGTTACCGCGTTGACATGCACATCCTCTTTGAGCAGCTTCCCTGCTGCCAGTGGCAGGATGGCAAGCTGGATGGCCGTGGCAAAACAACCCGGATTTGCGATATATTTTGCGCTTTTTATGGGCTCATGATTGAGTTCAGGCAGGCCGTAAATAAACTTTTCACCCCTTAAAATGCTATCCTTTTCAAGGCGGAAATCATTGCTAAGGTCAATAATTTTTGTTTGCTCTCCGAAAGTATGGTTTTCGAGAAAAAGTTTGGAGTTTCCATGACCCAGGCAAAGAAACACGACTGATACCTCAGAATTTATTTTATCCGTAAATACCAGGTCGAGGTCGCCGGTGAGATCGGTATGTACATATGAAACAGGCGTACCTGCTTTGGACGTGCTGTAAACAAAGTCGATGCTCACATCCGGGTGGTGCATCAGGATTCTGATAAGCTCTCCGGCTGTAAATCCGGTTCCTCCAATAATACCGGCTTTTATTTTCATTTTACTGTTTGTTGACGTGGTTAAATATTTTTCCCTGGTTGCTGCTTAATTTAATAAATCCTTTGGCATCGCCGGGGGTCCAGCCTTCATTGGATTCGCCATAACTCGCAAAGGAAGAATTCATCAGATCGTGTGCGGATTCTATTCCATTTACCGTAAACCTGTAGGGATGAAGGGTAACAAAAACATCGCCGGACACATAGCGCTGTGTATCCTGCAGAAACACTTCGATATTCCGCATGACCTCATCGAGGTAATTTCCCTCATGAAGCATCATGCCATACCAGTTGCCCAGATTTTCTTTCTGGAATTGCTGCCATTTCGTGAGAGTATGTTTTTCCAGCAAATGATGTGCCTTGATTATGATCAGCGGTGCGGGAGCCTCAAAACCAACACGTCCTTTGATACCGATGATGGTATCTCCAACATGTATATCCCTTCCGATCGCATAAGCTGAAGCCATTTCTGTTAATTTCTCAATATTTTTTACAGGCAGATCCTTATTGCCGTCCAGCGCCACAAGTTCCCCTTTTTCAAAGGTCAATCTTATGTTTCTCGGCTCAGTTGCACTTAACTGACTTGGATAAGCTTCTTCAGGCAGCGGATCTTTTGATCGCAGTGTCTCCTGACCTCCAACGCTGGTACCCCATAATCCGCGGTTGATGGAATATTTGGCCTTCTCCCAGGAATAGTCCACGCCATTAGCCTGCAAATAATCTATTTCTGTCTGTCTCGCCAATTTAAAATCACGTATGGGGGTGATGATCTGTATCTCCGGTGCCAGGATCTGGAAGATCATATCAAAACGAACCTGGTCATTGCCGGCCCCGGTGCTGCCATGCGCTATATAAGATGCGCCGATCTTTTTGGCATAGGTCACTATTTCGAGCGCCTGTATGATTCTCTCTGCGCTAACAGACAAAGGGTAGGTATTGTTTTTCAGGACATTGCCGAAGATCAGGTATTTTACGACTTTATCGTAAAATATATCGACGGCGTTCAGGGATGTATAAGAGGATGCCCCCAGCAAAAGTGCTTTTTCCCTGATCTGCTCTATTTCTTTTTTGCTGAAACCTCCGGTATTGACACTTACGGCATGAACTTCAAATTTCTCTTCCTTTGAGAGATACATCGCGCAATAAGAAGTATCCAATCCCCCGCTGTACGCTAAAACAAGTTTTTTCATTTCTAATTTTATATGGTAATTATTTCTGTTATCTGTTAACAAACTGCATTGTTATTCATTTTTTTTGTTCCTCCTCATTGTTCTTCTTCAAAAACAGGCTCTGTTTGATCCTTTTTAAGCGGTTCAGAACTTTGGTGTCGAATCCGTGATCCTTGATCTCTTTAGTATGGGCAGGATCGTACAACATGCCTGTGCACAAACACATTTTCTGATGGGTACGCTGGAGCACATCATAATTTTTACAGGTTTTACAACCTTTCCAAAACTCCGGATCATCTGTGAGTTCTGAAAAAGTAACCGGCTTATAACCCAGATCGTAATTGATCTTCATGACTGCCAAGCCAGTGGTAATACCAAATATTTTGGCGTCCGGATACCTTTGTCTGGAGTAATTGAAGATCTTGCCCTTGATCTTTTTCGCCAGACCCAAATTACGGAAATCGTGATGAACGATTAATCCGGAATGTACTACATAGTTCTTATTACTAAAAACTTCAATATAGCAAAATCCGGCAAATTTTTCACCTTCCAGTGCGATCACGGCATTGTGGTTCCTGATTTTTGAGCTTATGTATTCGGGACTACGCTTTGCAATTCCGGTACCTCTTTCGGCAGCAGATCTATCAATCGTTTCGCAGATGATGTCTGCGTATTTAACGTGTTCCTCCCCGGCAATAACTATTTCCATTATGCTTGATAATATGGTGTTTATAAAAAAGGATTTTTCTGAGCAGGGATGGGCTCACCATTCCCTATAAATTTACCTGTACCCTTACGGGCGGCGAGAATGAAGATGGACAAAAACATGCCTGCCAAAAAATATTCTGGTAAAGCAGTTATTAAAAATTGATTCGTTTGAAAATGACATCAAAAAAATTATTAATCACTTAAAACTGAAATGAAAGCCACCATTAAAAGGATCCAGACCTAAAAACCTGCCTGAACTTTATTGAAATTTCTTCAGTTTATTGTTTTGGTTTTCACGTCGCAATATTACAACAAAATAAAATAAATCAAATTCTTTTTTGAACTATTTAACCGATTCAAAGTATTTTTAAGAAATACGCAGCTATTCTATGTGCTTCTTGACATTTTCCTTAACAAATTGTATAATTTTCTTCACTTCTGAAATATCCGTATCCAAAACGCCTGCGATGTCTTTTAAATTGAGTTTTCCAAGCACATACAGATCGACTACATTGGAAGTCTGTATGGGTAAATACTCGTAAATGGATTTGATCCGCTGCCTGTTTTCCTGGCTTTTAAGGAAGTTCTTGTCTTTGAGTTCGAGTAAAGAAATTACATCCTGTTGTATTTCATCCGACTCCAGAAACCGACTTTGTACCTCTTGTTGGTGGTATGAAATATCATCCAGCTCCTCGATCATAACAAAATCGGAATCTCCGTCCACGGTAAAATATTCTTCCATTTGTTTGAGCTCCTCTTCGAGTATCAATTTTGTACTTATGCTGCGTTTATGCCATTTTTCCTTTTCGAACAGGGCGCACAGCTTTTCATTGGCCACCGAAAACATGAGCAATTTTAAGGCCTGCACTTCAATATTGTCCTCCACACCTCTCTCAAAAAGTTCAAGAACCACTTCGTCAATGATTTCTCCGGGTTTATACATATTGAGCGGCAAAACACCTTTTTTTTCGAGTACAAGAATTCTGTTCTTTACATAGGGAAAAATTTGTTCACTCACCATCAAAACCTTCTTATCCAGATTTTTTTCTCTTTTCCCTTTTGGGTTATTTGATTCATTTTTCATATTCCTGCTTTTTGATTCATCTAAATTTACAAAATAAATTGTAAAAACTATATCCTGCTCCGGGCTTAATTTCCAAATTAGTTATGATTCATTTTTAACATTTTTTCACTGATTAAATCTGTTACGGTATTTTTGAAATAAAATAATAACTCTATGATTGTCATGGACTTCCATATGCCGTACAGCGGCGAAACGTTTTATGGAAAATATTACGTACCTGGAATAACAGACGGAGTGATTATTCTCGTTCACGGCCTGGGGGAACATTGCGGTCGCTATGAGGAACATGTGATTCCGGCATTGCTGGGGGCAAATCTTGGCGTAATAACCTACGACCAGTTCGGTCATGGAAAAACAACCGGAAAACGGGGACACCATCCCGGTTTTGGTGAGCTGCTGGGTTGTATTACAGAAATGATCGCGAAATCAGAAAAGATCTTTGGTGAAAAAAAGATCTTTCTTTACGGTCATAGTATGGGAGGCAATGTGGTTCTGAATTACGGTCTTCACTTTCCAAATGCTGTCAGCGGCATCATTGCTTCAAGTCCTTTCTTGAAACTGGCCTTTGAACCGCCTGCATGGAAACTGGCGCTCGGCAACTGGATGAGGAAAATTTACCCCTCCCTTACCGTGTCGAACGAGATCAACCCTAACCACCTTTCTCATGATAATGAAGTGGTTAAAGCCTATATCGCGGACCCGCTCAATCACGACAGAGTAAGTCCGAATTATTCTGTTTTACTGATGGAAACCGGAAGCTGGGCCATTCAAAATGCAGGGCGCTTAAAAAAACCGGTGCTTATCATTCATGGAACAGCAGATCAACTTACGAGCTATAAAGGATCTGAGGCCTTTGCTGCAAACAATCAGGAAATGGTAAAGATAAACTTGTACCCTGGCGCATATCATGAATTGCACAATGAACCCGGGAAAGAAGAAGTATTAAAAGATGTAACAAATTGGCTTCGCAAAAAATTACATTCACAATAAACCGGAATCAAAATGCGTTTAGATAAAAAAGCCATATTGTGTTGCCAAAAGTTAAAATTAAACTTTGAGGCAGCATTTTTTTAATTTTTAACATAATTTTATATTATTATACATTAAATTTAACAGGCTTTTTTAATAAAAACAGTAGTTTAGCACCTTAGTAAAGCAGTGTATTAATCATTTAAATTATTCGAATGAAAAAGGTTTTTCTTTTACTTTTTATCCTGACAGGTTTGGCTGGTTTCTCCCAGAAAAAAACCGATAAAAAAGATTTAAATATCGTTGCAAAAAGCCCGGAAATAGCGGTACTAAGTGCAATAAAAAAGGATACTGTCCACACTGATTCTCTTGAAGCACTGGAAAGAAAAATAGCTGTTATTGACTATACCATTGCCTCAGATATTGATAAAAAATGGCTCGCCTCCTGGAAAGGTACCTTCTCGATGGATACTACAGATCTTTTGGTCGATGTGGATAGCCTTACAACGGTTGTAATTGACGAATTACCTACAGATTTACTCAAAAAAAGATTGAAGGAACTCGATGCCAAAACCCCTTTTAACGTTGGATATAACCAATCACTGGAAAAAGTAATCAAATATTATCTCAAGAACAGGAAAAAAACACTGGCCAATTTAATGGGAAGGGCTGAATATTATTTCCCTATGTTTGAAGAGCATCTCGACAAATACAACATCCCGCTTGAAATTAAATATCTGGCCATCGTAGAATCTGCGTTGAAACCAACAATCAAATCCAGAGTTGGTGCTGCCGGCTTATGGCAATTCATGTATGGTACGGGTAAAATGTACGACCTCGATGTCAGCTCCTATGTTGATGAGCGTTATGATCCGATAAAATCTACCGAAGCAGCCTGCAAATACTTAAGTCACCTTTATAAAACATTCGGTGACTGGGATCTGGCACTGGCTGCCTATAATTCGGGTCCGGGGAATGTTACAAAAGCTATAAGAAGATCGGGTGGGCAAACCAATTACTGGAATCTGCGACCTTATTTGCCGCGGGAAACTGCTGACTACGTGCCTGCATTTTATGCAACCTATTATATTTTTGAATACGCAAAAGAACACAATTTGTCCGCAACAAATGCCTTACCTGATTCCTTTCAAACAGATACGGTTTCATTAAAAAGACAACTCACTTTTGATCAGATCAACAGGATTATGAAAACGGATGATCAGTTAATGACATTTCTGAATCCGCAGTACAAGCTAAAGATAATTCCATACGATGCTAAGGAGAATAACACCCTGCGTTTGCCCAAATTCATGCTTGGTACTTTTGTTTCCAATGAGGAGCTGATCTATGCCTATGCTGAAGCAGATGATGCCAAACGCGTGAAGCCCCTTCCTGCGAATACAGTTGCGAGCAGTGATCCAATGCAAAGCAAGACCATGCGATATAAGGTCAGAAAAGGAGATAATCTGGGGAAAATCGCCAACAAATACGGTGTTACCGTTGCCAATCTCAAGAAATGGAATAAGCTGAAAGGATCTACTGTTCATGTTGGGCAATCACTGACCATCCACAAAAAGGGAAGCAGCCTGTCAAACACGGAGCCAGCGACAAAAAACACCGTTGCCAGTAAGTCCGAATCAAACAATGGCAAAGATTTTTCCACCTATACTGTTAAAAGCGGAGACACGTTGTGGTTGATTTCACAAAAATATCCAAATGTTACTGTTAGTCAGATCAAACAGTGGAATAATTTTAAAAGCGACAAATTAACTCCGGGAACGAAACTCAAGATCTACTAAATCTCGGATAATTTTTAAAAAAACATTCCGATGTTCAGGTATTCCCTCATTGTAATTGTTGTATTGGTTACGTTCATTTCCTGTAAAGAGTCTGATGAAAAGATGACCTATCTGGAATCGACAGGAAGGATCAATCACCTGATAGTGGTAATGGATAACGATTTATGGCTGGGGGCGGTGGGAGATACCCTTCGAAGCATTATCGGCGAACCGCTGTTGGGCTTACCCCAGGAAGAAGCTCCGTTTACCGTAAATCTGGTTGACCCCAAAGCTTTTTCGAATCTCTTCAAGCGAACCAGAAACGTCCTCTATATTGACTTTGGGGAAAAAAGTGATTTTTACACAAACTACAATGTGTATGCTGCACCGCAAACTATACTGACCCTGCTCGGAAAAGATGCCGGCAGCCTGATTGAGAACTTGTTGGCGAACAAGCGTGAAATTATAGATGTTTTTAAAAGACAGGACCTCTCGCTCTACCAAAAAAAAATCACGAAAAAACACTGGAATGCAAAAAATATTGCAACCATGGAAAAAGTAGGGTTTGATCTGAAGATTCCGGTAACCTATAACAAGGTCGTCGATTCCGGTGATTTTTTATGGTACCGCTATACCTTTACAAGTGGCACACTCAACCTGCTGGCTTACGAAATTCCCGTTTCGGATAAGAGCGAATTCACCAAAGAAAATATCATACGGATCAGGGATTCTGTTGGCAGAAAAAACTTACCCGGCCAGTTTAAAGATACCTATATGACCACAGAACTGCAAGTACCTCCTGTATTTACAAAATTGAATTTTAAAGGAAAAGAGGCTTATGAAGCCCGGGGGCTCTGGTATGTGGAAAACGACTATATGGGCGGGCCCTTTATCAGTTATTCTTTATACGATGATGTAAAAAAACGCATCATCATAGCAGAGGGATTCAGCTATTCACCATCAACCAAAAAAAGAGATTTTGTTTTTGAGCTGGAAGCCATTCTGAAAACCCTGGAAATAAACAAGTAATCAGAAACTATTCTACTTTCAGGTTAGCCGTTTGAAAGGTCTTCATTTCCCCCGCTTCGTCATAGATCAGAAAAGCCTTTAACTCAGGGTGTGCTTTTAAAAAGGCCCTGCTTCGTTCAAAGCCCATGGCCATAAATGCAGTGGCATACCCATCCACATCGGCACAATCCATACTCGAGATAACAGAGGCGCTCAGCAGGTTGTTCTTACTTGGATAACCCGACTTTGCATCAATGGTATGTGCATATCTGTTACCTGTTCTTTCGTCAATTTTAAACTTTCTGTAATTTCCTGAAGTTGCCATAGCCTCATTATTTAATCCTACTACCCCCTGAAATGACCTGGTTCCGTCAAAATTGGGTTTTTCGATCGCGATCTTCCAAGGCTCCCCTTTACTGTTCACCCCTCTGACCCTCACTTCGCCACCAATTTCAACCAGATAATTTTTAATCTGTTTTGATTCCAGATACCTGCCAATAACATCCACTGTGTACCCTTTTGCGATCGCATTAAAATCGAGATAAACACTGTCAACCGAAGAAACTACCTTGCCATTTTCCAGACTTACCTTATCAAAACCGACCCGATTTAGAAGAGATCTTATTTGAGTTGAGTCAAGGTTAACAATCTCGTCTTCCGGGCCAAATCCCCAGGCGTTGACCAGTACACCGACTGTTGGGTCGAAAGCCCCTCCCGATTCCATGTAAATCTTTTTGGATTTGGCAAATACTTCAGAAAAATATGCATCCACAACTATAGAAGAGTCTCCGTCATTGATCCTTGAAATGTCAGATGCTGCAATATAGGTTGATAAAGATCCATTGATTACAGAAACCAAACTGTCGATCTCTTTCTCATAATTGATCGGGGTATCCCCGTAAACAATTGAAAAGGAGGTTCCCAGAGCAAAACCATTGAGATGCAGATATTCAGAATTATCTTTTTTACAGGCAATGAATAAAAAAAATAATAAATAGTACGAATTCTTCATGTTATTCAGGGTTTTTATCAAATAATTAACAATTACTCCGGTTTAATATTTGTATTTTTGAAAGGATTAACAGCTTGCTAGCGAAAGTACAAATTTATTAATATCTTTACACAACCAATAAATAATTCAATTCATGAGAAAACTATTTTTTATTCCGGTAGTTATATCAATACTACTAACTTCCTGCGTTTCACAGAAAAAATACGCTGACCTTGATGCTTCTTACCAGACGACAAAACAAGAGTTGGTAGATGCTAAAGCAGATTTACAGGCCTGTCAAATAGAAAAAGATTATTTGGCAGAGTTAAACAAAACTTTAAAGGTAGATAAAGACCAATCCTTAAAGCAGGTTGAAAACCTAACTGTTCTTACCCAGGCTTCTTCTGATAATATCAAACAGATCATTAGCCAGTTGAGCGAAAAGGATAAATATATCAATGGAATAAGGGCCGCAATGACCAAAAAAGATTCGATCAATCTTGCCCTGGCCTTCCAGCTTAAAAAAGAAAGAACTCGCTGCAGGAATTCAGGATGAGGACATACAGATCAACGTAGAAAAAACAGTAGTTTATATCTCCATTGCAGACAACCTGTTGTTTAAAACAGGCAGCGCTGTTGTTTCTGATAAGGCAAAAGCCGTTTTAGGAAAAGTTGCAACGGTTATTGCTTCGAGACCAAACATGGAAGTACAGGTTGAAGGTTATACTGACAATGTGCCGATCTCTACAAATTGTATGAAAGACAACTGGGATCTGAGTGTTGCCAGGGCAACCTCTGTTGTACGTGTGTTGCAGAGTGATTTCAGTGTTGATGCAGGTCGTTTGATTGCCGCAGGAAGAAGCGAATATGTTCCTTTGCAAACCAATGCAACTGCCGAGGGAAGATCCGCCAACAGACGTACGAGAATTGTGATCCTGCCTAAACTTGATGAATTCTTCGATATCCTGGAACAAAAACCACAATAATCAGACATAAATATATTTGTATAAAAGGCATCGGTAAGATGCCTTTTTTTATTGGTATAATACACAGTACGCATTGATCCCAAGCTGGTATTTTTAGAAATCAACAAAAGCATAATAGATATCTGGCCGTTGTGATCTGCTATTCACTGATCATTTTACCAGCAAGCTGATTCCACTAAAAAAAAAAAAACAGACATGGATCGTATGTTCATTGGTCAAACGCGACTGCTGTATAACTAAAAGCATGGGCTTTTTTCTTCAGCAGGATACTTTAATCAGGAATAGTACCTTACTCAATTGTTTGATTAAACGAAGCTTATAAAGCGTGAAAATCCTTAACCTGGTGAATAAGAATAAAAAAACAGCTTCTTGGGCTGTTTTTTTATAATTATTAAAGAATTCTTTTATCCTCCAAAATCATCAAAACGGATATTATCATCCGGTATACCAAAATCTTCTCCCATTTTCTGAACTGCCTTGTTCATCATGGGGGGTCCGCAGAAATACAGTTCAATATCCTCGGGATTCTCGTGTTTAGACAAGTACTGATCGATCACTGCCTGATGTACAAATCCCACAAATCCATCTCCTTCTCTGTCTTTTGTATCTTTTTTTACCTTCCAGTTATCCTCAGGAAGGGGCTCTGAAAGCACCACATAAAAGCGGAAATTTGGGAAATCTCTTTCCAGTTCTTTAAAATGATCCATATAGAACAGTTCGCGTTTGGACCTGCCTCCGTACCAATAGGTAACCGTTCTTCCCGTTTTAACAGTTTTAAAGAGATGGTACAAATGCGATCGCATAGGAGCCATACCTGCACCTCCACCTACATAGAGCATTTCGGCATTTGTCTCATTGATAAAAAACTCACCATAGGGTCCAGAAACAGTTACCTTGTCACCCTTCTTTCTGCTAAAGATATAACTTGAAGCAACCCCCGGATTTACTTTCATCCACCCGTTTGCTGCCCGATCCCAAGGTGGTGTAGCGATGCGTACATTCAGCATAACATTTCTTCCTTCCGCAGGATAAGAAGCCATGGAGTATGCTCTTTCTACTTGCTCTCCATTTTTCATCACCAGCGGCCACAGGTTAAACTTATCCCATTCGAGTTTGAATTTTTCAGGTTCTCCGGGATGTTCTGCAGGGTGTGCCGTGATATCAATTTCCTTATAATTTACTTCCGCCTTAGGGATTTCAATTTGTATATAACCACCGGCCTTGTAATGCATATCCTCAGGCAATTCAACAATAAATTCCTTAATGAAGGAGGCAACATTATAATTGGAAACAACAGTAGCTTCAAATTTTTTTATTCCAAATACCTCTTCAGGCACTTCAATATCCATGTTCTGTTTTACTTTTACCTGGCAGCCCAATCGCCATCCATCCGCAAGTTCTTTGCGCGTAAAGTTTGGAACCTCTGTAGGCAAGGGTTCGCCACCGCCTGCATGCACCTGACATTTACATTGTAAACAGGTACCTCCACCTCCACAAGCAGAAGGTAAAAATATTTTTGCATTCGACAGGGTTGAAAGTAAGGTGCCCCCAGCCGGCACTTCAACTTCTGTTTCCCCGTTAATTTTAATCTTGACATTTCCAGAGTTCACCAATTTAGTCTTGGCATATAAAAGCATAAATACCATTAACAACAGTAGCACTAAAAATGCAATGATTGAATATATGATAAGTTCTGTAATACTAAACATAAGGTTGTAAGTTATAGGTTATAAGTTCAAAGCCAAAAAAAAATAACTTAGAACTAATAATTTTTTTCATTCCATTTTTTGAATTTATACTACTCATAAACTTCTTTTGGTAACACTGCCAACTGATATTGAATCAACCGGGCTGGCGGGAGCCACTTCTGAAATTTCTGTTTTTTCATCTGCACTTTTCAACTCTGGTTTTTTATTGAATGCATTCAAATCTATCCCTCCAAAACTCATAAATCCGATTGCCATTAAACCCGTCACAATAAAAGTAATACCAAGCCCTCTCAGGGGTGCCAGCACATTTGAATATTCCATTTTTTCTCTGATCGCGGCCATCAATATAATGGCAATAGCCCATCCCAACCCCGAAGCAAAGGCAAAGGTCAGAACATGACCCATGTTTGAGTAAACTCCTGCATCTATTCTTTGCTGCATGAACAGGGACCCTCCCAGGATAGCACAATTCACCGCTATCAGCGGCAAGAAAAGTCCAAGGGAATTGTATAGCGAGGGCGAATATTTTTCAATGATCATTTCAACCAGTTGCACCATAGTCGCTACCGAGGCGATAAATAAGATAAAAGTTAAAAAACTCAGATCCAAGGCCTCGAATGATGGATCAATCCACTTCAAAGCCCCTGGTTCCAGTACATATTTGTATATCAAGTAATTAAGAGGTACCGTTATCACTTGAACAAAAATTACCGCTGCTCCCAATCCAACTGCTGTAGGAACTTTTTTGGAAACCGCCAAAAATGAACACATACCCAGAAAATAGGCAAAAACCATGTTTTCAATAAACAGTGATTTTACAAAAATATTTACGTATTCCATGCCTTAAATTATTTTTCAATTAATTTTTTATTGATTCCGCGCTGAACCCAAATAAATATACCTACCATGAGCAAAGCCATAGGCGCGAGAATTACAAGTCCGTTGTTGATATAACCCATACTGTAAACACCTGTTTTTTCAATAGGGTCTCCCAATACCGGATATCCCCATATTTTTCCCGAACCCAGCAGTTCTCTGAAGAAAGCAACAACCATTAATACAAAACCGTATCCCAGTCCATTACCTAAACCATCTAAAAAAGAAGGCCAGGGTTTATTCTTTAATGCAAAAGCCTCAAACCTGCCCATCAAAATACAGTTGGTGATGATCAGGCCGACAAAAACAGATAATTGTTTGCTCACATCATAGGCATAAGCTTTCAATATCTGATCCACCAGAATTACCAATGCAGCAGCAACAACCAATTGTACAATAATTCTGATTCTGCTTGGAATATAATTTCTAAGTAAGGAAATGATCACATTCCCTATTGCAATAACAGCAATAACCGAAATTGACATTACAAAAGCATTTTTCATTTGAACAGTTACTGCCAGGGCAGAACAAATACCCAAAACCTGAACAGATATCGGGTTATCGTCGTTCAGTGGATTGGTTATAAGTTTGATATTACTTTTCGAAAATAATCCTTCTTTATTTGTATCTGACATAATGATTATTTTTTGATCGACTTTAAAAATTGTTCATACGGCTTCAAACCGTCTACAAGCATGACTGTAACCCCATTGCAAGTTAAGGTTGCTCCTGACAAACCATCAACCTGTCCGTCTGTTTTTTCGTCACCGCCTTTATAAGCTTTCACAACACTCAACCCGTGATAGGTCCCATCAGAATCAAAAATCTTCTCCCCCATAAATCGGTCCTCAAAAAAATCTGTGTTGATATCTCCCCCCAGGCCCGGTGTTTCGGCCTTGTGGTCAAATACGATACCTTTCACAGTTAAGCTTTCATCGACTGCCACATAGCCCCAAATTGCATCCCATAATCCCATACCCCTTACTGGGAAGACATAAAATTTTTGGCCGTCTTTTTCAGCTATAAAAACTGGATGTTTACCCTTTTCTTTAG
>JBFYPZ010000052.1:0-14104 GCA_041303035.1 Flavobacteriaceae bacterium
TTTTCGCTCTTTCACTCTTTCACTCCTTCACTCCTTCACTCTTTCGCTCTTTCACTCTTTCACTTCTTCGCTTTTTCACTCCTTCACTCTTTCGCTCTTTCACTCCCTCGCTCTTCACTCTTTCGTAAAACCGCCTAAATTCATTTTTTCTTCTTGCCCACAATTTTGAGCTGCGATTTAACTATTTTTGAATGAATTGATGGTATCCTGTTTTGACTGAAAAAAGAAAATTACTCCTTATAATCAATCCTGCTGCCGGCAAGTCCTCCTGGGAAAAGCGGCTGCTCAAACTTGAAAATAAGCTTCAAGAGGCCGGACTCAGGTATGAGCGCTTCTTTACCGAACAAAAAGGCCTGGGAAAACTGGCAGGTACCCTTGTAAAGGATCCCTCTTTAACAGAGCTGCTGGTATTTGGTGGTGATGGTACCTTGAACTACGTCGTCAACGAAATGGGGGTCAGGCAACTGCCGATAAGTATCGTAAGCAACGGTACCGGAAACGATTCTGTAAAGTCCCTGCACGGTATCCTGGATTTTGATAAACAGGCGGACATAGCCATTCATGGGAAAGTTTCGAAATTTGACCTGGGTATTTGCAACGGCCGGTATTTTGTGAATGGCTTTGGGATAGGTTTTGATGGTCAGGTAGTAAAAGAAATGTTCGGTCGGGAGCGCAAAAAAGGTGGTCATCTGGATTATTTACTCACTGTGTTGCGCATCATATGGGGTTTCAAAGAAAAAAAACTCCTTTTTTCAATCGATGAAGTGGAATTTGAGAAGAACATCCTGCTGCTTACCGTTTCCAATGGCACTACTTTTGGTGGGGGCTTTGTCATCAATCCAAAAGCGATTGCGCATGACGGTTGGCTGGACGTGTGCTTATTGAAAGAAATCCCTCCGCTGATGCGTTTCTGGCACTTGCCCAAATTAAAGACGGGAGCACACCAGAAGTTAAAGGCGGCTGAATTTTTTAAAGTAAAAACGGTCAGGATTGCCGCCTCCAATGAGTTGGTTGCTCATCTGGACGGCGAAGGAATAGGTCATCCGCCTTTTGATATTTCAATAATCAAAGAAGGCTTGTTGTTGAGAACTCCAGAATAGATCTTTTTCAACAAACACCTATGGAATTGGGGTGAATTCGCGGCAGCGCAATATTCAGCTCAATAAAGAATTAAGATTTTTTTTACCTCAGCGTCGGTGTTTTTGGTACCCCAATTGCTGGAAGTTGACCTAAAGTAAGAAATGATTTCTAACGGTTCGTTGATAACATTCAAACTAAAATAAATAATTATGAAGATAACAATATTATTAAGCCTGTGTCTCATCCTTACTGCACATCTTTCAGCCCAATCCGTTCTTGGTGCATGGGAAACGGTATTTACTAAAGAAGGAAAACAAGTTAAAAATGTTGTGATCTTCTCTGAGTTTCACCAGGTTTCTACCTGGTACGATTTAAAAGATGGAAAATTTTTAGAGACCAATGGCGGTACGTACAGGTTGGATGGATATACCATGACCGAAACCGTAGAATTTGATTCAAATAAACCGGAACGTGTGGGAACTTCAGTTTCCTTTCAGGTAGTAATTTCTGATTCGACGCTTAAAATAAGTGACAGTGAACAGGTTTGGATAAAAATTGACAACGGGAATCCGGGAGCGCTTCAGGGTGCCTGGCTTATGTCCGGGAGAAAGCGCGACGGAGAAATGCAGCATCGCGATATGAGTGGTCCCATAAAGACAATGAAAATACTCTCAGGCACACGTTTTCAATGGATTGCCTACAACACAGAAACAAAGGAGTTTAGTGGAACCGGTGGAGGAATATACACTACAGTCGATGGGAAATATACCGAGAATATTGAATTTTTTTCCCGGGATCAATCGCGCGTCGGGGCTAAATTAGAATTTGACTATAAACTCGTAGAAAGCAACTGGCATCATTCGGGATTGAGTAGTAAGGGTGATCCTATATACGAGGTTTGGAGCAAAAGGTAACAGACTTCCAAAATCAGGCAGTCAGCTACCTGGTAAAAGGAAGAGCTTCCGGCATATTCTAATCATTAGTTACATAGCTTTCCGTAAAAAATGAACAGCTGGAATTCTCCATAAGTATAAACGGTTTGCCCGATCAATTAAACCACACCGCATAGCGTTTTCTTCTTAGTTCCAGGGCCAGTTTTTCCTCAGCTTTTAAAGCTTCTTCCCTGCTGCTTAACGGATCAATATGATTGTACAGGCTTGGCCTCAGGTACATGCCGTACTTTAGAACAATGGAGGAAGAAAGTTTATGTCCCTTTTTATTCACATAGCCGGTTTTGTGCTGCTCAAATCTTTCCTTGGGTGATTTACTGGTCATTCCTACATATAAACATTCCAATACCCCATTGAATTGAGGGTTAGCATCCCTGAATTTTGCATTTTCGTTAAACACACGTTTAGACAGTTCAATAACATAGATTCGATATGCAGTTTTAGGCATGAGACGTTTGATCAGTTTATCCATAAAAAAGTCAGAGATAAAGAAATAATTTTTTTTCTTTTTCAGATCAGAATTTTCTAGAGTCGGCCTATTCCAGATAAAAGACTTCATTTTCCCGTCCGAGCATAATGTCAAAAGGAATCTGTAGCTTGTGGGTACTATTTAAAAACATTTGCTCTAACTCAGTATCTGATCGCGCCGGGTCATAATGAAAGAATACGAGTTTTTTCACTTTAGCCAAGTCTCCGAATTTTATGGCATCATCTATTGAACAATGTCCCCAACCCATCCTGTCTTTGTATTCTTCAACCGTATATTGACCGTCATGGATCAAAAGATCAGCCTGGTATGCCAGGTTAAAGCCACTGCACCACTCCGGATCAATAAAATTATAAGAACCTAGCGCAGGTTCATGATCCGGTATGTAGGTAAATACAGATGTGCCGGCAGTACACCTGAAACCAACAGTAGGCCCGGGGTGACACAGGTATTCAGAAGTAATTGTAAAATCACCGATGACAAAAGTGCTGTTGTCGATTTCAACATAATTAATTTTTGCAGGCAACTCATTTAACCTTACAGGGAAGAAGGGAGGTGAAAAAAAATGCCTGAGCCGGGCTACCAGACTTTCGTTTGATCCGGCTGGCCCCCAAATGTTTATGGTGTAATCCGGATCATAAAAAGGGGAAAAATATCCCAGTCCCATGATGTGGTCCAGATGCAGGTGGCTCAGCAGTATATTGACTTCTTTGGTATTAGGATCCAGGCTGGCTCCCAGTCTTTGAATCCCGGAACCTCCATCAAGGATCAGGCTGGTATTTTTATGGCTTACCTGAACGCAGGAAGTATTCCCGCCATAAATTGATTTTTCCGGCCCGGGAGCAGGAAGCGACCCCCGGCAGCCCCAGATCGTTATTTTCATTTCTCCATGATTTTCCAAAAAATTGCGATTGCACCGAGAAAACGGTGAGGTCTTCCCATGATCGGGAATGCAGTTACTGATATTTTGTAGCTGGTACCTCTCAGACTTTTTATCCAAAATCCTCCGTGAGCTGGTGTTTGAGTCCCCAGGGTCTGAACCAGAGGCAAGGCTTCGGCCTTTAAAATATTTCCCTGATCATCCATGGGAGTAAAAATGGTTGACCATTGCGCAACCGGCATGCTTCCCGTATCCCCAAATCTCAAGCCCAGAATTTCTTCGGCAGGCTCATTATAAAACAACAGATTGCCTTTGGGATCAACAATAAATACCGGTACAGACAAGGTATCAGCCCATTGGCGACTCAGAATTATTTCAATTTCTTTTGATGACATCGGCAAAATTTGATAGATAGCATTTAAAGGTATTAAAATTTGGTTATCTGATAAAAAAAAACTTCTAAACCAAGGAACCCACAAATTATTGCAATTAGAATTAAAGTATTGACAGATCTTTATTCAGTTGCATTAATTTTTTTTCAAAAGTATATGAAAGAAGACTTGCTTAATTAACTTTGTTCTAAATTGTAAAAATAATGGAAGAACTTACACTCACAACTCCGGCGCTCTTGTTTTCTGCGATCTCATTGATCATGCTGGCCTACACCAACCGGTTTTTGGCTTATGCCGCTGTAGTCCGGAGTTTGCATGAAAAATACCAGAAAAAAAAGGATGATAACCTGATCTTGCAAATTAAAAACCTCAGACAAAGGCTTTATCTCACGCGTTCTATGCAGATTTTTGGAATTTTAAGCCTGCTTTTGTGTGTCATAACCATGTTCCTGATCTATGTCAGGCAGCACATTATCGCCGTCTGGGTTTTTGGTATAGCCCTGATTTTACTTATCCTCTCACTTGCATTATTGATCAGGGAAATTCAAATCTCGGTAAAAGCACTCGAGCACCATCTGGGAGATATCGAGAACCATTTAAAAGAATAACATCCACAAATGAGGGGTTCCTGTTATAGTAATTTGAATTCCTTGTTTGTGGATTCGATCATATTCCTGTCAAAAAACTTACTTAAACGCGATAGTAATCGCCTTTCCAGTTTTTTATCGCTTTTTTGATGTGTTCCTCAGACATTTTTTCTTTGACGGCCCTTTCTGTAAGTTCCGGAAATTCTTCATCAGAAGCAAATCTCAAACCCACCACCTGTCTTACGGTAAGTTCCCCTGGTAGCATTTTTTTGGTCAGCATGTAATACCTGAACTTTTCCTCGGCATAAATGGCTCTGTCCTGTGCTCTTAAGGCGAAGGAACGGGCATAAAAGGCGATTAAAATCAAGAGAACGGAAATCAACAGTATCAGTGATGCCGAGTAGAGGTTATCTTCAGAGGACCTAATGAGGTTCATGACCGAACCCACAAGAAGCAGGAGTAATCCGGTCATGGTGATGTAATGAAATCCGCTAACAAACCGGCGGTGATTGGAATAATTTTGATTTTGCATAAGTTTTGAATTTGTGGTTATACCTCCTAAAGGTAACTTTTTTTTTAGAAATAGATGATGAAAATGCCTGATCAGTATTTATTGGGAGCAATTGCCCTTTTGGCAGGGCCTGTAAGGAACGGATTCTTTTATGACTGATTCCTGAGACAAGCGGTATAGCTGAAACAATTTTTCTACATTTGAAGGAAGAAAACCACAGGTTCAATCCTACGCAAAAACTCCTGTGCTGCCTGGGTATGAAATCAAAATGGACACTCTTTGCCGGGATAATCTTACTGGTTGCCGGGATTGGTTTAAGAAACCTGACGGAAATGAATCGGGCAGCGGTTTCACTGGTTGTACTGGGAGTGCTTTTTAAAACGTATTATTTAGTTCGTATGGCCAGAAGCGGAGAGTATAAGCCGGGATACGAAATGTACTTTTTATTTGCCGGCGTGGGCATGTTTCTTTCGGGACGTTATCTCAAATCCCAGAACCCCTCAGATATTCCCGGATTGCTCATCTTCACCGGCATCTTGTTAAAAACAGCCTTTATCGTCATTTTTATTGTCAGGCTCAGAGCCGCAAGGAAACGAAAATAAGCCTACTCTGCAACTGATGGGTTTCATTCAGAATTTTCCCTAATTTTGCCCAATGAAGCGAAATAATAAACAAGTATTTGAAAACATCACCATTACAGCTGCTGCTGCCGGGGGCAAGGCAATCGCCAGAACGTCGGAAGGCAGGGTTATTTTTGTCGGGCTGGCCGTTCCCGGAGATGTAGTGGATATTGAAGTCTATAAGAAGAAAAAAGCTTATTTTGAAGGCAAGGTGATCAAATTTCACAGTTATTCCGACAAAAGAACCAAGCCGGTATGCGGGCATTTTGGTGTTTGCGGAGGATGCAAGTGGCAGCACATGCAGTATGCAGAACAACTGGTCTTCAAACAAAAGGAAGTAACCGATAACCTGCTTCGTATCGGGCATCTCGAACTGCCTGAATCAAACCCGATAAAAGGATGCGCTGAGATCTATCGCTACCGCAATAAAATGGAATACTCATTTTCCGATTCCCGCTGGTTATCCCTGGATGAAATTGCTTCCGGAAAAGAGATCGAAAATAAATATGCCTGCGGTTTTCATATTCCCGGGATGTGGGACAAGATCCTTGATGTCAAAGAATGTCATCTGCAGGCAGCTCCATCGGATGCCATCAGAAACAGTATCAGGGATTTTGCGGCTGAAAACGGATTCAGTTTTTTCAACCCCCGAAAACAGGAGGGCCTGCTGCGGACTTTGCTGATTCGTATGACCTCCCTGGGAGAGATCATGGTTGTTGTTCAATTTTTTTATGATGACCCGGAAAAAAGAAACCTGTTACTCAATTTTGTAAAGGAAAGGTTTCCCGAAATAACTTCTCTGCAATACATCATCAACGGTAAAGGAAATGATACCATTTATGATCAGGAAGTAATTTTATTTGCCGGACGGGATCATATCATGGAACAAATGGAAGGGCTTCGGTTTAAAATAAATGCCAAATCCTTTTACCAGACCAATTCGGTTCAGGCTTATGAATTGTACAAGATAGCGCGGGATTTTGCCGGTTTAACCGGAAAGGAAATCGTTTATGACCTATATACCGGAACAGGAACCATTGCCTTGTTTATTGCCCGTATGGCGAAAAAAGTGATTGGAATAGAGTCCGTGCCGGAAGCCGTTGCTGATGCGAAAGAGAATGCTGTCAGCAACCATATCGACAATGTCTCTTTTTTTGTGGGGGATATGGCACGGGTCTTTACAGAAGATTTTATTGCACAAAACGGGAAGCCGGATGTGATCATAACAGACCCTCCGCGCGATGGCATGCACAAAAATGTGGTTGAACAGCTCCTTTCGGTTTTGCCTGATAGAATTGTTTATGTTAGCTGTAATTCGGCAACACAGGCCCGTGATCTGGCTCTCATGAGTGAGCAGTATGAAATTGCTTCAACACAGGCTGTGGATATGTTCCCGCAAACACATCACGTTGAAAATGTTGTACTCCTGAAAAGGAAATAGCCTGCAATTTTCGCTGAATATTACTCAAAAAATAAGTATTTTCGCTTATCGGTTCACACCCCATACCCGGTAATGACAATTATTATGAAGAAAACCTTGTATCTCTTTTTTCTTGCTCTGCTCGTTACGATGTGGTACGGTTGTGAAAGGGACGAGATCTGTATTGAAGAGAACACACCGCGACTCATTATTAAGTTTTTTGACAAAGATGACCCGTCAAGAACAAAGGCTGTGCCCTTCCTCGCCGTTCGTGTGGCAGGGCAGGAAGATTTTTATTTCGATGCGGGTAATAAGCAAAGTCCGGATTCAATAATCGTTCCCCTGGAAGTCACAAAAGACAGAACCATCATTGAACTGGTAAAGAATGCAACTGATGTCGATCCGAATAACAACGAGTCAAATTTCATCGAAATTGTCTCAGAGCGCCAGGATGTATTCGTATCTGAATCCTGTGGTTTCAAAACGGTTTATAACAATGTTGTATTCACACTTGATCAGTCAAAAAGTTGGATAAGTACTATAGAAGCGGCCAATATCCCGCAAAATATTGTAGATGAAAAGCGAAGACATCTTAAGGTTTACCATTAGCAGCTTACTGCTCCTTTGCTTTTTGTCCGCCCGGGCTCAGGAAAAGGAACTGGATACAGCGCGCTATAAAGACAGATACGGCCTGAGGGTGGGAGCTGATATTTTTACCCCGATTTACGGCCTGTTCGATGAAGACCGCCAGGGCTTTGAACTCGTTGCGGATTACCGGCTGGCAAAACGTTTTTGGTTAGCCGGGGAAATGGGATATCTGGACAAACTGGTTACAGAGGACTATTACAATTACCGTTCTGCCGGTGGCTACCTGAAAGTGGGTGCTGATTTTAATGCCTATCAGAACTGGGTGGGTATGGAAAATATGATCGTCGTTGGTATGCGTTACGGGTACAGCAACTACGACATTACGCTTAACGAATACACGGTTAATTCCGACGCATACCTTGACCCGGAAATAAAGAATGCAAGTATCAGTTACGATAACCTGAATGCGCAATGGATAGAACTGGTTCTGGGATTAAAGGTTGAGGTTTTGCACAATGTTTACTTAGGTGCCATGTTCAGTGGAAAAGTAATGGTTACAGCCACTGAAACTGAGAATTTCAAAAATATGTTCGCCCCCGGTTTCAATGGTGTTTCGGTAAACGATTACGGTTTTGGGTTTAGTTATACAGTATCTTATCTGATACCCTTATACAGAAAATAATTGTTTCATTTGAAAGCCTCATCATTCAGATTTTTTTAAAGCATGAAAAAAAGGATCATTTCATACATCACCTTCGGTTTGTTGCTGATTGCTTTGGGAATAATCGGAACCTTTTTAAACTGGGGTCAGGCCAGGGTGTTTTTAGGTATGGGATTTTTATTTGAGCTCCTGGCGGTCCTGTTTTTTGTTTGGTACAAGATCAAAAATAAGCCCTGATTTCATAAATTTGACTAAAAACAAGATTTTTTATGACTAAAAAGAAGTTAAACAGTTTTGACGACCTGGGCGGCTTTGTATATTCCACCAATGATCAGGAGGATTTTAAGTCCTTTTCTGATGAGGAATCAACCGTACTAAAACCTTCAGAACAAAGACTTGAGGCACATTTTTCAAACAAAGGCAGGGGAGGTAAGACCGTAACAATAGTAAAGGGCTTTGAAGGAAACGAGGAGGATCTCAAATCGCTGGCCAAATTGCTCAAATCGAAATGCAGCGTTGGAGGAACTGTTAAGGACGGAGAAATTATTGTACAGGGAAATTTTCGGGATAAGATCATAGAAATTTTGAAAAAGGAAGGATATCAGGTCAAACGCGTAGGCGGATAAATAAAACAATATGAATCAAAAAATAGCTGCTTCCGAGCTGGTATTAAATCCTGACGGAAGTTTATACCATATTAATCTGAAGCCCGGGCATCTGGCTGATGACATTATCTTTGTGGGTGACCAGGACCGTGTTCCAAAAATTTCCAAATATTTTGACAAGATAGAATTTGAAACCCGGAAAAGGGAGTTCAGAACTGCAACGGGATGGTACAAGTCAAAAAGAATTACAGTAATCTCTACCGGAATAGGCCCTGATAACATCGATATAGTGATGAATGAGCTCGATGCCCTGGCGAATATCGATCTCCTAACGCGTACCATCAAATCCGATAAAAAATCACTCAATATTGTTCGTATCGGCACCTCCGGTTCCCTTCAGGCCGACATACCTGTGGATGGTTTTGTTATGGCAGAATACGGTCTGGGCTTTGATGGCCTGTTGCATGCCTACCAAAGTGAAGGAGTGCGGGAAATGGAGATGGAAGAAGCATTTATTGCCCATACCAGTTACGATTCCTGCAAAGCAAGGCCCTATATTGTAAAGGGAAGCCAGTTTTTAAAAGAAAAACTCATTTCTGATGGTGTATTTACCGGAATTACAGCCACTGCCAATGGCTTTTTTGGGCCTCAGGGCAGGGTTTTGCGGTTGCCGCTCAAAGACAAAAATTTAAATGATATGCTGGAAAGTTTTCGGTTTAAAGAAAACCGGATCACCAATCTCGAAATGGAAACCTCGGCCATTTACGGCCTTTCCCTGTTGATGGGTCATCAGGCCTTATCCCTGAATGCGATCATAGCCAACCGCCCGGGCAGGGCTTTTTCAAAAGATCCCTATGCAGCCATTGAAAGGTTGATCATCTATACCCTCGACCGTCTGGCAGAATTTTAACATCCTGCATAATAAATAGCCATTTTCTGCGTTAATATTATAAACCTCCTGTAAGATGTATAAATTAACTCAAATCAAATCGCTATGAAAAAATTAATCTATCTGTTGTTAATTGTAGTAGGTTCTTTCACAATGACATCATGCGGGGCTTCCAGCAAAAGTTGTGTTTCTTCTGAATACCAGATAAAGAATATCAAGTTTCAGAACCAGTCTGTCGTTTTAACAGATGAATATATACAGGCTGAAGACAAAGTCCATTAAATAAACTTTCTATATTAAAAAAAGACTGCACATAGACGGGTGCGGTCTTTTTTTTTGTCAAAAATTACTGAATACACTTGCAGGAGTAAGCAGACTTTGTAATTTTGTACAAACCAATACTCAATGTCAAAAATCAAGTACATTTTTGTAACAGGTGGTGTAAGTTCTTCACTTGGAAAGGGAATTATCGCTGCTTCATTAGCCAAATTACTTCAATCCAGTGGATATCGCATAACGATCCAGAAACTGGACCCTTATATCAACATTGATCCGGGAACCCTGAACCCATATGAGCACGGCGAATGTTTTGTGACCAATGACGGGGCTGAAACAGATCTGGATCTGGGGCACTACGAAAGATTTTTGAACATACCTACCTCTCAGGCAAATAACGTAACTACAGGCCGGATCTATCAAACAGTGATCAATAAAGAGAGAAGGGGAGACTTTTTGGGTAAAACGGTACAGATCATTCCCCATATCACAGATGAGATCAAACGCAGGATTCAGATTCTGGGCCAGACAGATGATTACGACATCGTGATCACAGAAATTGGCGGAACAGTCGGAGATATCGAATCTTTGCCATATATTGAGGCTGTGCGTCAGTTGCAGTGGGATCTGGGCAGGGAGAACGCCATAGTAGTTCATTTGACCCTAATTCCATATTTATCGGCTGCCGGAGAATTAAAAACAAAACCCACCCAGCATTCGGTCAAGGAGTTGATGCAAAGCGGGGTGAGTCCGGATGTCCTTGTATGTCGAACAGAACATCATTTAAATGAAGGGATACGCAAGAAACTGGCTACTTTTTGTAATGTTACGCAGGAAGCGATCATAGAGGCCATTGACGCCGAAACAATATATGATGTGCCCAATCTGATGTTAAAAGAAGGTCTGGACAAGGTTGTACTCAAAAAGCTGGGTTTGATTGCCGACAGAACTCCTGATCTGGACTCCTGGAATGAGTTTTTAAGAAAATTCCAAAATCCAAAATCTTTTGTTGAGATCGGACTGGTGGGTAAATATGTGGAACTGCAGGATGCCTATAAATCAATTATCGAGGCAATCGGTCATGCAGGGGCGGAGAATGAGGTCAAAGTCAATATACATTTTATTCATTCGGAAGAACTTTTGCCGGAAAATGTACCTGGCTTACTGAAAGGCTTACAGGGCATCATCGTAGCACCAGGTTTTGGTGACCGGGGTACTGAAGGAAAAATAGAGGCCATCAGATATGCAAGAGACAATAAAATTCCATTTTTTGGAATTTGCCTGGGAATGCAAATGGCCGTGATCGAGTTTGCCCGGAATATTTTACAACTTAAAAATGCCAATTCGACTGAGATGAATCCGCGTACACCTCACCCGGTGATCGACCTGATGGAAGATCAGAAAAAAGTTACCGAAAAGGGAGGAACCATGCGTTTAGGTGCCTGGGACTGTAAACTCGATAAAAATTCAAAGGCATTTGAAGCCTATGGCACAGATTTTATCAGTGAAAGACACCGGCATCGGTTTGAATACAACAATGCCTATTTCGAAAGATTTACAGCGGCTGGTTTAAAGGCTACCGGAGTGAATCCGAATACAGGACTGGTAGAGATCGTTGAAATACCCGAACACCCCTGGTTTTTAGGGGTACAATACCATCCGGAATACAAGAGTACCGTACTGAAACCGCATCCGCTGTTTGTGGCATTTATAAAAGCAGCTCTGAATTACAAATAAAAAAAGAGGCTGATGAAGTCAACCTCTTTTTTTTGGATTTAGAAGGAGAATACCAGCGACGAATTCAGTCTGAAGGTATCTTCTTTGATAACTGCGGAATCTACACTGTCTATATTCAAAAACTTGTAAGTATAATTCCTGTCGTATTGGTCATAGGAAAAGTCCATTCTAACAGACCGGGTAAATCTTATGCCCAATCCAAAAGAATAACCTGTCAGATCCTGATCAATATCACTTTCTTTAAAGGGGCTCTGCTCAAAGCGATAACCACCCCTCAAACTGAAATTATTCAAGATCCATTCAGCACCGATCCTGTAATTGGAAGTACCGCGCAGGTTTTCGGATATGTACTGATTTTCGTCCATGAATTCACCGGTGGGTTGTAATTCCATATTCTGAAAATCTTTGTAAATATAATCAAAGCTTATAAGTCCGTTTTTTCCAAAAATATATGCCACACTTCCCGTAAGTTCACTGGCTGTATTCAGGTCATAATCAAAATAATTTGGGTTTCCGTATTCAAAATAGGTGTCAGGATTGTTGCTCACGTTAATTTCGAGATCTTCGATATATCTCTCTGAAATGTCATACCAGATAGGAGATTTATAGGAAGCACCGATTCTCAGGTTTTCTATGGGTTTAACGATCGCGCCCAAACTAAAACTAAAACCATCGCCATAATCTTCCAGGTACTGATCGGTATAGGCATCGAGCGTATTGTTTCTTCCGTCGTTGTTAAATTCAGAATAGTATGCGGATTGGTAAAAATCCAGATAATAAAAATTCAGGTTCATACCCAGGTAAAGGATATCATTGTACTGAGTGGCAAAACTGAAATTGAACTTGCTGTTGGATCCGTCCGTATAGCTTTTGAATTCCTGTTGTTCAACATTGTCGTAATATACATTGTTAAATGGATTTTCGTCATAATTCAAGTAAGGATCATCAACAAAATCAGGTACCCCGCTGTTGCCTTTAACAAAAATCGCATTGTCAAAATTCTTGAGCTGTGTGTAGTTCATGCCGAAGGCAAATTTGTTAAACCCGCTTTGATTTCCCGGATAGAAGATAAATACACCACCCGTTTGGGGAAAGTCAAAACGGTCATCACTGCTACCATAGTTGTTTCCATACCAGGAACTGCTGTTACTTACATCGGAATAGCCCAAAGTCATTGAGAATTCACCTCTGTTAAATACTGCCAGACCGGCAGGATTGATTTCTGCCGCAGACATATCACCACCCAAAGCGCCCATGGCACCACTCATACCCATATATCTGGCTGTGCCGTAGTTATCGTCTGTTGAAAAAAGTACTGCCGCATCCGTATAGCTGAGCACTTGAGCTTGCAAAAATAAAGGCGCAAGTAAGAGAATATATATAATTTTTTTCATGATAAAATTCAATTAGAATTAAGGAATTAATTGATGTAATCACTTAGCGGGAAGAACCGCCTCTTGCAGACCCGCCGGAAGATCCGCCACCATAGGATCCGCCAGAACTGGCCCGGCTATAGGATCCGCCACCGGAAGATCCACTTGAACTGGGTCTGCTATAAGAACCGCCACCAGATGATCCTCCAGAACTTGAATTGTAAGCGGGTGCAGAATAAGACGCGCTCTGGCGGTTGTTTGAACTGCGTGACTCCGAATTCCCTGAACTTTTTGAAGAATATCTCTGTCCCGAATTGTTATTATTCGCAGCATTGCCGGAATTGCTGTCATTCAGCCTGCTATAGACACTACCGGCCTGTCCTGAATTGTTGCTGTTTGTGGGTACAGAACTTCTCACATATTTAGCCCTGTCATTAAAGTTGGCCATTACTTTTCGGTTTGTACTCATGGCATTAGCGATCAGGCTTTCGCGGTTCACTGTTTGAGAAGCTTGCACATACCTGGTTCGCTGACTGAAATCCGACATGACTTTTCGGTTGGTTGAAGCAAGGCCTTCACCGGTTCTGTTCATTCCGGCTATTTTGGTATTGTCATTGATAACACGGCCACTGCCTCCTGAATCTGAAGCCGAAAGGGATGCATCTGAACTGCGGGTAATATTGTCCTGCTGGACCATATCCGGACCGCGTCTGTATCCGCCGCCTCCTGAACTGGGTCGCATACCACCCCCTGAGCTTGAGCGGGGAGCTGAATTATATGAAGGCGAAGAACTTCTTGTATTGCTTCGGTTGTAACCCTGGTTACCGGAACTGTTGGTATTTCGGTTACCTGAAGGATTGTTGTAACCTCGCGTACCAGAGCTGCGCTGATATGAACTCCTGTTCGCCCCGGAAGTACTCGCTGTAACTGATTCACGGTAGATATTGGGCCTGGTTGAAGCCTGCGAACTTCTGCTGTACTGATTGCCCGAAGTGCGGTTATAGGCAGTATTATCAGAACCCCTTACGGAATAGTTCGATCGTTTGCC
>JBFYPZ010000053.1:0-14024 GCA_041303035.1 Flavobacteriaceae bacterium
CCGGAGGAATTTATGCACCTGATCGATAAAATGCACCAGAATGATATTGGTGTTATCCTTGACTGGGTGCCTTCACATTTTCCTTCTGATGACCATGGCCTGGGCTTTTTTGACGGTAGCCATCTGTACGAACACCCCGATACCAAAAGGGGCTACCACCCTGACTGGAAGAGCCTCATCTTTAATTATGGAAGAAATGAAGTGAAATCCTTTCTGATCAGCAATGCTTTTTTCTGGATGGATAAGTACCACGCGGATGGTTTGCGGGTTGATGCCGTTGCTTCTATGATCTATCTGGATTACTCACGCAAGGCCGGGGAATGGGATCCCAATATTTTTGGAGGCAATGAGAACCTGGAAGCCATCGCCTTTTTAAGGGAGTTCAATCAGGAGGTTTACAAGAATTTTCCCGGAATTCAAACCATCGCTGAAGAATCGACTGCATTTACAGGGGTAACGAGACCGGCTGAATACGGCGGGCTTGGCTTTGGTATGAAGTGGATGATGGGTTGGATGCACGATACTTTGGAGTATTTTTCAAAGGCTACCATCTACAGAAAGTACCACCAGAATGAAATAACCTTCAGTCTCGCTTATGCGTTTACTGAGAATTTTATGCTTCCGCTTTCCCATGATGAGGTGGTTTATGGCAAGAAATCACTCATCTATAAAATGCCCGGCGACGAATGGCAGAAATTTGCCAATATGCGTTTGTTATTTGCCTATATGTACGCCCATCCGGGGAGCAATTTAACCTTCATGGGTTCTGAACTCGGCCAAACTGTGGAATGGAATTTTAATCAGAGCCTCGACTGGCACCTGCTGGAATTCAAACCCCATGCCGGACTGCAGCATTTTGTGAAAGATCTTAATATTTTCTATAAGAATGCGCCGGCATTGTATGAAAAGGCTTTTAGCTATGAAGGCTTTGAGTGGATCAATTTTTCCGATCACCAGAATTCCGTTATTGTCTTTATCAGAAAAGGGCATGATACCCCTAATGACCTGATCGTAGCCTGCAATTTTACCCAGGTACCCAGAAAAGAGTACAGAATTGGTTTGCCGAGAAAAGGAACCCTTATAGAGGTTTTTAATTCCGATAAGGAAAATTATTACGGCGGCGGTATGGGCAATGATAAACCTTTAAAAATTGAAAAGAAACCTTACGACAACAAACCTTATTCGGTTGAAATAGTAATCCCGCCATTGGCAGCAGTCTATTTTTCTTATAAATAAGCCCGTTTTGGTTTCAATTTGATAATAAATTGGATTCTTTCGGCCTTATTTTTGAAATATTAGTTGGGTTGTTTTAATTATAATTTTATAGGTTTGCAGGCATAGCAAAACCTTAAACAATGATTTTAAATACCGAATTAGAGCACAAAGGAAATTTAGTGCCCGCAAGAATAGTTTCTTACAGGAAAAATGTTGACTCACTCTTTTTTACCTGCGCAAACAATGTGGTCTTGCAGCTCACCGTCAGGCGCGACAGTGTTTTAAGATTCAGGTATTCTACTTCCGGAAATTTCGAACCGGATTTTTCCTATGCCATATCAAAATATGCCAGCAGGGGCTATAACCAGCTCGATGTGGTGGAGGAAAAAGAAACATATAAGGTCACCACAAAAAAGCTGATCTGCCATATTTCAAAAGCTGATCTTCGTGTGGCCATCTTTGATTCCGCTGATAATTCCGTGCTGTGTGAGGATGAACTCGGTTTTCATTGGGAAGAGAGCTATCAATTTGGTGGAGACATCGTGAAAATGTCTAAAAGCTCGCATGACGGGGAGAGTTATTACGGGCTGGGAGATAAACCCGTAGATATCAACCTGAAAGGAAAAAGATTTGAGAATTGGGTAACGGATTCTTATGCTTATACCAAAGAAACCGATCCCATTTATAAGGCTATACCGTTTTATATTGGTCTTAATCATAAAAAGGCCTACGGCATTTTTTTCGACAACAGCTTCAGGACCTTCTTTGATTTTTGTCGCGATCGCAGAAATGTTACCAGCTTTTGGGCACAGGGCGGCGAAATGAATTACTATTTTATTTATGGTCCGGAAATGTCACAGGTCGTATCGCGATACACCGATCTGACAGGAAAACCCCATCAGCTGCCACCCTTATGGGCTCTGGGCTATCACCAGTGCAAATGGAGTTATTATCCGGAGAAGAAAGTAATGGAAGTTGCCAATAAGTTCCGGCAATTGTCCATTCCCTGCGATGCCATTTACCTCGACATCGATTATATGGACGGCTTCAGGTGCTTTACCTGGAATAAAGAGTACTTCCCCGATCCAAAAAGAATGGTCAGTGAATTGACCGATATCGGATTTAAAACCGTGGCCATTATTGATCCGGGAATTAAAATAGACAGCAATAACCCGATTTTTAAAGAAGGATTGGAAAAGGGCTATTTCTGTAAGAGAGCTGACGGTCCTTATATGAAAGGAAAGGTATGGCCCGGAGAATGTTATTTCCCCGATTTTACCAATCCGAAAGTGCGGGAATGGTGGGCTGAATTGTACAAAGAACTTATTGAAGACATCGGTATCAAAGGGGTATGGAATGATATGAATGAACCTGCTGTTATGGACGTTCCCGGCAAAACATTTCCTGATGATGTAAGGCATGATTACGATGGAAATCGCTGCAGTCATAGAAAAGCTCACAATATATATGGTATGCAGATGGCCCGCGCAACCTATCAGGGCCTAAAAAAGTATTCCTACCCCCAACGCCCCTTTGTCATCACCAGGGCAGCGTATTCGGGCACACAACGCTATACTTCAACCTGGACCGGTGATAATGTGGCGACCTGGGAACACCTTACCATTGCCAATATCCAGACCCAGCGTCTGGCCATGTGCGGATTTTCCTTTGTAGGATCTGATATCGGTGGTTTTGCCGAACAACCCACCGGAGAGTTATACGCCCGATGGATACAGCTGGGTGCCTTTCATCCCTTTTTCAGGACCCATTCTTCAGGTGACCACGGCGATCAGGAACCCTGGTCCTTTGGAAAAAGCATTACCAAAATAGTAAAGAAATTCATCGAATTGCGATACCAGTTATTACCCTATATGTATACTGCATTTTGGCGTTACGCCAATGAAGGTATTCCTATGTTAAAATCGCTTGTTCTTTTTGACCAGAACGATGTACATACACATTACAGAAATGACGAATTTGTCGTTGGGGAAAAGATCCTTGTCTGCCCGGTAACCGAACCAAATGCAAGGGGCAGAAGAATGTACTTCCCTTATGGCGACTGGTATGACTACTGGACCCATGAACTGGTTGAAGGGGGACAGGAACTTTGGGTGGATGCTGATCTGGACAGTATGCCTGTTTTTGTTAAGGCCGGTGCCATAATTCCAAAATACCCGATTCAGCAGTTTGTTGGAGAAAAAAAAATAGAACAGTTAAAACTGGATGTTTATTTTAATTTGGGTAAGGATGATTCTCAGTTGTACGAGGACAGTCATGATGGCTATGATTATATCAAAGGAAGGTACAGTCACCGTATTTTTACCCTCACCGGAAAACAAAATTCCCTGACCTTACAGCAAGTAAAAACAGGCAAACATTTTTCTTCATACGAAACAATGGAGATCAAATTCATTGGTTTACCTTTTAAAATAACTTCGGTGGAACTGAATGGGGAAGCTTATGATCATAAATCGAACAAAACGAACGGATCAAGTATCATTTTTCCCACTGATTTTTCAGATATCGTGATTACCGGTGTGCCGGAACAAAAAAACCCATCCTGATGATGGGTTTTTTTTAAGTATCTTCGAAGAACTTACTCGTTGAGTCCTTTGTTGTTTTTCTCAACCAGGTAATTCAGGATTAAACCCAAACCACCACAAAGTAAGATCATTGAAAAATAAGCAACCTGCCCAGGAAGTACTGTAAAGGTCGCTACCAAAGATCCTAAGAGTATGCCTATACCAATTCCCAGGAGCAACATACCGAACTTAAGGGTCATGTTTGTGTAGCTTCTGGATTTGGTAGTGAATAGGGAGGCATCAGCACCCTTTTCAATTAACGCCATGCGTTCTTTGTTTCGCGTAGTAATAAATACATAAAAGATCCCAAATAGTGCTGAAAAAACGATAAAAGGAACTAAAATTTCTGCTGCCATGATTTTATTTATTTAATTTGTTTGTATATGCTATTAGGACGCAGCAAATAAAGTTATGGTTACAAAAAAAGGAATTTAAAATTGTCTGTAACCGATTCACTATATCGAGCGTCCAATGATTAATGAAATTGGAAGACCAATATTATATTGACAAAGTTTTGGCCGGGCAAACAGCATCCTATTCCTTTTTGATAGAAAGGTATAAGAGCATGGTATTCACCATTGCGATGAAAATTGTGAGGAACAGGGAGGATGCCGAAGAGGTCTCACAGGATTGTTTTATTAAGGCTTACCAAAAACTGGAAACCTATAAGGGCGAGTCAAAATTTTCTACCTGGTTGTATTCAATTGTGTACAGAACGGCTATCTCAAAAATCAGAAAGAAGCAGATCGAGGTTTCAGATATCAGTGATAAGATGTATAAGATACCCGAAGAATCTGTTGACCCGCTGGAGCTGATGAAATATGAAGAACAAAAAGAGTTTGTCGGCAAAGCCATCAATCTGTTGCCCGAAACGGATGCTGCACTGGTCACTTTGTATTACCTGAACGACAGTTCGGTTGAGGAGATCGAACAGATTACCGGCTTGAGCAATTCAAATGTAAAAACGAAATTATTCAGAGCCAGGAAGAAAATGTACGATATATTGCAAGTTATGTTGAATGAAGAAATGAAATCAATAGCATGAAGACCGAAGAAGAAAAAAGATGGGATGAGGTATTCAAAAAGAACCTGATTCTGGATGATGCCTCCGTTGATTTTACTGACAATGTGATGCAGCGCATTGATGCGATGGAAGAGCTAAAGGAAAAAGCCCTGGGCAATTTGTTTAAAAAGTATGCGCAGGAGGAACCTTCGGCCTTGTTTTCAGAAAAGATCATGTCACAATTGATAGCAAAGCCCGGATTTGTTTATGAGCCTGTGATCAGTAAAAGGGTCTGGTTTTTGATTGGACTCATCGCTGCAGCAATTTTTATTCTGGTTTTAAGAACTAGCCCAACGGAGGAATTGAATAACCCTGTTTACAGCAACCTGCTTTTAAAATTCAACAAGCTGATTGATATAGAACTGCCCGCTATTTTTAGCTCTAAACTACTGGCCATCAGTTTAACTGCTGGCAGCATACTTATGGTTCTTGAGGCTTTTTTCAGGTCCAGGCAAAAAGTCTGGTGATCATTCGAATGTAAGGTTTAAATAAAGTCCCCGGGTTCCTAGAAAATCGATTGGGCCTGTCCAGGGTCCTTCAATGGAATAGGGTTGGTTTGCCGGTGGCGGCGTAGTCAGTATCTGTCCATCATCCCTCACCAATTCATTATTGATCGCGAATACACCTCTGATCGATGGCGAAAACTTGAAAAAATAGAAATAGAAGTCCATGCCAATGCCCACTTCATACATGAAATTGTGGGTGGTCGTCCTGAATTCACCGTCGTAATTATCGTCCCTGTTGTCTTCGTTACTCGAGAAATTGTAATCATACGCAACACCTCCAATTACATAGGGTCTGATGTTGTTGAGCCGGTCTGTACTGAATTTGAACAACAAAGGAAGATGAAGAAAAGTACTCGACACATCCCTGATATTGTTCGTAGTGCCATTATAGGCAGGATATTTGAGGTATTCTTCATTATAAAAAATAAGTTCCTTTGAATTACTCATCAGGCCCGGTTCAAAACGGAGATTGATATTTTTATGCAATCTGAGATCGACAATAAATCCCAAATTGAACCCAATGGATTCATTCACTTCAACAAAGAATTCACTTAGGGTGGGCGGTAATGGAGTATTGGCATCAGTCTCACTTAAGTAACTGATCTTATAACTGTTGTTGTTGAGTCCCAGGTAATAACCGAAATGAAGTTTTCTTTCATCTTCGGTGGGCAGGTTGATGATGCGTTCACGCTGCCCGAAACCAAGGTTGGCCTGTAGTAAAAATAAGGTGGTAATAAATAAAACGATTCTCTTCATTTTTCTATTTTATTGCATGATAAATGGTAGCAATACCAAGACTTTGCGGATAAAACTTAACGTTACTAAACCCTGTTTTGAGCAAAATGTTGTTGAATTTTTCTCCAAAGGGAAAGGCCGCTGCCGATTCAGGTAAATAGTCATAGGCACTCTTGTCTTCAGAGAACATTTTCCCCAAGGCAGGAATCACATATTTTCCATAAATCTTATAACCCTCTCTGAACGGAAATTTTTCCGGTTGTGAGGTCTCGAGCACTACCAATGAACCTTTGGGTTTTAATACCCGGTATATTTCTTTTAATCCTTTTTCGAGATCCTCAAAATTCCTCACGCCGAATCCAACGGTTATGGCATCAAAGGTATGGTCGGCAAAGGGAAGATTTTCTGAATCACCCAGGATCATTTCTACTTGCGACTGCAATTTTTTGTCGGCTACTTTCTTTTTTCCCAAATCCAGCATACCCGGAGAAAGATCCAGACCGATCACATTTTTTACTCCGGCTCCTGCGAGCATGATCGCCAGGTCGCCTGTTCCTGTGGCCACGTCCAGTGCTGAGACGGCCTGCTGATCAACGACGATCTGTACTACCTTTTTCCTCCAGCCCACATCGATCCCGAAAGTTAAGAGGCGGTTTAAAAAGTCGTAATTCCCGGATACCTTATCAAACATTTCCCTTACCTGCTCCTTTTTACCTAGCGAGGAATTCCTGTAAGGGGTTACTTCTTTCGACATGTTCAAATTTTGGGTAAATATACCAAATACTTCTGCAAAAATTATTTTATAAGAGAAAAAGGAATTTAAATTGTGATTTACTTGACATTCGGTATTTGGAGATTGTATCTTTGTGCGCTTTAAAAAAAACAGATTGAACACCCATGACTCATATTTTGACCCATAGGGGAGTATTAAGCAGTGTTCGCTATATCCTATAAAAATAAAATAAACATAATCATATGAAATTATCTCATTTTAATTACGTACTACCACCGGAACTGCTTGCAGAATATCCCTCTGAAGAAAGAGATGCCGCCAGATTGATGGTGCTCAACAGAGAGAACCAAACCATTGAGCACAGGGTGTTCAAAGATCTGGTCGATTATTTTGGAGAGGGTGATATTATGGTATTCAACAATACCAAGGTTTTTCCGGCAAGGCTGTATGGCAATAAGGAAAAGACAGGCGCAAGGATCGAGGTATTTTTACTGCGTGAACTGAATGCAGAAAGCAGGCTCTGGGATGTACTTGTTGATCCGGCAAGAAAGATCAGGATCGGAAACAAATTATTTTTTGGCGATGACAGCGGCCTGGTTGCAGAGGTAATTGATAATACCACTTCGAGAGGGCGTACCCTGAGGTTTCTGTACGATGGAACTTATGAAGAATTTAGAAAGAAATTAAAAGAAATGGGAGAAACCCCGCTTCCAAAATACATTAAACGGGCGGTAGAACCCTCAGATGAAGAGCGCTATCAAACCATTTATGCCAAACACGAAGGGGCTGTCGCGGCGCCTACAGCAGGTCTGCACTTTTCAAAACACCTGATCAAAAGACTTGAGATTCAGGGGGTTGACCTTGCTGAGATCACTTTGCATGTAGGACTGGGCACCTTCAGCCCGGTGGAGGTGGAGGATCTGTCAAAACATAAAATGGATTCTGAAGAGATCAACATCACCAAAGCTGCCGCAGATGCTGTTAATGCAGCCCTTGAAAACAGAAAAAGGGTTTGTGCCGTCGGCACCACGGTAATGCGTGCCATGGAAAGTTCTGTTTCTGCAGATCATTTCTTAAAACCTTACCAGGGCTGGACGAACAAATTTATTTTTCCTCCTTATGATTTTAGTGTGGCCAATGCCATGATCACGAATTTTCACACTCCAAAATCTACCCTGATGATGATGACCTCTGCTTTTGCAGGGCATGACTTATTGAAAAAGGCTTACAAGGAAGCCATCAAGGAAAACTACCGTTTTTATTCCTATGGCGATGCCATGTTGATTATATAAACGGATAAATAAATAGCAAAGCGTCCGCCAAACGGGCGCTTTTTGTTTCTATATGGAAAATAAAAAAGACATCAGGGCATTGAGCAGAGAACAGTTGCGTGATTTTTTCGTCGGGCAGCAGGATAAGCCTTTCAGAGGAAATCAGGTATATGACTGGCTTTGGGCAAAGGGCGCCCATACCTTTGATGAGATGAGCAATTTATCCAAAGAAACACGGGCCCTGTTACAGACAAATTTTGTGATCAACCATATCAAAGTGGACGAAATGCAAAGATCAGGTGATGGGACAATAAAAAATGCGATAAAGCTGCATGACGGCCTGGTGGTGGAATCGGTTTTGATACCCACTCAAAAAAGAACCACGGCTTGTGTTTCAAGTCAGGTGGGATGCAGTCTGAACTGCAGTTTCTGCGCCACGGCTAGACTCAAAAAAATGCGCAATCTGAATCCGGATGAGATCTACGATCAGGTTTTGGCCATCGATCAGCAAAGCAGGCATTACTTCCATCATCCACTGAGCAATATTGTTTTTATGGGTATGGGCGAACCCTTGCTGAATTATGAAAATGTACTTCTGGCCATTGAAAAAATTACCTCTTCGGAAGGTATGGGGATGTCACCTTCAAGGATAACCTTGTCAACGGTAGGACTTCCAAAAATGATCCGGAAACTTGCTGATGATGGGGTTAAATTTAAACTGGCTGTTTCGCTGCATTCGGCAATTGATGAGGTTAGAACCTCCATGATGCCTGTCAATGCTTCTTCCAATCTTGCTGAATTGCTCGAATCACTGCAATACTGGTACCGGGCAACAAAAAGGCAGATCACCTTTGAGTATGTAGTTTGGAAAGATATCAATGATAAACAAAAAGACATAGATGCCCTGGTGTACTACTGTAAACGGGTTCCCTCAAAAGTGAATCTCATTGAATACAATGCCATAGAAGAGGATGGCTTTGAACAGGCCTCGCCTGAGAGCATACAAAAATATGTCTCTGCCCTGGAGAGCAACAACATTACAGTTAAGATACGCAGAAGCAGAGGTAAAGACATCGACGCGGCCTGCGGGCAACTGGCCAACAAGACAGTCCCGGCTTAAACATTTATTTCCAGTCCTACAGGGCAATGGTCACTGTGTTTGGCTTCGGGTAGAATAAATGCCCTTGACAAATTGTCCTTCAGAGTTTCTGTGACCATACAGTAATCTATACGCCAACCTTTGTTGTTATTGCGTGAATTGGCCCTGTAGCTCCACCATGAATACTGGTGAGGTTCCTTGTTAAAATGCCGGAAAGTATCAATAAATCCATGGGAAATGAAATTGCCGATCCATTCTCTTTCAACAGGTAAAAATCCGGAGACATTTTTATTAGCCACGGGATTGTGAATATCTATGGCCTGATGGCAGATGTTGTAGTCACCGCAGATGATCAGGTTGGGAATTTTTTTGCGCAGCTCACTGATATATACTTGAAACTGCGCCATGTAGTTGAGTTTAAAATCGAGCCGGTCATCGTTGGTGCCCGATGGCAGGTAAAGACTCATAACAGAAAATTTTTCAAAGTCCAGCCTCAGGTTTCTCCCTTCCAGATCCATGCTGTCAATACCGGTACCAATTTCGACATCAAGTGGTTTTAGTTTTGACAATACGGCAACACCGCTATATCCTTTTTTTTGAGCGGGGAACCAGTAATTATAAGGATAACCGGCAGCTTCAAAAACTTCCATATCCAGTTGTTCCTTTTCAGCCTTTATTTCCTGCAGGCATAAAATATCAGGATTGGCCGCTTTCAGCCAGATGAGCAGTCCTTTGTTGATTGCGGCTCTTATGCCGTTTACATTGTAGGAGATTATTTTCATTGCTGTGTTTGCTTGTTTTCTTTTTCGTACATACTTCTCAGGTTTCTGCGCATGAGTTTGCCAGAAGCTGTTCTGGGCAAGGCCTCAAGCGGAAGCGCTTCTTTTACTTTAAACAGGGGATTTAGCTCAGATCTGATCTGATTTTTTATTGCCTTTTGTTTCTCTGCCAGACCAAGGCTATTTTCCTTTTCTGTAAAATAAATGACCAGTTCGCTTGGTCCGCCTCCCGGAGGAGACACGGCTACTGCAGCTGATTCCTTTATAAAATCCAGGGTATTTATAACTGCTTCAATCTGTACAGAGCTCACTTTGATACCGCCCAGGTTCATGGCGTCATCAACCCGGCCATGGGCTTTGTAATATCCGTTGCCCAAAAGTTCCAGTTCATCTCCATGCCTTCTGAGCAGCTGCCCTTGATAAGCAGGAGTATCCTTGTAATACACCTCAAAATGATCCCGGTTCAGTAAGGAATTCGACAAACCCAAAATAGGCGGGATCAGGAATACCTCTCCCTGTTTACACAATTTATTATGCTCATCCAGCAACACAAATTCACCGCCCAGGGCCTGACTTGAAAAAGTGCCCGGGATATTGGGCTGAATCATGGTGCCCGTTACATAACCTCCGCCAATTTCTGTACCCCCGCAATATTCGATTACCGGTTTGTTCTTTCCAAGAGCCATCAGGTACTCCATTTCCTGTGGGTTCGAAACTTCACCGGTGGAGCTGAAACAACGTATGGCACTCCAGTCAAAAGCTTCCATGCACCGGCTATTCTTCCATTGGCTGACTATACTGGGAACCACCCCCAGCATGGTGACTCCTGCATCCTGAATAAATTTTCCAAAAGCAGGATCCATGGGTGATCCGTCGTACAGGGCGATGGAGGCTTTATTGATGAGTGAAGCGAACACCAGCCAGGGGCCCATCATCCAGCCGAGGTTGGTAGGCCAGCAAACCACATCCTGCTTCCTGATGTTGTGGTGATAAAAAGCGTCACTCGCAGCTTTTATGGGTGTGCAATGTGTCCAGGGTATGGCTTTGGGCTCACCGGTTGTACCGGAAGAGAACAGGATATTGATATAAGCATCCGGATCCTGAGCGATACTTTTGTAATGTTGATCTTCAGATAAAAAATCATTAAAACAGCAATCTTCTTTTCGCATTGGGACCGGAAGGTCGCAGCTTTTTAAAACTATGGCTTTGGGAGGATCGGCCTGAAGGACTTTTTCAAACAGAGGAAGCGATTTTCCGGCCCTGTGCAGATAATCCTGGGTAAACAACAGTTTTGGCTTTGTGATCTTTAGCCTGATGGCAATTTCATTGGGAGTGAAACTATCCGCAATTGTCACCACCGGATTACCCGCCTTGATCCCTGCCAAATAGATGGCAACACTTTCAGGATTCATAGGCATATCGATGGCAATATAATCCCCGATCGCCACACCGGAATCTTTCAGGCCGTTTGCAATGCGGTTGATTAGAATTTCCAGTTCTCTCCGGCCGATCTTTCTGATCTCCCCGGCTGTTTGATACAAAATCGCAGGAGCCTGCGCATTTTGCTGAAAGCAGGCATCGGCTATGTTGAGACTTGCATCTTTAAACCATTTTGGGTTTTCAGGGCCTTCTGAAATATCCAGTACAGTGGAAAATTTCTTTTCAAAGGGTATGGAAAGTTTATGGATCGTTTTCAGCCAAAATGCTTCTTTTTGGTCAACTGACCAGCGCCAGAATGCAGGGTAGTCCGGAATGCCCACCTCATCCATCACCTGCTTCAAATTACTTTGTGCGATGATCTCAGGACTCGGTATCCAAAAAGGTTTGGTCATATCAAAACTCTAAGTCTTCTTCCTCTTTCTTTTCAGGATCAGTGCTTTCTTCATCCTGCCCGTAACAGTCTACGTTAATATTCAACATTTCCGGTCTTTTGAAACTACCTGTGCTCACCTGCAGATCCTTGTCGGCATAACATTTTTTCATATAAAGAGCCCAGATAGGCAGGGCCATTGTAGCGCCCTGGCCGCGGTTGAGATCCGGGAAATGGACTGCCCTGTCTTCGGCACCGACCCATACCCCTGTAGATAAATTGGGTACCATACCAATAAACCAGCCATCAGATTGGTTTTGTGTAGTACCTGTTTTACCGGCTATCGGATTTTTAAAACCATACGGATAACCCGTTACAATTTTGTCGGGGTAGGAAGCACCTGAACTTCTCAGCCTGACACCCGAACCTGACTGGGTAACGCCTTCCATCAGATTGATAATGGTATAGGCAATTTCCTCGCTCATAACTTCCTTGGTTTGCGGTGCGAATTCTTCCAGTATTGTTCCGTTCTTATCTTCTATACGTGTGATCATATAGGGTTTTATGTACATGCCCTTGTTGGTAAATGTATTGAGTGCTCCAACCATTTCATAGATGCTGAGATCGAGTGAGCCGAGCGCTATTGAAGGGGCATTGGGTATTTTTGATTCTATACCTAGGTTGTTTGCCAGGGTGATCACATTCTGTGGGGTTACCTGGTCTATTAAATTGGCTGTGATTACGTTCACAGAATTTGCCAGGGCGCTTTTCAAATTCAGCATTCCACCATAACGGTTACTGCTGTTTTTTGGGGTCCAGTCTTTGATCAGGCCGTATTTCCCGCTGGGGATGGTGTAGGGTGTATTCGGGAATTTGTCACAGGGTGAAATGTGCAGCTGGTTGATGGCGGTTGCATAAACAAAGGGTTTAAAAGTGGAGCCCACCTGCCTTTTACCCTGTTTCACATGATCAAACTGGAAATGCTTGTAGTTTATTCCTCCGACCCAGGCCTTAACCTGTCCGGTTTCTGCATCGATCGACAAAAGGCCGGTTTGCAGAAAGTGTTTGTAATAACGTATGGAATCGTAAGGTGTTAGAACTGTATCAATATCACCTTTCCATGAAAAAATACGCATCTCTGCCGGTTTCCTGAAGGAAGCCAGAATTTCGTCATTGGAACTTCCCGCGGCCTTCATTTTTCTCCAACGGTCGCTTCTCTTCATGGCCTGCATCATGGTTTGTTGGATCTCTTCTTCTGTCAAATCATAAAAGGGAGCGGTTTTGTTCTTCGCAATGGTTTTATCGAAAGCTTTTTGCAGGTTCGACATATGTTCCTGAACGGCTTCTTCTGCGTATTTTTGCATTCTGTAGTCGAGGGTTACATAAATTTTTAAACCATCGCGGTAGATATTATAACTTGATCCGTCCTCTTTCTTGTGATCTTCGATCCAGTTCTTCATAAAATCCCGCAGGTATTCCCTGAAATAGGTTGCAAGCCCGTCACTGTGCCCTTCCAGATTGACATCCAGACGAAGCGGCAGTGCCTTGAGCGAATCCTGTTCCTCATCAGTAAGAAAATCATTTTTCTCCATCTGACTAAAGACCGTATTCCTTCTGTCAGTAACCATTTCGGGCCTTCTGATGGGGTTGTACAGGGAAGAATTTTTGCACATACCGACCAGCATGGCGGCTTCTTCGATTTTCAGATCGATGGGTTCTTTTCCAAAATATATTCTCGAGGCAGATCTGATACCAACTGCATTGTGACCAAAATCGTATTTGTTCAGATACATGGTTATGATCTCTTCTTTTGTATAATGTCTTTCCAGCTGCGCAGCGATTACCCATTCTTTGGATTTTTGTACAAGACGCATAATAATATTGGAAGAGGCTGTTTTGGTAAAGAGCATTTTGGCCAGCTGCTGGGTTATGGTACTCGCTCCTCCTTTTGAACCAAGGGCAACAATGGCTCTGGCTGTTCCTCTTGCATCTATTCCGGAATGATCGTAAAATCGTTCATCTTCAGTTGCAATGAGCGCCTTGATCAGATCTGGCGGAAGTTCTCTGTATTTTACCGGAGTCCTGTTTTCACGGTAAAACTTTCCCAGGGTTTTGCCATCGGAAGAGATGATCTCAGTGGCCAGGTTGTTCTCAGGGTTCTCCAGTTCTTCGAAGCTGGGTAGTTTTCCAAAGAAACCCAGGCCGGAAAAGAGCAGCATGGTGAATATAAA
>JBFYPZ010000054.1:0-13656 GCA_041303035.1 Flavobacteriaceae bacterium
CTGGAGACAGCGATTTTCCTTGCCGGATATGAAACAAAAAATGTGATTGTGGTTTCGATACCGGACTGGGGTGTGAGTCCTTTCGCAAAGGACAGGGACAGCAACAAAATAGCTTCCGAAATCGACCGGTTCAACAGCATTAAAAAAGAGGAGACCCTTAAAAAAAATGTACTGTTCGTCAATATTACCCCTACAACAAGAATGGCCAGGGATAAGCCGGAATATTTCGCTTTCGATGGCCTGCATTTCTCAGGAAAAATGCATCAGCTTTGGGCGGAAGAGATCGCCAAAGCTGGTTTTAAACTACCCTAATAGGCTGCGATGAACAAATTTTATGAAGAAGCCAAAGCGCTTGATCAGAAGGATACGCTGGCAAAATTCAGAAAGGATTTTTTGGCAGATGAACAAACCATTTATTTGGATGGTAATTCTTTGGGAAGATTACCGGTGAAAACCCGGGGTATTGCTGAGGAATTAATCAGAAAACAATGGGGCGAGCGACTGATACGGGGCTGGAATGAGCATTGGCTTGATCTGACAAAACGGTTGTCAGGGAAGATCGCGCAGATCGTTGGGGCCGGAGAAGACGAAATCTTTGTTGGGGACTCAACTTCTTTGAACCTGTTCAAACTGGCCCATGCCGCACTTGAATTTCAATCCGGCAAAAATGAAATTCTTACAGACGATCTGAATTTTCCCACAGATCTTTATATTTTACAAGGACTTGTTCAAAATAATTTTAAAGGACACCGTATAAACACGATCCACAGTCAGGATTCCATGAGCATCCGGCAGGAGCAGATCAAAAAGAACCTCAACAAAAATACAGCACTGCTCACACTCAGTCTTGTTACTTACAAAAGTGCCTTCCTGCATGACATGGCCGCTGTAAACGAGATGGCACAGCTGGCCGGGTCACTGGTTTTATGGGATCTCTCGCATGCGGTCGGGGCGGTACCGGTGAACCTGAGCAAAACGAAGGCCGACCTGGCAGTCGGCTGCACCTACAAATACCTGAATGGCGGCCCGGGGGCCCCGGCTTTTTTATATGTCCGAAAAGACCTGCAGGAAAAAATGCGCAACCCCATCTGGTCCTGGTTCGGCCACGCACAACCCTTTCAATTTGACGATCAATTTACACCGGCGCCGGGTATCAGTAAATTTGCGATCGGTACACCTGCCATAATTTCACTGGCCGCCATGGAACCGGGACTCGATCTCGTGCTTGAGGCCGGTACAGAGAATCTTAGGGCAAAAAGTTCCCGGCAAACCCATTTTCTATGGCGCATGATCAGCAATGAACTGACCCCATTCGGCTTCGTACTTGCATCCCCGGAAAATGCCGGTGAAAGAGGCTCCCATATAAGTATTCAGCACGAAAATGCCAGCCAGATCTGCCAGGCCATGACAGAGCCAAAATACGGTTCAAAAACGGTTATCCCTGATTTTCGGCCTCCAAATAATATCAGGTTGGGGATCGCCCCACTGTATACATCGTACAAAGATCTTTTTGAAACGGTTGTCCGGATCAAAGAGATCATGGACACAAAAGAATACGAACATTTCGGAAAAGAGATAAAAAACGTGCCATGATATTTTTGATGTGGCACCCTGCAAGGCAGTAAATAAATCAGGCAATTGTTTACCCTGCCGGAGGCAGGTTCAAGGTTTGTGATTCTTTTATCTTGTTACCTGGCTCTTGTGTTCTTGATTCAAAGTTCAAGGTTCAAGGTTCAAGGTTCAAGGTTACATGTTAAAAGACAACCATCTCAATACTCAATACTCAGTACTCAATACTAATTTTTCCTGGTTCTTGTCTCCTGGCTCCAGATTCTCATATCTCATATCTCAATACTAATTTTTGCTTGTCCAATTCATGGTTTTGTCACAATTTTTGACACAAAAATTCCGCCAAAACCAGATACCTTAATCGCACTTAACCCGGCATTCCATGCCGGGCTATTTATGTTATACCCCTCCGGGGTTAAATTAATCCTCAGGAATAATAATACTGCTGTTATATGGGTTTATCCTCATCCTCCTTGTCATCCTGTCTCCTGATTCCTGTATCCTGATTCTAAATCTCTCAACTCAATACTTTTTACTTTTTACTTTTTACTTTTGCCTTTTTACTTTTAACCTGTCAAAACTCCTTCATGGGATCTGTACCAAACCGGAACCGGTATTCGCTGTTAAGGGCATAGGCACCCGAAACAACAATTTTTTTTGCCGGATCCAGTTCAGATAGGATCTCTATCTGTCCCTTGGTTTCCGATCCGGTTTTAACACGGGCTACTTCAAAAACACCCGGACTTTTTTCAAGCCAGATAAAATTTGCATGCTGCTCGCGGATCACTGCATCGCCTGGTAAAAAAATACCCTTAATTTCTGAGCGGGTCAGTTTTACCCTGGCCTGCATACCCGGTTTTAGGGTGAGGTCTGCATTGGGAAGTTCTACCCGGATCATGAGCATTCGTGTGCCCGGGTTTATCTCCGGGTTAATAAATGTGATCCTCCCCTTGTAATTCTTTTCCGGCAGCTCAGCAAAAATAACCCCGGCACTTTGCCCGATTTCAAGCCCGGCGGAATTGCTCACATTAACCTGAACCTCAATCCACAGATTTTTGAGATCAGCCAGGCTGAGGATCGGATCGCCTTCCATTACATAGCTGCCTTCGGTTGCTGTGACGTCAGTTGAATACCCATTTTTGTTACTGTAGAAAGTACTGGTGGCAGAAACATCCCGGCTGGTCTTCAAACTTTCTATCTGCTTTTCAGAAAAACCGTAATATGCCAGCTTCTGCCTTGCCGCCTGCAGCAGCTGCTGTGCGTTCTTTCCAAAATCGCCCGGCAGTCCCACTTGCTGGTAAGCCAGTAAAAAATCCTTTTTGGCCATGGCGAGCTCTTCGCTGTAAAGCTGATAAACCGGAGTATTAGCTCTGACGAACTCCCCGGGGGTTTTGTAGTACAATTTTTCTATCCTGCCCTCGGCTACTGATGAAATGGTTTGGATCTTGTCCTGTTCCAGTGTCAGTATGCCCATATAATCCTGCTCCAGACTGTTCTGTGTTTCTGCAACCATCCGGGTCAGGATATTCCCCAGTTTTATCTGCTGTTCACTGAGGGCGATCTCATTTTTGGCATTGGCATCATAGCGCACGGCTGTCAGGTCCATTTTACAGATCGGGCAAGTTCCGGGTTTATCTTCTTTGACCTGAGGATCCATTGAACAGGTATAATAAACCTGATCATGGCCGTGATTTTCATGCTGCTCCCTGCTTTCTTTCCCACAGGAAAAAACCAAGGCAATGAGTAATGCTATTCCGGCTGATTTTATCTTATTTTTCATCTTCTGTAATTTTTATGAAACTTTCACTGTCGGTGAGGTATTGTGCGTTTCGGGCAATGCTATCCGAAAACGTCAGGCCCCCGATCACCTGAACAAAACCATCTGTTTTGACCCCTGTACTGATCTCTTTGGTTTTAAAACCCTTTTCAACCTTTAAAAAAACGATCTTTTTTTGGCCGAGATCAACCAGAGCCTCCTGCGGTATCCAAAGACCCGGTACACTTGACTGCACCATGCCTGTCAGCCGCAGGCCTACGGGAAATTTTAGTTTTTCGTTGCGGAGATTCACGCGTAACCTGTTGGTTTTATTATCCGGATCGAGCTGGGTCTCCACAAAATCAATTTTGGTCTCGATAAAGTCATTTTTTTCCAATTCCGAAAAAATACGTATAGTCTGACCTGTTTTGATATGGTGCTGATCTTCCTGACTTATGTTAAATACCGCCCATACTTTATTGTTATCCAATAACTTAAACACAGTTTCACCCTTGCTGACATAATCACCCTGTTTAACTGATAACTGCTCTGTTCCCTGACCGGTATTCATAGCGGCGCCGACTGCATTCATACTTTCCGTACTAGTAATGATTCCCTCGGCAGGACTGAAAACAGCAATACGGGGACTGGTCCTTTTAGTTTCGGAAAGGGCCCTTATTTGTCCACCGCTCATGCCGTACAGCATCAATTTCTGTTTCGCTGATTGTATCAGACTTGTATTGCCGGGGTCATTGCTGATCAGATAAATATAATTTTGTTGTTCAGTCAATAATTCCGGACTATAAACATCGAATATTTTCTGCCCTTTGCTTACTTTCTGGTATTTGTAATTTACATAGAGCTTTTCGATCCTGCCACTTACCCTTGCCGCAATATTTACAGATGCATCCGGGTTGAATGTTACAATTCCCGGAAGAGTTAATTCTGAAATTAAAACCGTGTCCTGAGCCGTAAGGGTCTTAAATTCACCTGCCACAAAACTGTCGGTGGGTTCTACCAGAGGGTCAGCAGAGGCATCCTTATCTTTTTCCGGAAGGTCAAGCCTTACCAGATCCATATTGCAAACGGGACAACTGCCTGGCCGGGCATAGACCTTTTCGCCTTCACATTGCATGGGGCAGGCATAGCTGTGCACGTGGGCGTCGATCACAGCTTCGGTTTTGTTCCCAGTAAACTGATAAAGGCTATAAGCCGCTATCAATATAACAAGGACAAGCAAACCAATTCTTAGTAATTTTTTCATACTTCTTGTTTTAATAGATCTCCAGTTGTCTTTCAATTTCAACCTGTGTTTTCAGGATGGCTTCCAACTTATCAAGCGCATCCAACTGCGCCATATTCAAGGCCTCCCAGGCTTCCTGTACTGCCGAAAGATCGCCTGTATTGTTCTGCCAGGCGAGCAGAGCCGTGTCGTAATTTTTCTTCAGTGCCGGAATGATGTTCCTGTTCGCAATCTCGTACTGTTTGTTGAGATTTTTGAATTCCGTTTGCATCGCATACAGCATACCGCTGGTTTCATTTAAAATCATTTGCTTTTGAAATTGCAGACTTTCATTTCTAATTTTGTAGCTGTGCTGATTTGATTTATTCATTTTTGATGCCCAGGGAGCAAAAGGAAGCTTTACCATCATCATCAGATTGAATTGCTGGGGAAGCTCGCCAAAGGCAAACATGTGGTCGTACTTCAGTCCAAATTCAGGCAAGAGATTGGATCTCTCCGCCTCTATTCTCAGTTCATTGATCTCCATCGTTTTGTTAATAGCCCTGAGGTCGCTCCTGCTTTGAGCCAGTATGGCCGTATCGGCCTGCACCAGATTAAAATCGCGGATCAGGTAGGTGCTGTCTATTTCGAATGAAGTTGATATATCTCTAGCCATCAGGGAATTAAGTGCGATTTTCTTTTGTGAAATTCCATTTTCGATCATGACGAGCATACTTTCAAGCGAACCGTACTGTGATATTGTTTTGTAATAGGCAGGCAGCTTATCCATATTATATGCATATCTGATTTCCATGCTTTTGATCATATACGACAAGAGCAGGAGGTTTTCTGCAGCCACCCTGTGTTTTTCTTCGAGCACGAGCAACTGGTAATAATTTGTCTTGGCACCCGCTATCAACTGGTTCAGAGAAAAATTTTTATTTTCCTTTTCTACTGAAGACATGGCCTGCATCAGGTTTTGGTTTGCCTTCTGCCTTGATGGATTGGGGATCATCTGCTCTATTCCAAGCATATAATTTCCCATACCGGGATTGAGCTCATCGGCTTTCCACATCTCTGTATCATAGGGAGTCATAAAGAATCCGGTGCTCAGCTGCGGAGGCATCCAGCTTTTTGATCCTTTTACAGCTTCATCCATGCTCCGGATTTCTGCATCATACATTTTTAACTGCGGATTGTCGCTTCTGATCTTTATCAGAATGTCATCCAGGCTCAGTGTCTGCGCGATTGTTAATGAAGCGTTTAATAACAGACAGGCCAACAGGGTTTTTAACTTATTCTTTAACATCTGTAATTTCGATTTTACCTTTTGTTTTCAATTCATGTAGTTTGGTCATTTCAAATACCACCGGGGTAACCAGCAAAACATATATGGCGGAAGTCAGGGTTCCTCCAATAAGTGGCACTGTAATCGGGATCATCACATCTGCACCTGCTCCGGTGGCCCACAGTATGGGTATCAGTCCGAACAGGGTAACTGAAATGGTCATAAGCTTTGGTCTTAAGCGCTTTACCGAACCCTCGACAATATAGGTTCTTAAAATATCTGCTGTTATCGTCTCGTGGCTGTTACCATGAACCGAGACCATCTTGTTCATCGCTTCATTCAGGTAAATGGTCATCAGCATCGCTGTTTCGATAGCCATCCCGAATAGGGCAATAAATCCTACTGCCACAGCCACAGACAAATTGATATCCCAAAAATAAACCATGAAAATTCCGCCTATCAGCGCGAAAGGCACAGTGATCATGGTCAGAGCAGATTCTTTCAAAGAATTGTATGTAAAATACAAGACAAGAAAAATGATCAGGACAACCAGGGGCATGATCAGTTTCAGGGTATTCTTTGCCCTGATCTGATTTTCCCACTGTCCGCTCCAGTCAATATAATAACCCTTTGGCATCTCCATAATCATTGTGTTGATTTTTGACTGTGCTTCCTTAACTGTGCTCCCCAGATCGCGCCCGCGCACATTGAAAAGCACGGTACCGCGCAACATGGCGTTTTCACTGTTGATCATCGGCGGTCCGTCGCTGATCTTAATGTCTGCCACCGCTTCAAGAGGAATCGGGCCAAAAGCCATGGTTTGAACCTGAAGTTTTTTGAGGGCCTCCATACTGTTCCGGTATTCCTGTCCGTATCTGGCATTAACCGAAAAACGCTGCCTCCCTTCAACGGTACTGGTGAGTTTCATACCTCCTATGGCCGTTTCTACCACGGTATTCACCTCATCAATACTCAACCCGTACCTACCAATTTCCTCTCTTTTTATTTCAATGTCTATGTATTTTCCACCGGTGATGGGCTCGGAATAAAGATCTTTTATACCCTCTGTTCCTTCGAGGGCTCGCTTGATCTGAAGGGAAAGTTTATTGATCGTATCCAGATCATCACCAAAGACTTTCACACCCACATCGGTTCTGATTCCTGTAGAAAGCATGTTGATGCGGTTTATGATGGGCTGGGTAAAGCCGTTGGTAACTCCGGGAATTTGCAATTTGTTGTTGATCTCTGTGATGAGCTGGTCCTTGGTCACATCCTCCCGCCATTCGTGTTGAGGTTTGAGCAAAATAATGGTTTCGATCATGCTGATCGGACTGTTATCCGTGGCGCTGGCGGCCCTGCCGGCCTTGCCCAAAACATGCGAAACCTCAGGTACCGTCCGGATCAGTTTGTCCTGAACCTGCAGGATTCTTTTTACTTCAGAATTGGATACGTCCGGCAGGGTTACCGGCATAAAAAGAATTGAACCCTCATCGAGGGGTGGCATAAATTCTGAACCCAGACGGGCAAACATCAACAGGCCTATCAACAAGGCAAGGATGTTAATTCCCAAAAGGGTTTTACGCCATTTCAGGCAAAAATTGAGTACGGGCGTATAGATGCTTTCCAGTTTTTGGTTGATCGGATTCTTGTGTTCCGGCCTGAGTTTTCCTTTGAGAAGAAAACTGATCAGCACCGGCGTCAGGGTTATGGCCAGAAAAGCATCCACAATCAGGATAAAGGATTTTGTCCAGGCCAGCGGACTGAATAATTTCCCCTCCATTCCCGTAAGCAGAAAGACCGGCAGGAATGAAACGATCACGATGATCGTAGAATAAAATACGCCCGGCCCGACGAGCTTGGAAGATGCTTCTATGATTTTTAATCTTTTTTCAGATGACAGAGGATCCTTTTCTTTTTTGAATAAATTTTTCATTTTTTTTCCTTTTTTTGCGTATAGACGCAATGCCTTGCGTCTCAATAATCCCGAGACGCAATGCATTGCGTCTATACGGGTTTTGTTTCCCTGTGGCCCGGCATTTCAGAGACGCAATGCATTGCGTCTCTACGGGTTTTGTTTTTCGGAGAGGGTTCGGTAGGCGTTTTCAACCATGACGATGCTGTCATCCACAACCACACCGACGGCCAGGGCTATTCCCGTTAGTGACATAATATTGGACGAAATACCAAAGGCTTCGAGCAAAATAAATCCCACAGCCACCGAAATGGGCAGCTGTATCAGAATGATCAGGGCACTGCGCCAGTGAAAAAGAAAAACCAGAACCACAACAGAAACTGCGATCATTTCTTCCAGGAGGGTGGTTTCTACTGAGGCGATTGCCTTTTGGATCAACTCGCTGCGGTCATAGGATGTTTTGATGGATACGCCGGGCGGTAGTCCTTTTTCCAGCTGTTCCATCTTTTCTTTAACCGCTTTTATTACCTCATTGGCATTTTCTCCATAGCGCATTACCACGATACCGCCCACAACCTCTCCTTCACCGTCTTTGTCAAAAATTCCCAGTCGCAGGTCGCCGCCCATTTGCACTGTACCTATATCTTTGATCCTGACGGGAACGGAATTGTAGTTCTTTATGGCGATCTGCTCCAGATCTTCTATATTTTTGACATAACCCAGACCCCTGATAATATAAGCCATATTGCTCATTTCAAACTTTCTTCCGCCGACATCATTGTTATTGGATTTAACCGCATCCATCACCTCCATGATACTCACCTGGTTGTACTGCATTTTAAGCGGGTCCAACACCAGTTGATATTGCTTTTCAAAGCCCCCGAAAGAAGCGACTTCTGCTACGCCGGGCACTGTCTGCAAGGCAAATTTCACATACCAGTCCTGCAATGCGCGCTGCTCACCGAGGTCCATACCCTCGGTTTCAAAATGATACCAGTAAATATGGCCTACACCGGTTCCATCAGGACCCAGGGCAGGCACTACGTTTTGGGGCAACAATTGTTGGGCGTAATTCAGGCGTTCAGTTACCCGGGTTCTTGCCCAGTAAATATCGACATCATCCTCAAATATGATATAGACAAAGCTCATCCCGAACATGGAAGACCCACGTACGTTCTTAACTTTTGGAATACCCTGCATATTGGAAACCAGCGGATAGGTAACCTGGTCTTCAATGACCTGGGGACTTCTTCCCATCCATTCCGTATACACAATGACCTGATTTTCTGAGAGATCAGGAATGGCATCAATGGGATTTTTCTGCACACTGTAAATTCCCCAGGCAAATAAGCAGGCAGATATGAACAAAACAGCTATCCGGTGCCTGAGGGAAAGCTCAATAAGTTTTTTGACCATGATCTTTATTTTTTGCAATCCCCTTGCGGATTGCGGATGTTTATGATGTAAAATGTTTATGGTTTCATGCTGAAGCCGAACCAGATGTCAATTTCAAAAGCGCAGGAAACAATAAAAAAACCTGAAAAGCGCTGTCGAAAATTTTTATCTTTTTCGTTTGAGATCAATAAATACAGCAAAAATTTGGGAACTACCCAAAGTCAATCTGCCCCGCCTGTTTAAAAAGGGAGGTCTTAAAAGATTAGATATCAGATAAGGAAAGTCTGAAAAAGTACACGGAGGTCTTTTTCCAGAGGAGGTGGAGAATAATCGGAATAAAAAGTTTTTTCAACTGGTGGAAATAAAGCGATAAAATAGTCCGGGTAAAGGAAAATAAGGGCCAGGGAAAAATTTTGGATCTGTTTTACAAGCTCCGGGTTAAAATTATCGTCTACAAATGCACTGTGGTATTCATTCTCACAGCAGTTGGTATTCTTCATGCTGAAGCCTTCACCATGATCTGATTCACAATCGCTCTCCATGGCAGTCATGCCGCAACTGAGTTCAGCTTCACCCAGTAATAACCGGCTCATCACCGCCTCTCCACCACAATAATGCGTGCCCAAAGCAAAGCCTAAGTTGCTGAACAACAAAATGATAGTTAGGGATATGGCAATGGCCTTTTTCATTTCTTATAAAACACAAAGCTACAAAAAATATTGTACGTTTTTAAACCTGCCTTTTTTGATTTGCATCTTGATTTACAAAATAAAGAAATCATAGTATACAAGAGGTCAGGGAGTACTTCTTTTCTTTTATTTCGGGTAGTAACTCATCTTTTTGTATATTTAAAGGAATCTTAAGCAAAACTTAAGGCAGCGGAATTTATATTTTAATGACAATTGTTGAATTTTGATCCATGAAAATTTTAGTTGTAGAAGATGAGCCGGGCATTGCCAGTTTCCTGAAACAAGGGCTGGAAGAAGAAAATTTTCCAACGGATATTGCAGAGGATGGTATAAAAGGCTTGTCTTTGGCCCTCACGGGAAATTATGATCTTCTGTTACTTGACTGGATGCTGCCGGGACTTAGCGGCATAGAGGTATGTGAACAATTCAGGACGAAGTTCAAAACAACTCCAGTCATTTTTCTAACTGCGAAGGATACAATTCGCGAGACCATTACCGGTCTGCAGGCCGGAGCCAACGATTATATTAAAAAACCTTTTCACTTTGAAGAGCTGCTGGAACGCATAAAAGTTCAGATGCGGGGCCTGGTAGCAGAAGAACAAAACCTTGTGTTGGGAACGATCACCCTGAATATGAACACGCACCAGGCACTTAAGGACAACATGGAAGTCCATCTCACCCAAAAGGAATTCGCCTTGCTGAGCTATCTGATCAAAAATAAGGGCAAAATTTGTGAAAGAACACAAATCATTGAAGATGTCTGGGATATTCATTTTGATTATGATAACAGTGTTATTGATGTGTATGTAAGCGCCCTGCGAAAAAAACTGAACCTGGGTGCGGATCAGGATCATATCCAAACGATCAGAGGCGTCGGTTATATGGCAAAAGAAATATGAATCTGAGTTTCAAAAACAGACTGGCATTTTACTACATGCTGGCCACGGCCATCATCATTGCTTTGGTCTTTGCTATAGTATTTATCATCGTCAAGCGTTCTGTTTACAAAAACCTCGACTATGTGCTGTCTTATGAAGCCCGAAAGCACACCGGTGAAATTGGCATCAAGAACGAGGTCATCTACTTTGTCAGTAAAGCAGAATGGGAAGAAATCGAGCACAGGGAGGTCAATGTGAACCCTGTGTTCATTCAACTTATGGATGATCAAGGAAAATTGATGGATAAATCTCCAAACCTAAAGGGACTTCAGCTGCCTTTCAACAACAGCAAAAGTACCGTGCACAATTTCAATACAAAATTGGGTGATCTTGATATTCGGCAAGTTCAGATCCCCATTGTACATGACAACATAATAAAAGGTTACATCATCGGAGCAGTATCCTTAAAGGATGCCAAGATGGTTATTTCAAATCTTGGCAAAACCCTGCTGATCCTTTTCCCGGCCGTTTTGCTGATCCTGTTCGGCTTGTCGAGGTATCTGGCCGGCAGAAGCATTCAGCCTATTAAAAATATTACTGATACAACAAATCGCATAACAAAAAATACCCTGGCTGAACGCGTTGCCCTCCCTCCCAACAAAGATGAATTATACAAACTGTCTGCTTCAATTAACAACCTGCTGAGCAGAATAGAAAATGCCCTTGACCGTGAAAAGCAATTTACCTCTGATGCATCTCACCAGTTGCGAACCCCCCTTGCTGCGGTGCAGGGTACCCTCGAAGTGCTAATCAGAAAACCCAGAACACAGAAGGAATACGAAGAAAAGATCACTTATTCACTTTCTGAAATTGCTAACATGACGGAGACCCTGGAACAGTTGCTTATTTTATCGAGATTTGATCCGGATCAGACTCTTCAAAACGAAGTGGCCGTATCAGTGATACCAGTTGTTGAATCCATTTTAAAACAATACCATCAATTGATCAAAAATAAAAACCTGAAGGTGCAACTGGAAATTAAAAATGCAGATGACAGGATGATTCCCTCCTATTGCGCGCATTTGATACTGGATAATATCATTCATAACAGTATCAAATACACCCAAAAAAACGGATTGCTAAAATTGGGTATTTACGGACAAGACCAGCTGCTGGTATGCGTCATTGAGGATAACGGTATTGGTATCAAAAATGAAGATCTTGACAAGATATTTCTGCCTTTCTTTCGATCTGCTGCTCTGTCGCATAAAGACATTCAGGGTAACGGACTGGGCCTGTCCATCGCAAAAAAAGCAGCCGATGCTATTGGTGCAAAGATTAAAGTAATCAGTGAGCCTGGTACAGGCAGCACTTTTACCGTCTCATTCTTAAGCAAATCTTAAGGAAGTTACCATAAAGAACTCCTCTTTTTGGCATATCTTTGATGTTATAATTTTGCACTTTTCATGTTGGACAGGATCATACAGTACAGCCTTCATCACAAATTGATCATCCTGCTTTTTACTTTTACAGTGATTGGATTTGGTCTGTACAGTTTAATGAATATTCCTATTGGAGCTGTGCCTGATATCACAAATAATCAGGTTCAGGTCATCACAACTTCACGCAACCTGGCAACACAGGATGTGGAAAAATTCCTGACCTACCCCGTGGAACTGGAAATGGCAAACTTACCGGGCGTAACGGAAATTCGCTCTGTTTCAAAATTCGGTCTATCCGTTGTGACCATTATTTTTGAGGATAAACTGGGCACCTACCTGCCACGTCAACTGATCGCAGAAAAACTTAAAAATACCGAGCAAACCATTTCTGCCGGATTTGGCAAACCATTCATGGGTCCGATCACTACAGGGCTCGGTGAGATTTACCAATACACCCTGGAAGTAAAACCAAAATACAAAAACATGTACTCCATCTCCGACCTGCGTACCATACAGGACTGGGATGTAAAACGAAGACTATCCGGTATACCCGGAGTGGTAGAGGTGAATACCTGGGGCGGTGAACTCAAACAATACGAAGTAGCAATAAACCCTGAACGCCTTAGGGCCATGGATGTTTCTGTCAGTGAGGTCTTTTCAGCACTGGAAAAAAACAACAGTATTGCCGGAGGCGGGTATATAGAAAAGACCCATGAAAGTTATTTTATTCGGGGAGAAGGGTTAATTACTTCTTTGAGCGATATTGAAAACATAGTTGTTGAGAATAGAGAAGGAACACCCATTTTTGTAAAAGACCTGGCAAAAGTAGGTTTTGGAAAAGCAAACCGCTTTGGAGCCATAACCGGAAACGGGGAAGGTGAAAAAGTGCTCGGGCAGATCATGATGCTCAAAAATGCCAATTCCAAAGCAGTAATCGGGGCGGTAAAAACAAGAATAGCTGAAATTCAGGGTTCACTTCCTGAAGGGATTTATATCAACGGCTTTCTCGAACGCAGTGAGCTCATCGGAAAAACCACCTTTACCATTGCCGAAAATCTCATACTGGGTTGTTTGATCGTCATTTTTGTAGTTGTGATCTTATTGGGTGACCTTCGCGCCGGACTCGTGGTTGCATCCGTAATCCCGCTTACACTGCTCTTTGCCTTATCGCTCATGTATATTTTTGGTGTGGATGCTAACCTGATGAGCCTGGGTGCAATCGACTTCGGAATCATTATTGACGGTGCGGTGATCATCGTAGAATTCATTGCCTTTAAGATTACCGCTCAGCGAACTCAGATACTTTCTTTACCGAAAACGGAGCAACAGGGTCTGATCAATAAGATCACCTTTCAGGGAGCCTCTAAAATGATGCACTCCGCTATATTCGGGCAGTTGATCATCATTATTGTATTTATACCCATACTTTCCCTAATGGGTGTTGAAGGAAAAATGTTCCGGCCAATGGCACTGGTATTTTGCTTTGCGATACTCGGCGCCATGAT
>JBFYPZ010000055.1:0-13637 GCA_041303035.1 Flavobacteriaceae bacterium
ATCACATCACCGATCTCGTCCACATTCAAATCCCCACCGGTGCCGTAATAATATTTTAAGAGCGGGGTTACCGCTTTGTACCACCTTTCCAATACGCCTCTTTTTCTGGGATCATTCGGGTCAAAATTGATTCCTGACTTGGCTCCCCCGATAGGCGGACCACTGACCGTGAATTTGACTTCCATGGTCTTTGCCAGTGACAGCACTTCATTCATATCGAGTCCCTGACGCATTCTTGTACCCCCTCCCGCAGCACCTCCGCGAAGGGAATTGATAACGGTCCAGCCTTCCGCTTCTGTTTCAGAATCTCTCCAGTGAAAAACAATTTCCGGCGCCTTGCTGACGTATTTTTCTAATAATTTTTTCATTTTATGATCATTTTAATGTAAGGTATAAATAACACCGCTGCTGTGATTGATCCTGGCACCGGTTACACTTTTCAGACAATTGATTTCATTTTGATCCTTTAATACCCCCAGCAGTGCAAAAATGATCGCTTCCTTGTAATCGATGATCTCCCTGTTGGGAATAATGAGCTCACTTCCGGTATGGGCCTGCAATCTTTCAACAAGGCAGGTATTCAAAGCACCTCCGCCTGTAACCAAAACCGTGGAAGCCTGGTTCTTCTCAGCCTTATTATTGAGCACTCCGGCCATTTGCATGGCAGTGTGTTCCGTAAAAGTAGCCAGCACATCACCTGGGGAGAGCCTGTATTTGTCCAGGAGCGGAAAAACGATTTCTGCAACGAACTCATAACCCAAAGATTTCGGTTTATCTGTTTTGTAAAATTCCAGATCATTCAGGGCCGATAAAAGCTCGCGGTGGACGTGGCCGGATTTAGACAATTCTCCATTTTTGTCATAGGGGAAACCCAGTTTTTCAGCATAGTGGTTGAGTACAATATTGACCGGAGAAATGTCAAATGCCTGTCTTTCTCCTGATTTTTCGAAGGAGATATTTGAAAATCCGCCTAAATTCAGACAAAATGTGTAATGATCAAACAAATACCGGTCCCCGATGGGTACCAAAGGAGCCCCCTGACCGCCGAGAGCAACATCCTGTTTGCGGAAATCGCAGATGACTTTTAAGCCGGTATGCACACAGATCTCAGGTCCGTTTCCAATCTGGAGTGTAAAATTTTGCTCCGGGCGATGAAAAATTGTATGGCCGTGTGAGGAGATAAAATCGATGTTTTTCAGGCCATTTTTTTTGATAAATTCATTGACCAGCCCGGCCAGAAATTTTCCGTAGATTGCATCGAATCCGGTCAATTTTTCCCCTGAAAAATGGAACGCCTCCTGCAGGTTTTTTTTCCATTTTTCTGAATATGGAATGGTTTCTGTTTTCAATAATTCAAAAGAGTATCCCAATTCCTTCTTTATTTTAACAAAAACCAAATCTACTCCATCTAAAGAAGTCCCGCTCATCAACCCGATGACCTGCCAAATTTTCTGTTCCATATGGTAGTAAAAGTACAAATAGATTTGATAAAAAATGTATCTTTGATACAAATAAAATAACTAAAAAAAACCATATGGATTTTAATTTGACCGAGGAACAAATCATGATCAGGGATGCAGCCAGGGATTTTGCAAAAAATGTACTTCTTCCCGGAGTGATCGAAAGAGACGAGAAGCAGATCTTTCCCAAAGAGGCTGTAAAACAGATGGGTGAACTGGGCTTTCTGGGCATGATGGTAGACCCTGTATACGGAGGTGGCGGTATGGATACGGTATCCTATGTACTTGCCATGGAGGAAATCTCAAAAGTAGATGCCTCGGCTTCCGTAGTCATGTCGGTTAACAATTCGCTGGTTTGCTGGGGATTGGAAAAATTTGGAACAGAAGAACAAAAACAAAAATACCTGGTACCACTTGCACAGGGAGAGATCATAGGCGCTTTTTGTTTAAGTGAACCCGAAGCCGGCAGCGATGCAACCTCACAGAGAACCACGGCGCTTGATCAGGGAGATCATTACCTGCTGAACGGAACGAAAAACTGGATCACGAATGGTTCAAGTGCCTCTGTTTACCTGGTGATGGCACAAACACATCCTGAAAAAGGGCATAAAGGCATCAACGCACTGATCGTGGAAAAGGGACAAAAAGGTTTTGATATCGGGCCCAAAGAGAACAAGATGGGCATCAGAGGCTCTGATACGCATTCCCTCATGTTCAACAATGTGGTGGTTCCCAAGGAAAACAGGATCGGAGAAGATGGTTTTGGCTTTAAATTCGCCATGAAAACACTGGCCGGCGGCCGGATAGGTATAGCCTCACAGGCGCTGGGCATAGCCTCAGGTGCATACGAACTCGCCTTGTCCTATTCAAAACAAAGAAAGGCATTTGGCAAAGAGATCAGCAAGCACCAGGCCATTGCCTTTAAACTGGCTGACATGGCTACAGAAATTGAGGTGGGCAGATTGCTTTGCCTGAAAGCTGCAGCCGACAAAGATGAACACAAAGACTATGACCTGAGTGGTGCGATGGCAAAATTGTACTGTGCAGAAATGGCCATGCGGACTACCGTAGAAGCCGTTCAGATTCACGGCGGATATGGCTACGTGAAAGAATACCATGTGGAAAGACTGATGCGCGATGCCAAAATCACACAGATTTACGAGGGAACCTCAGAGATACAGAAAATTGTGATTTCCAGGGCAGTGATCGGTGACTGATCCTCAGAAAAAACTTATATTTACTTTCACTGAATTTCGTTTGTATGGATTTTATTGATTACTACAAGGTACTGGGAGTGGCAAAAAATGCTGATGATGCAGAGATCAAAAAAGCATACCGCAAACTGGCCCGGAAATACCATCCGGATGTCAACCCCAATGACGCAGGTGCTAAAAAGAAATTTCAGGAGATCAATGAGGCCAATGAAGTTTTGAGCGATCCTGAAAAACGAAAAAAATACGATCAGTACGGTAAAGACTGGCAACACGCCGAACAGTTTGAGCAAGCCGGACAAAGTAAGCGCCAGCAAAGGCCGCAATACAGTTCCCGCGGCCAGGAACAGTTTGATGAATCTGATTTTTCAGATTTCTTCTCAACTATGTTCGGAGGGGCAAGACAGCAAACCGGAAGATCACAAACCAAATTCAAAGGCCAGGATTACAACGCCGAATTACAGCTTGAACTTCAGGATGTGTATACAACCGACAAGAGAACACTTACGGTAAACGAAAAAAATATACGACTTACCATTCCTGCCGGAGTTGAGAACGGACAGACCATAAAAATAGCAGGACACGGTGCACCCGGAATCAACGGCGGACCAAACGGTGACCTCTACATTACCTTCAATATCAGTAACCACTCAAAATTCAAGAGAGATGGTGACAACCTCCATACAAGCGTTAACCTGCCGCTCTACACGGCAGTACTGGGCGGAGAGCTTACCATGGATACCCTTGGCGGAAAACTGAAACTGAAAGTCCCGCCCGAAACACAGAACAATACCAAAGTCAAATTAAAAGGCAAAGGATTTCCGATATATAAAAAAGAAGGATCTTTCGGTGATTTGTACGTGACATATCACATTCAGATCCCCACACACCTTACTGAAAAAGAAAGAGCACTTTTTAATGAATTGTCCAAATTAAGGTAGTATGAAATACGCACTTCCAATTTTTGAAACCCATGAGGATGAGATATGGTTTTCCTGCTTTCTTTTTGCAGACAGATATGACCGGTAAAAACAAATAAATAAAAGAGATGAAACGAGACAGCCTTATTCCCATCGATCAGTTTTGTTTGAACTATGAAATTGAATTTTCTTTTTTATACGAGTTGTCAGAATTTGGTCTGGTCGAAATCAAAACCATAGATCAGAGGGACTACATTCAGGAGGAAGCCATATCCAGCCTTGAAAAAATGATCCGCCTGCATGCGGATCTCGGTATAAATATGGAAGGACTCGATGTGATTCACCATTTATTGCACAGGATTAGCCACCTTGAGAGTGAGATCAACCTGATGAGGAACAAACTGCGTTTTTACGAGGATTAGCACCCTTCATCATAAATTTTAAAATAATTCTTCCTTTTTTAATTTATCCAGGCTAAAGATGCCTTAAAAAGATCTGATTTCAGATCGAAACCGGGAATTTGACCCTATTGAAAGCTCCTATTTTTTAATGATATTAAATTTTAAACATGAATATATTCATAATATTACAATAAAATTATTAAACTATTGAGTATTTTGATTTCTATTCAAGTTTTAATGTTTTTCTTTGCGATTTCAATATCAAAATGTGTATTTTAGCGCATATTTTGATGGTATGACTTATATTAAGCAGGGTTTGTATTTGCCCGAATTTGAACATGACAACTGTGGAGCCGGATTTATTTGCAGCCTGAAAGGCGAGAAGACAAATAAGATCATTCATGATGCCCTGGAGATACTGATAAAACTTGAGCACCGCGGTGCTGTTAGTGCCGATGGCAGAACGGGCGATGGTGCCGGTATACTTATCGATATCCCGCATGAGTTCTTCCAAAAGGTTTGTCCTTTTGAATTGCCTGAGGAAAATAATTACGCCGTGGGTATGGTCTTTTTACCTCCAAGCCTCAATCAGTATAAATTCTGTATGGAAGTACTTGAAACAGAGATCAAAAACCAGGGCCTGAATTTGCTTGGCTGGCGGGAAGTGCCCGTCGACTCTTCTCATTTGGGTAAAATAGCAAAAAAATCAGAACCCAGGATCATGCAGGTTTTTGTTGGCAAACCTGTGTCTGACATGACAGAGCGAAATTTTATCGCCAAAGTGTATACAGCACGAAAAATAGCTGAGAACAAGATCACCCAGTCAAAATTAAAAGACAGCAAACAGTTTTATTTGCCCAGCTTCTCCACTACCACGATCATCTATAAAGGCTTATTAATTCCGGAAGATATACGCAATTATTACCTGGATCTTTCCGACCCGAGTCTCGTGACCAGACTGGCACTTGTGCACCAGCGGTTCTCGACAAATACAGCCCCTTCCTGGGATCTGGCACAGCCTTTCAGGTTTATGTGCCACAACGGTGAGATCAATACCCTGCGGGGCAATGTAAGCAGGATGAGAGCTCGCGAGGAATTGATGAAAAGTGAGATTTTTGGCGATCAGATCAGTGCCTTATTCCCTATCATTCAACCGGGAAAATCTGATTCAGCTTCTATGGATATGGTGGTTGAATTGCTCATGATGACAGGCAGAACACTCCCGGAAGTGATGATGATGCTCGTGCCTGAAGCCTGGGAAAAGGACTACAAAATGCCTGACACAAAAAGGGCCTTTTACGAATACAATGCCTGCATCATGGAACCTTGGGACGGGCCGGCTTCAGTTCCCTTTACCGATGGCAAATACATCGGCGCACTGCTCGACAGAAATGGCCTGAGACCCTCACGATACACCGTGACAAAAAGCGGATATGTTATTATGTCCTCAGAAATAGGTGTACTTGACATCAAGCCTGAAGATGTGGCAAAGCACGGCAGACTGGAACCCGGAAAAATCTTCCTTGTAGATATGGAGGCAGGTAAGATTATCGAGGATGAGGAAGTTAAAAATACGGTGGCTTCAAAGCATCCCTACCGGCAATGGATCAACGACAACCTGCTGCCACTGGCTAAAATACCAAATACCGGAAATCAGTGCCCTGTTGAACTGATATCTTTTAAAACCAGACTTCAGATGTTTGGCTATACACAAGAAGAGCTTGATATTATTATTGCTCCCATGGCTACAAAAGGCTACGAGGCTATTGGTTCTATGGGAATTGACACACCTCTGGCAGTACTTTCAAAAAAACCACAACTTCTTTACAATTATTTCAAGCAGCTGTTTGCTCAGGTAACTAACCCCCCATTGGACGGGATCAGAGAAAAGATCATCACCGACATCAGTCTGGCAGTTGGAGAGGATCGGAATATATTTGAAATCATACCGGAAAACGCGAAGAAACTGAAGATCCAGAATCCTGTGATCTCCAATGATGATATCGACAAGATCAAGAACATTCAGGTACCCGGGTTCAAAGCGCAGGTCATTCCCATACTGTATGATATCAAAAGAGGTCTCAATTCTCTGGAAAGGGCTTTGGATCAGATCGTCAGAAAAGCATTGGATGCCGTGGAGGAAGGCTGCAATATTATTATTTTGTCCGACCGCGGTGCCGACAAGGCTAATGGGCCTATACCTGCCCTGCTGGCCTGCTCCTATTTACATCACAACCTGAACAAAAATAAGAGAAGGTCAAAATTCGGCATTATCATAGAATCTGCTGAACCCAGAGAACCGCATCATTTTGCGACCTTATTCGGATATGGTGCCAGTGCCATTAATCCCTATATGGTAAATGAGATCATCGCTAAAAAAGTAAACGCCGGTGAATACGGCGAAATCGAGGAACAGGTTGCCGTTGACAACTACAACAAGGCCATTGGAAACGGAGTTCTCAAGATCATGAACAAGGTCGGGATATCAACACTGCACTCATATCGCGCTTCTCAGATCTTTGAGGTAGTCGGTTTAAAAAATTCCTTTATAGAAAAGTATTTCCCTTTTACACCTTCCAGAATTGAAGGCATTGGTTTGTACGAGATAGAAAGAGAGATCTCTAAAATACACAAAAAAGCCTTTTTCGGCAGTGATATTGCCGACAATCTCGACATTGAGGTTGGCGGAGATTATCGCTGGAGAAGGGACGGGGAAATTCATTTATTCAATCCGACTACCGTTGCAAAACTGCAGCAGGCTGTGCGGACAAACAGCTATCCCAGCTATCAGGTCTATGCAGAAGCCATCAATGACCAGAGCAAAAACCTGATGACAATAAGAGGATTGTTGGAGTTTCAGAACCTCGATCCCATTCCACTGGAAGAAGTAGAACCCTGGACAAGCATCGTAAAACGGTTTAAAACCGGAGCCATGTCTTACGGATCCATATCCAAGGAGGCACATGAAAACCTGGCCATAGCCATGAACAGAATCGGCGGTAAAAGCAATTCCGGGGAAGGCGGGGAAGACGCAAAAAGATTCATCAAAGAAATCAACGGCGACAGTAAAAACAGTGCTATCAAGCAGGTTGCCTCAGGCAGGTTTGGCGTGACCAGCAATTATCTCACCAATGCCCGCGAGATACAGATTAAAATGGCTCAGGGAGCCAAACCCGGTGAAGGAGGGCAATTACCCGGAGAAAAAGTATATCCCTGGATTGCCGAAGTTCGCAATTCCACACCTTATGTGGGTTTAATTTCACCTCCACCCCACCACGATATTTATTCCATCGAGGATCTGTCTCAACTGATATTCGACTTAAAGAATGCCAACCGAGATGCGAGAATCAATGTAAAACTCGTCTCAGAGGTAGGTGTAGGGACCATAGCAGCCGGTGTTGCAAAAGCCAAGGCTGATGTGATCCTTATTTCGGGATATGATGGCGGTACGGGAGCCTCACCGCTCACTTCGCTGCGGCATGCCGGCCTACCCTGGGAACTGGGAATCGCAGAAGCCCAGCAGACACTCGTCCTGAATCACCTGAGAAGCCGTGTGGTACTTGAATGTGACGGCCAACTTAAAACAGGGCGCGATGTAGCCATAGCCTGTTTGCTGGGTGCCGAGGAATTTGGTTTTGCAACTGCTCCTCTGGTCGCTTCGGGCTGCATCATGATGCGGAAATGCCATCTGAATACCTGTCCTGTGGGGATTGCCACCCAGGACCCTGAATTGCGCAAGAATTTTAAGGGAACCCCTGAACATGTTATCAACTTCATGTATTTTGTTGCCAAGGAACTGCGTGTGATCATGGCCCAACTCGGTTTCAGGACCATCGAAGAAATGGTTGGTCAATCGCAGAAACTCAATGTAAACAAGGCCATTGATCATAATAAAGCCCAGGGCTTAGACCTGTCAAAGATCCTTTATCAGCCCGAAGGTTATGTCAACAGAACCAAGCGCAATACAGAAGCTCAGGTGCACGACCTGGATCAGGCCTTGGATTTCAAGATCATAAAAAACGGACATCCGGCCATCTACAGAAAAGAAAAAATGTATCTGTCCTATAAAATAAACAATACCAACAGAACTGTCGGTGCCATTGTAAGCAACGAAATCTCCAAGATTTACGGTGGTTTCGGTTTGCCAGAAGACACGATAAACGTCGATTTCTTCGGTTCTGCAGGACAGAGCTTTGGTGCATTTGCAACCTCAGGGCTCACCTTTAAACTCGAAGGAAATACGAATGATTATTTGGGGAAAGGACTATCTGGTGCCAAAATAATTATTAAAAAACCCGCTGCGGCAGATTTTAAAGCGGAGGATAATGTAATCGTCGGCAATGTTTGCTTTTATGGAGCGATCAAAGGCGAAGCCTATATCAACGGAATGGCGGGGGAGCGATTCTGCGTGCGAAATTCTGGTGTGACTGCCGTTGTAGAAGGTTTAGGTGATCATGGTTGCGAATACATGACCGGAGGAAAAGTGGTGGTTTTGGGCAGAACAGGCAGAAATTTTGCTGCCGGAATGAGCGGCGGTATAGCCTATGTTTTTGATCCGTACAAAAAATTCCGGGACGGGCTTTGCAATACGGAAATGGTAGGTCTGGAAGCATTGACCGAAGCCGATTTTACCGAACTGCAGCACCTGATCAGAAAACATTACGATTATACAGACAGCGACAAGGCTGAGGAGATCCTGGGTGACTGGGATAACCTCAAAATGCACTTTATAAAAGTTATGCCTACGGATTATAAAAAAGCGCTGGAAAGAATTGAACGTGAAAAGTTTGAAAAAGAACAAATAACAACCGTATAGAAAATGGGAAAAGTTACTGGTTTTATGGAGTACTCCAGGAAGGATGAAGATAACCTGGAGGTACAGGAAAGGGTAAAGGATTACAGCGAATTTACCCTGACTTTGCCCCAAAATGAATTACAACAGCAGGGCTCAAGGTGTATGGATTGCGGTATACCATTTTGTCACAGCGGTTGCCCGCTTGGCAATTTGATCCCGGATTTCAATGAAATGGTACATAAAAATGACTGGAAAAAGGCACTGAGCATTTTGCATTCCACGAATAATTTTCCCGAATTTACCGGCAGGGTATGTCCTGCTCCCTGTGAAAAAGCTTGTGTGCTTGGGATCGTATCTGACCCGGTATCCATTGAAAATATTGAAAAAAATATCGTTGAACGCGGTTTTAATGAAGGCTGGATCATACCACAGCCGCCAAAGAACAGGACCGGAAAAAGAGTTGCTGTCGTTGGTTCGGGTCCGGCAGGTCTTGCTGCTGCCCAGCAATTGAACAGGGCCGGCCATGCGGTTACCGTATTTGAGAGAGACGACGCTGTTGGCGGACTGTTGCGCTATGGCATTCCTAATTTTAAACTTGAAAAAGGAATCATAGACAGAAGGATCGCTATACTGGAAGCGGAAGGTATTGTTTTTAAGACGAATGCGAACATAGGGGTCAACATCCCGGTATCTGAAATTAAAGCATATGATGCCATTGTTCTTTGCGGAGGTGCAACACTGAGAAGGAGCCTGCCAAATATAAAACCCGGCACAAGCGGCGTGGAACAGGCCATGGATTTTCTTACGCAGCAAACAAAAGTGCTTTTTGGCCAAACTTTGGATAAAGAGCAGATCACTGCCAAAGGAAAACATGTGATCGTGATTGGTGGCGGAGATACGGGTTCTGATTGCGTTGGAACTTCGAACCGGCAGGGGGCGCTTTCAGTTACAAATTTTGAGATCATGGATAAACCACCCGTGGGCAGAAGCGCATCTACTCCCTGGCCCTTTTGGCCCTTGCAATTAAAAACATCCTCATCTCATGAAGAAGGTTGTGACAGAAACTGGCTCATCAATACCAAAGAATTTATCACCGATGAAAATAACAGGTTAAAGGCAGTTAAAACGGTGCAGGTTGAATGGAAATTCGTTCCCGGTCAAAGACCACAATTGCTCGAAATAGCAGGAACGGAGAAGGTATGGCCCTGTGAACTGGCCTTACTGGCCCTGGGATTTACAGGCCCTGAGACCATATTGAGCGAACAACTGGGTATAGAACTCGATGAAAGAACAAATTACAAAGCATTGCGATACCATACAAACAAATCAAATATTTTTACGGCGGGCGACATGAGGCGCGGACAATCTCTGGTGGTTTGGGCCATCAGTGAAGGCAGAGAGGCCGCCAGAGAGGTAGATCTGTATTTGATGGGAGAAAGCAATTTGCCCTGTAAAGGAAACGGAGATCTGCCGGGAGCTTAGACTAAACGAAACGGGAAAATTTTTTTTCGGAACCTGGCTAAGAATGTATTAAAAAACTGATAGACTCCGTACCATAATACCTTTGGGTGACAATCGATTATCCCTTAACTTCTTCCCAGGTGCATTCTATTTGGGAAACCTGAGCCAGCACTTCTTTTTCGTTATGATCTTTAGTGGTTTCCATTCTCATTTGAATTTCCGGGTGGTCTGGGTTGTGCTCGATAAACATTTTTTCGGTCTTTATTTTCCGTAAAAATACATTTCAACCCGCAGACGGACTGCGACAAACCGTGTCTGAAAATAAAATATTAATTGGCCAGTTCAATGAGTGTTATTTCCGGCCGCATGCCCAGTCTTCCGGGAAACCCATGCCAGCCAAGGCCCCGGGTTACATACAGGTATTGCTCTTTATTTCTGTGCATACCTGCCCAATGTTCGTATTTGTACTGAATGGGGCTCCATTTTTTGTTTTTCAATTTGATACCGGCCTGCATGCCGTGGGTATGACCCGATAAGGTAAGCAGGATATCTGTTTTTCCAATGACTTCATTCGGCCAATGGCTTGGATCATGAGAGAGCAGGATCTTGGTAGGAATTCCACTGACCGTTTTCATGGCCTTACCAAGGTCACCATACTGTTTGAATGGAGGATTACCCAGATTTTCCACGCCGATAATACCTAAAGGCTCATTTTTGATCACTTCGGTAACAGATTCATTCAGCAACAATTGAAAATCAATTTTTTTAAAGAAGTATTTAATGGATTCAAAATTTTGTTCCTTCCGCTTTTTGGTCTTCCACTCACTGTAATCCCCGTAATCGTGATTTCCCAATACAGCGTATTTTCCATATTTTGCTTTTAAGGGCTTCATTACCTTGTCCCAGCCTTTTAATTCCCAGGCAAAATTATTGACGATATCGCCGGTAAAAAAAATATAATCCGGTTTCAGGTTGTTGATCAGTTCAACGGCTCTTTCCAAAATGTGATACCGGTAATTGAAACTGCCCAGATGAAGGTCGGATATATGCACAATTCTAAGTCCGGTCAAGCCCTTGGGCAAGAGCGGATTATGTGCTTTGATCCTGTGAATTTTAAATCTGTACAAGGCGAGAAAAACGCCGTAGAGAATCACGAAAAACGGAAGGAAGCCGGCGAACAAACCGATGATCGGAATCAGGATCAGCGATTCTTTTTCCAAAAAAACATAGTTGGTAAAGTAAAGAGATGAAATAACGATTACAAAGATAATTTTTGGGATAAAGGATGAGATCGTCAAGCCGTAAAGTGAAGTTACCAAAAAATGCTTTCTAATCGGGTGTAGTGAATCCAGCCTCAATTTCAGAATAACAATAGATACGATCAATCCAACCGTAAAAAACCAAAATAAAAAATGGATGGTTCTTCTTAAAAAATCTGAAGCAAGGAGATCTGTTATGGATTGCAGCCAATAAAAGGCCAAAATATCTATAATTAAAATAGCCAGACACAATAAAAGAATCTGAAGCATTGAATAGGAACGCATAAACAAAAATTTAATGAGCTTTTATACGTCAGGCCTTACGTCTTTCATCATTGATTGCCCAATACAGGCCTTTTACCCCGGCCACCCATTTATCATATAAAAATATCAGTGCTATCTCTTCGATTGTCTCGATGATACCTAAAAAAATCATATAATAAAACAACCAGTAAACAGGCCCGAAAAACAAAAGCCACAATATAAATATACCCTGGGTAATGGCCGATAATTTGGCCAGAAGGGTATGAAATGAAGTTGTTTTGCCGTATTTCATAAAGGCCAGTATCATTTGCAGTATGTAAAGCGACAAGCCCAGAAATATCCAGAACGAATTTTCTATGACAAAATCCTTTTCAAATACCCATACTCCGATCAGCCCAACGGCAAAGGTCAGCTGGTCGCCGACAGAATCAAGCTGTGAACCCCGCACGCTGCTGATCTTCAATTTTCTTGCAAGGAATCCGTCAATTGCATCCGTGCTGTAACTGACCAGCAGCAACCAGGTGAACAACAAGCGGTGATCCAGCCAGATCAAAACCAACAAAAAAGGCGCTGCTGCAATGCGGTAGAAAGAGAACCAATCCGCAATATTAAAATTTTTAAAAGTCAGTCCCAAATTTGATTTCATGATCTGCCCAATTTCATGTACACTTATTTAATGCCTTACGTAAAGTTACTATTTATCCGGGAAATTCGAAATAATGAGCGATAATATTTTAGCTGGATAGCAATCTTCCCAAATCAACAAATAAATGATTGGCTTCATGGTTTTATTTCCTGTTTTTCTTTGCTCTGAAATGATCAATAAAGACAAGGCCCAGGAATGAAAATTTATGATTTATTAATTCTTTCTATCCGGAAAAAGTCAAGCCATACAGGTTCATGATCTTTTTTTCGGGACATTTTGCACCGGATTCTCTTTGTTTTTTACATAGATCAGTTTATGCCTGCTCTTGGGATTTTCTCTTTGCTCAAGATCAAACCTGCCTATCGACTTGATCAATGGAGTAAGCTTTTCAAAACCGTAATTTCTGGAATCAAAATTAGGTTGCTTCTTTTGCAATAAACTGCCTACATCACCCAGAAATGCCCAGCCATCTTCTTCAGAAAGATCGTTGATCGTGGTTTCGATCAGTTTGATCTCTTTATTGGTGATCTTATCCACCACCACTCTCGCCGTTTCTTTTTCATTTTCAGATACCCTTTCCTTTGACTGGTTATTTAAGATCTCGATATAAATGAACTTATCACAGGCAACAATAAACGGATTGGGCGTCTTTTTTTCGCCTATCCCTATCACCTGAAGGCCGGATTCCCGCAAGCGCGTAGCCAGTCTGGTAAAATCGCTGTCGCTTGAAACCAGACAGAAGCCGTTAACTTTTCCGGAATACAAAATATCCATGGCGTCTATGATCATGGCGGAGTCTGTTGCGTTTTTACCCGAGGTATATCCGTATTGCTGTATGGGTGTAATGGCGTTCTCCAGCAACAGGTTTTTCCATTTCGCCAGATTGGGCTTGGTCCAGTCACCGTAAATTCTTTTGATTGTTGGGTTTCCGTATTTCGCGATCTCTTCCATCATCTCCTTGATCGAGGCTGAAGGTATGTTATCGCCATCAATTAAAACAGCCAGGTTTGCATTCATAATTTTTAAATTTATTTCCAGATACCTATTTCTTGATTCAATTCCAGCGAATCACCAATTTCTGACAATTAGTTAAAGCTACACAATTTAGAAATTACTACAAGCCTTTTTTTGATTCTTTTATTGCAAAATCACAGGCCCTGGCGGTAAGGGCCATATAGGTCAATGACGGGTTCTGTGTTGCAGTTGAGGTCATACAGGCT